>NZ_JAJAEF010000005.1:0-265663 GCF_020447145.1 Shewanella sp. SR1 | reverse complement strand
GTGTGGGGTCTCCCCATGTGAGAGTAGGTCATCGCCAAGCATCCAAATAAACACAAAAGCCCTAGCCTAAACCGCTAGGGCTTTTGTGTTTATACGCTTCGCGAAAACTTATCTCGATGTCAACCCGCCGCTGAGCGGGATCCCCAGCTGCGCAATACATTGCTCCGCGCGACACATCATCAAAATGCTGCGCATTTTAGGCAATGATGACTCGCCCCCATGTATCCCCTTCGGGGATAAAAGAAAGTAGGTCATCGCCAAGCGCCTAATTATCTCATTGAGATGTAACGAAGCCAGCTGAAGCTGAATAAGCTGGCTTTTTTGCGTTTGCAATTTGCAGAAATTGATATATTTTTCTTCCAACTTGCATGTTTCCCCATTATTTTGTTCACCAGTTCACCAGTTCACCAGTTCACCAGTTCACCAGTTCACCAGTTCACCAGTTCACCAGTTCACCAGTTCACCAGTTCACCAGTTCACCAGCTCACTTGCCATTTCAATTACTGAGTTCCTTTTCGATCTTAGGCTTCCTCATTTCGTTCTTGTCATAGTCCTATTGCTTAATCCTGCGTATAACTAAAAGCCTAAGGTCTATCTGAGGTAGCATTGTCGCGTATCACTCAAGATAACCGTTCCATACACTAATGCCGGGCACAACTCTGCGTTGATACCAAGGCGGATACTGAAGTTATCAAAATGGATGATTTAATTTGTTAGATTGACCCCATTCCTTTCCTTCAATCAATTCCTTCAGAACGACATGCCTTTCTATATTCATTCAGAATCAAATAGCAGTGACTTGGATTGTGAAATCTGCATACTTTTTCACTTGGATTATTCCTATGTCCGTTGTCTTCAATTTAGGAATCATTTTTTAGCCTAGGACATCATTTAGACTTAAATCCAGCATAGTGGGTATTTCATTATGGAATATTGAATTAATTGCCCGATTTATGAGGATTAATGACTGGCCGCCTTTGGATTTATTCAATATTGGTAAGACCAATTTACATTAGCATGGTGTTTTTGTTATCAATTGGTTATGTTTGTAGCGGGTTAAGTTCAAGCTGATTTTCTTGTTGCGTGAGTTATTAATTTTTAAATGTGATTTTTTATTCAAAAATTCTTTGGTTTGGTGGTCGCTATGGGTCTGTCTACGAGAGACCCATAGTTTGTAAACCGCTCAACCGATTGAATGTTGAACTTGGATGCGATAGCGATGGTTTTGGGGCAATCGTACTGTTGATAGGGATTGAGAGAGTAAGGGGTAGGGGGAGCTATGGAGGATGTAACGCAATCTTTATTGGATGCCGTTGGCATTATGTTTTTGGGGATGGGCTTAGTGTATTTATTTTTAGGTGTACTAATCCTTGGGATCCATTTGGTTGCGCGTTGGTGTGCAGTCGATGCTGCCTCTGCACGTTTTGCTAAAAATCATGCTAAAAGTCAGCAGAGGGTATCGCAATCTGATGCTAAGCCTTTAGATCCAAATGTGGTCGCTGCGATTTCATTGGCGGTAAAGCAGTATCGTTCACAGATTAAGTAATGGGGAGCAGTATGACTTTTGTATCTAATTCTACGACGGCAGTGGCTAAGCCATTATTTTTAACTGATGTCGTTTTGCGGGACGCGCATCAATCCATTTTAGCGACGCGCTTACGCATTGATGACATGTTACCGATAGCGCCACTACTCGATAAGATCGGCTTCTGGTCACTGGAATCTTGGGGCGGTGCAACTTTTGATGCCTGCATTCGTTATCTTGGTGAAGATCCTTGGGATCGAATTCGTGAGCTGAAAAAGGCCATGCCGAATACGCCGCAGCAAATGTTACTGCGTGGCCAAAACCTCTTAGGTTATCGCCATTATGCCGATGATTTAGTCACGCGTTTTGTTGAGCGTGCCCATACCAATGGCGTCGATGTATTTCGTATTTTTGATGCGATGAACGATGTTCGAAACCTCGAGACTGCGGTGAAAGCAGTGCGCCAAGTTGGCGGCCATGCGCAGGGGACGATTTCGTATACCACGAGTCCAGTGCATACCATAGAGACGTGGGTTGATATGGCAAAACGTCTCGAAGATATGGGTTGTGATTCTTTGTGTATCAAAGATATGGCGGGCTTACTTAAGCCGATGGAAGCGTTTGAGCTTATTAGCCGACTCAAATCTCAGACGCAACTCGTGTTATCTATGCATTGTCATGCGACGACAGGGTTGAGTACTGCCACTTATCAGAAAGCCATTGAAGCGGGCATCGATGTGCTCGATACGGCAATTTCGTCGATGAGTCAAACCTATGGACATACTGCAACTGAAACCGTTATCGCTATGGTGGAAGATACTGAGCGCGCAACGGGTTACGATATGGTGTTGCTTGAGGAGATTGCCGCTTATTTCCGTGAAGTGCGCAAGAAGTACGCTAAGTTTGAAGGCGCACTGAAAGGCATAGATTCGCGGATCTTACGTGCACAAGTGCCTGGTGGCATGCTGACAAATATGGAGAGCCAACTAAAGGAACAAGGTGCGGCCGATAAGATGGACTTGGTATTGGAAGAAATTCCCCGCGTACGTGCTGACTTAGGTTTCTTGCCGTTAGTGACGCCTACATCGCAGATTGTCGGCTCGCAGGCGGTCATTAATGTGCTAATGGGTGAGCGTTACAAGTCACTGACTAAAGAGACTGAAGGCGTGCTTAAGGGCGAATATGGCGCGACGCCTGCGCCAGTAGATGCCGCCTTGCAAGCCAGAGTCTTGCAAGGAGCTGAAGCCATTACATGTCGCCCTGCGGATTTATTAACGCCGGAGCTGGCTAAGTTACGGCTCGAGTTGGCAGATAAAGCGCAGGAACAAGGTATTCGCCTATCTTCAGAGCATGACGATGATGTGCTGACCTATGCACTCTTCCCACAAATAGGATTGCAGTTCTTAAAGAATCGTGACGATCCAAGCGCCTTTGAGCCTAAGCCTGAATTGACTGCGGCACTTGCTACTAATGCTGCGGATCGTGGCCCTGAAACCTACACTGTGACTGTCGAAGGGCAAGAGTACGTAGTTGAAGTCGCCACAGGCGGGGAGATCTCGCAAATCCAGCCACAGGGCCAAAGTGTTCATGCCGTACAAGCTGCTATTGCGAGTTCAACGCCAACTGCGTGCCATGGAGAGATCAGGCTTGAAATGAGCGCGCCGCTGTCGGGCAACATCTTCAAAGTTCATGTTTCTCCAGGCGATAGAGTGTGTGAAGGCGATGTCGTGATCATCCTTGAGGCGATGAAGATGGAAACTGAAATTCGTGCTCAGGGCGATGGCATTATCGCTAAGCTCTGGGTGAAAGAAGGCGACTCAGTGTCTGTGGGTTCTCAATTACTGGCCTTGGCGTAGGAGTCATTATGGAAGGTTTAATGGCTTTTTGGGCCGAGACAGGTATTGTCCATTTTACTGGCGGGCAAGTGTTGATGATGGCAGTGGGCGCTTTGCTCTTGTATCTCGCCATCGTGCGTGGGTTTGAGCCTTTATTGTTGCTGCCAATTGGTTTTGGTGCAGTGCTGGCGAACATTCCCCACGCGGGATTTACCGAAGAAGGTGGCATGCTGTATTACGCCTATCATGTGGGGATTGAGACTGGGGTATTCCCACTGTTGATCTTTATGGGCGTAGGCGCGCTGACCGACTTTAGTGCCTTGATTGCCAATCCTAAAACCCTGTTGTTAGGGGCTGCGGCGCAGTTTGGGATTTTCGCGACATTGATTGGGGCGATAGCGCTGAACTTAGTGCCGGGCTTTGAGTTTACTATGAAGGACGCGGCGGCCATTGCGATTATTGGCGGTGCTGATGGACCGACGGCGATTTTCCTCGCCTCCAAACTGGCGCCTGAGTTATTGGGGGCGATTGCGGTCGCGGCTTATTCCTATATGGCGTTAGTCCCTATTATTCAACCGCCGATCATGCGCTTACTGACAACCCAAGCTGAGCGCGAAATTAAAATGGAGCAGCTGCGCGACGTCAGTAAAAAAGAAAAGATCATTTTCCCTTTGATGGTGCTGGGATTAACGATCCTCTTCTTACCCGCGGCCACGCCGTTAGTGGGCATGTTTTGCCTTGGTAATTTGATGCGCGAATCGGGCGTGGTGGATAGATTATCGAAAACGGCGCAGAACGAGCTTATTAATATCGTCACGATTTTCTTAGGGTTAGCTGTGGGTTCTAAGTTATCCGCGGATCAATTCCTGCGGCTGGAAACCTTAGGGATTCTGGTTTTGGGTGCCTTGGCTTTCGGTGTTGGTACTGCCGCGGGGGTGTTGATGGCAAAGCTGATGTGTAAGCTGTCGGGCGGTAAAGTGAATCCGCTGATCGGTGCCGCAGGGGTATCGGCTGTGCCTATGGCGGCGCGCGTTGTCAACAAAGTGGGATTGGAAGCGAATCAACATAACTTCCTGCTGATGCACGCAATGGGGCCCAATGTGGCGGGGGTGTTAGGCTCTGCTGTGGCGGCGGGGATTTTACTTGCTGTTCTTGGGTAACGGATTGGGTTAATCACTGAGTTAACCGATTTGGGTTAACTGAGCTTTGAACATCTTCCAATCGTTAGCTTAGTTTTATCACTAAGGCCAACTCAGTATTGAGTTGGCCTTTTGCTAAGCCGTTAACCACATTAACGTGATGAGGATTAAAATCATCCCTTCGCCTATGCCGATAATGTAGATAAAACCTCGTCTGCCTTGTTTTAGCGTGAGTTTGTTGGCTTTTAAAAATAACGCCCAAAACAAACATAGGATCAGCGGGATAAGGAAGAGTCTCGTCATTGTCTGTTCTGCTAAAATGTGAGTTAGAGTTATTTTAGAGTCTAACAGCTTGATCTTATTTGAGTAACCTATTTTGCAGTTGATGAGGACCGTTGGAGTTGATTGGGGCTTTAAAGCCGACGGATTAAAGGCCGTTTGTTGAATAATAAAAAAGACCGCCTAAGCGGTCTCTTCATTTACATCATCTGCGCAATTTACGCAATTTACGCAATTTACGCAATGTTACTGATGGCTTAGCGCAGTGGCTTCGACCTAGTATTGTTATTGCTGCGAATTCACAGGTGTAATGTCTTGGTTATCGTTCGAATAGAACTGCGCTTCATCGAGTTCATTTTCTGATTTACCAATCACGACTGCTGTCATCATATCGCCCGTCACGTTCGTTGCCGTGCGGATCATATCGATAATACGGTCAATCGCGGCGATAAAGGCAATGCCTTCGAGTGGCAGACCAATCACACCTAAGGTCACAGTTAACATCACCATTGCACTTCCCGGCACGCCAGCGGTACCAACAGAAGCGACAGTCGCAGTCACGGCAATCATCACATAGTCCAGTGTATCGAGCGGAATATTGTAAATCTGCGCGATGAAGATAGCGGCAATCGCAGGATAAATACCCCCACAGCCGTCCATGTTCATCGTTGCGCCTAATGGCATCACAAAGGCGCTATAACGCTTTGATACGCCCATGGTTTCGACCGCGCGAGTACTCGCAGGTAAAGTTCCGAAACTTGAAGAAGTACTAAAGGCGACTAACTGCGCTGGCATAGCTTTGCGGAAAAATTGCAGTGGGCTTAAACCACCGACAAATTTCACTAAGCCACCGTAAACAAAGATGATGTGGATAAAGGCGGCAATGTAGATAGCCCCAATAAACTTACCTAACGGCAGTAAGGTAGATAAACCGTATTCACCGACAACCCAAGCCATTAAACCAAACACACCGATAGGGGTTAGTTTTAAGACCATGCGAGTCAGTTGGAACATGACTTCTGCGCCCGCTTCTATGGTGCGTTTTAGCGGCTCAGCTTTCTCGCCGACTTTATTGATAGCGATACCCACTAACGCGGCAAACACGATAATTTGCAGTACCTTGCCTTCAGCCAGTGAGGCGAAAGGATTGACTGGTATCATATCGAGCAACACTTGTGCAAAACCAGGAATATTACGCTCGCGCACTTCCGTTGCCGTGAGCTGCATAGTGCCGCCCATGTCGATCATTGAACCTACGGCTAAGCCAATCAGCGAGGCAATCGTGCCTGTCAGCATGAACATGCCTAAGGTTTTAAGGCTCAAGCGTTTCAGGCTAGTTTGCGAGCCTAGCGACGTGATACTGACGACAATGGCACAAAATACCAAAGGCGCGACCAACATCTTAATGGCGCCAATGAACAGATCTCCGAGTGGTTTTAGCACTGTAGCGCTTTCACCTAAAATAACGCCAACGAGCGCACCTAAGATAAAGCCTGCTAAGACTTTTTGCCAAAACGGAATGCGGCTAATGGTTTGAAGGATCATGCATATTCCAGAAAAATAAATTAAGAGTGAGCCAATAGACCTGCGATGATAGGATTCGTATTCAACGAGTTGAGCGTGATGTTAACGCGCCCTCAGTCATGCGCATGGTCATTGATTGCCATAGTTAAACCATTGTATCGACAGAGCTAGGGTTATAACAAACCGTTTTTCTTATAACTTATTGTGATAAGTGAGTTTGTTGTAAAAAGATTAAGTGAAACATTCAATTAACCCATGACAAACCTTATCGCATTGAATACAAAAAGAGAGATTTATCATTGAGTAAGCCATTATGACTGAGTTAGGCATTATGTTCACCGGCGCTTTTTTAGCGGCGACTTTGTTACCGGGGGGATCTGAAGTCTTACTCGTGGCGCTATTAAACAAAACCCCAGAGGCTTGGGTTGCGCTGGTCGTGGTGGCCAGTATTGGCAACACGTTGGGCGCGATGACCAGTTTCTATTTAGGCCGCTTAGGTCGCCTAGCAAAATCACCAGAAGCGTTAGCGACAGGTAAACACGCAAAGGGGCTCGCCTTGATTGAACGCTACGGCGTGTTGGCGCTGTTACTCTCATGGGCACCGGTTATCGGCGATATTCTCTGTTTATTGGCGGGCTGGGTGAGGTTGCCGCTAATTTCCTCTTTACTGATGATTTTAATCGGTAAAACAATTCGTTACTTAATTGTTGTCGCTGCCGTGCTGCAATGGATGGCTTGATGGCGTTAGGATGCATTTAATGGTTAAGGGCGGGGAGTGTTTTTCCGTTTAGACTGAATTTACTGTATAGATAGGAACTTAGTGTCAATTTTGCGAGTCATAAATCCCAATGCTTAATCATTTAAGCGCACTTTATTCTACGGACTTTGACTCAGCGGACTGTGAATAAGCGTACTATGACTAAGCGCATTGTGACGCTACACAGCGATGAATATACGCAGCACTATGATTATGAAGCTGTATTTTTGACCCATTGATGTATGAGGGGAATGTTTTGAAGAAATGGATATTAGCGGTCGCAATTTCTGCCGCACTCGCGGGCTGTGCATCTGAAACGACTACGGCGAACTTGCCAGCAGGCGTTAAACTTATTGAAAATGTGCAATTGGCCGATTCGCAAGTAGGGATCCCCTACAAAAAGTACCAATTAGCCAATGGGTTAACGGTTATTTTGCATCAAGATTATTCCGATCCCTTAGTGCATGTCGACGTCACTTATCATGTGGGCTCTGCCCGTGAATTGGCTGGCCGTTCGGGTTTTGCGCATTTATTTGAACACATGATGTTCCAAGGCTCGCAGCACGTCGCCGATGAACAACATTTTGAAGTGGTTACCGAAGCTGGCGGCACCTTAAACGGCACGACCAATACCGACAGAACCAACTACTTTGAAACCGTACCCAGCAATCAATTAGAAAAAATGCTGTGGCTTGAGTCGGACCGTATGGGCTTTTTATTGCCGGCACTCACCAGTGAAAAATTTGAAGTGCAGCGCGAGACAGTGAAAAACGAGCGTGCGCAACGTATCGACAATCAGCCCTATGGCCGCATGAGTGAGCGTTTTAGCCAAGCCATGTATCCTGTCGGTCATCCTTATTCTTGGCCTGTGATTGGCTGGCCGGACGATCTTAATCGCGCCACAGTTGATGATGTTAAACACTTTTTCCAACGTTGGTATGGGCCTAACAATGCAACCCTGACCATAGGTGGCGATTTCGATGAAATGCAGACCTTAGCCTGGGTAAACAAATATTTTGGTGAAATCCCCCGCGGCCCTGAAGTCTCTTTAGAGCAAAAGGCGCTGGTTAACTTAGACAAAACGCGTTACATCTCCATGGAAGATCAAGTGCACTTGCCTCTGATCCGTATTGGTTTTCCAACCGTATACGCAAGGCATCCTGATGAAGCTGCGCTCGATCTGTTAGCCAATATTTTAGGCGGCGGCAAAACATCCTTGTTATATAAAAACTTGGTGAAGGATGGTTATGCCGTGCAGGCCAATGTCAGCCACCCTTGCCAAGAGCTGGCGTGTCAGATGTCGATTTATGCTTTAGCTAATCCTGAAAAGGGCGGCAAACTGGCGGATCTGGAGCAACGCATCCTCGACTCGATTAATGAGTTTGAGCAACGTGGCGTTACCGATGACGATTTGCAAAAAGTCAAAGTGCAGTTTGAGGCCGATACCATTTACAGCCTGCAAAGTGTTTCTGGCAAAGTGTCTGCCTTAGCGATGAACCAAACGCTGTCGGGCAATCCGAACATGATAGCTTCAGATTTGAGTCGTTATGCCAATGTGACCAAAGACGATGTGATGCGCGTGTTCAAGCAATACATTAAAAATAAGCCTATGGTGGTGATGAGTGTGGTGCCGCAGGGTATGACGTCACTTATCGCCCATGCCGATAACTTCACGCCAGCGACCTTGCCCATTGCGCAAACGGCGGTTGAAGGGGATTTGCCAAAGCCTGAACTCGTTTCAAGTTTTGATCGGACTAAGATGCCCGCATCTGGCGCTGCACCTGTGTTAAAGGTTCCGACAATATGGACTAAAACCTTAGCCAATGGCATAGAAGTCATGGGGACACAAAGCACTGAAACGCCTACGGTTGAGCTGATTGTGTACCTTAATGGCGGCCATAGACTGGTACCAGTTGAAAAAGCGGGCTTAGCGACGCTGACCGCAGAAATGCTTAATGAGTCGAGCCAGAAACGCAGCAGTGAAGCGCTTTCGCAAGCGTTAGAAATGCTCGGCAGTTCAGTCGACTTTAGTGCCTCTGAGTATCAAAGTGCGATTAAAATATCGACGCTGACAGCGCATTTAGATGAGACGCTGGCGATTATGGAAGAAAAGCTCTTCCAGCCAGCCTTCAACGAAGCGGACTTTACCCGAGTAAAACAGCAGCAGTTACAGCAGATCCAGCATATGCAGTCCGATCCTAGCTACCTAGCTGATACGGCGTTGTCGTCTTTGTTATACGGTAAAGACAATGCCTTAGGCGTGAATGACATAGGTACGCTCGATTCAGTCGCGGCGCTTACGTTAGCTGATGTAAAAGCGTTTTATGCCCAGCAGTATCAAGGCGGTAACGCTAAAATCGTCACAGTCGCCAATTTACCTGAATCAGCATTATTGCCTAAGTTAGCGGGGTTGAGTCAGTGGCAAGGGGCCGCAGTTGTGGTGCCGCCACTTAAGCCATTCCCAGCATTAAAAGGCGGTACGATTTATCTGATTGATAAACCTGGCGCAGCGCAATCGGTGATCAATATCGCCAAGCGCGCATTGCCCTATGATGCCACAGGCGATTACTTTAAATCTTACCTGATGAACTACCCGCTCGGCGGCGCATTCAATAGTCGTATCAACCTGAATTTACGTGAAAATAAAGGTTATACCTATGGCGCTCGCACCAGTTTTGCGGGCGGTGCTGAAGTCGGTGATTTTGTCGCATCAAGTAACGTTCGCAGTGACGTGACGGCGAAAGCACTCACTGAGTTTGTAAAAGAAATCAGTGCGTATCAGCAAAAGGGTATGACAGATACTGAACTTGCCTTTATGCGAAATTCAGTCTCGCAAGGTCAAGCACTTGATTATGAAACTCCGTATCAAAAAGCGGGCTTTATGCGCATGATCCAACGTTACCAATTGAGCCAAGATTTTACGACTCAACAGGACAAGATCATTAATACTGTAACAAAAGATGAACTCAATGCCCTCGCGGCTTCCGAGCTAGATATCAATAAAATGGTGATTCTAGTGGTGGGAGATAAAGCAAAAATCGAAGCAGATTTAGCGGCGTTGGGCTATCCAATTGAAACTTTAGTATTGTAAATTGGTATTTCGCCCTTATATAGGTGATAGACGTGTACGTTAATTAACGACTATTCGTCACATATTTACCGGATTTACATCGAAAGACGGTGACAGCATTAGCTGTCACCGTCTGCTTTTAACAGTACAAGTTGTGAATTTGGCTTGCCCCACAGACAGGTTTAGATTTATTTTGAGGCGTATTTTGCAAGATAAGCCTCAAAATAAAGGTCTGACTGTTAACCTTGTCGCGATAGCGAATCACCAATTAGAGAAGCGCAAATTGAAGTCATTCAATGAATTAGTACAACATCTCTCGGACGCCCATGGGCGCACCGCACTCTTGGGTATGTTACGTGGCATAGAACGTGAGGCGTTGCGGATTGATGAGTCGGGTTATCTCGCCACCGATTCGCATCCTGAAGCCTTAGGCTCAGCGTTAATGCATTCGCGTATTACGACGGATTACAGTGAAGCCTTGCTCGAGTTTATTACTCCGGTACATAACAATGTTGAACAACTGCTAAACGGATTAACTGAAACCCACGCCTTCAGCGTGCGCCATTTAAATGGCCAGCGCCTGTGGCCTGTGAGCATGCCTTGTTATGTGAAGGACGAGAAACAGATCCCCGTTGCCCGTTATGGTTCATCAAATACCGGTATGATGAAAACCTTATATCGTAAGGGCTTAACCTATCGTTACGGCGCCTTGATGCAGATTATTTCTGGGGTGCACTTTAACTTTTCGGTATCGCAAGAGTTATGGCAAAGCCTGTACGAATTGAGCGATAAGCAGTTAAGTTACGATGATTTTATTTCTGAATCCTATTTTGGCTTGATCCGTAACTACCGCCGTTTAGTCTGGGTGCTACCTTATTTATTTGGTGCCTCACCAGCATTATGTAGCTCTTTCATTAAAGATCAAAAAACCGATCTCAAGTTTGAAAAAACGGGTCACGGTACTCTGTATCTACCCTATGCGACTTCGTTGCGTATGAGCGATTTAGGCTACACCAACAAAGAGCAAGAAGAGCTGAATATCAGCTATAACTCTTTGCCTGAGTATCTGGCTGGCGTGAATGCGGCCATCAAAATGCCTTCGGCAAACTTTGCCAATATTGGCGTTAAAGTCGATGGTGAGTATCGTCAGCTCAATGCCAACGTATTGCAGATTGAAAACGAGTTTTACTCGCCAATCCGTGCAAAACGGGTGACGCGCAGTGGCGAGAAGCCGTCAGAAGCCTTAGCCCGTGCAGGGGTGGAATACATTGAAGTGCGTGCTTTAGATGTTAATCCATTTAGCCCGATTGGCATTGAGGCGACCCAAGTGCGCTTCCTCGATTTATTCCTACTCTATTGTTTATTAACGCAGTCGCCTAAGTCTGAAGCCAGCGAAGAGGCGAGATTAAGCGCGAATCTTAAAGCTGTAGTGCTTGAAGGCCGTAAACCTGGGCTTGAGTTATTAACCGCAAACGGTTCACGTTCGCTTAAATCTTGGTTAGAAGAGTTGTTTGATGCTTTGCAACCTTTGGCGGTATTGCTCGATGGTGAGGCGACGGATTATCAAGTGGCGTTAGCCCATTGGCGTAAAGCGGTTGAAGATCCTAACTTGACCCTGTCTGGACAAGTGCTGCAAAACGTAATCAACAAAGGCCAAGATCATGGTCAGTGGGTGATGACGTTGGCACAGCAATACTATCAATTCTTTGTCGATTATCCCTTGTCGAGCGAGACCATAGCGCAGTATCAAGCCGAAGCATCCAGCTCACTTAACAAGCAGGCCGAGCTAGAAGCGGCGCAACGTTCAGTTTCGTTTGATGATTATCTGGAAGATTACTTTGGAGCTCAGTCGTGAAAGAGGGCTTATTCTCTTTCACTCGCTTGCGTATCAGCGCAGCTTTGATTGGGGCCAGTGCCTTATTATCAGGCTGCGCCGCTTCACCAGAAGATCCACTGGGCTGTGGCACTGTGTCGGGTTATTTGCAGCCCGATGCCAGCACTCACTGGTATCGCGTCGTCGTGACCCATTTAAACGGTCAGGCAGTGGTCTCTAAGCCTAATTATCAGCTAGCACCCGGCGAGTATGAGTTTACTGTCGCGGAACTGATTGATGATCCTAGCTTGTCGGTCACACTTGCCGCGCGAACGCCTAAGGTATTTAAGCTCAATGTTGAGAGCCATCAGCGTTATCATATCGGTGCGCTATTTCACACCGATAAGCGTTATATGGGCAAAGACACTGGATATTGGGAACCGGGCGTATGGCAGCAAGAAGAGCATGAGTGTCAGTTTGAGCTGAGTCCCGAAACGAAATAGCCAAAGCGTTTAGCTCAAGTGCTAAGCCAGCAACATGCGATTTAAGTCAGATTGATTTACCCCTTGCGTTTAGATCTTCTAAGCGCAAAAAAGCTTTTTATGCTTGCCTCAGACTGAGTCTATGACATCATGGAGCCAGCTAACTCTCCAAAGAATATGATATTAATGAATAAACCCGCCGCTATCTTACTCTGCGCAAGTCTCGGCATCTTGTCTGGTTGCGCGACGTCACCGCCTAAGTCTCCCGAAAATTTGTGTGAGATATTTCAAGAACACCGAGATTGGTACGATGCCGCTAAAGACGCCCGTGACAAATGGGGGGTGCCAGTGCATGTGCCGTTAGCTATGATGTATCAAGAGAGTTCATTCAAGCACAATGCCGCGCCACCGATGGAATACTTTTTAGGTTTTATCCCTATTGGCCGTGCCAGCGATGCTTATGGTTATGCGCAGGCTAAGACCATGACGTGGGATGATTATGTGCGTGAGACGGGCAACAATTGGTCGAGCCGCAGTGATTTCGATGATGCTATGGATTTTATGGGCTGGTTTATCAGTAAAACCCATAAGATTAATGGCGTGTCTAAATGGGATGCGCGGGCCCAGTATCTTAATTATCACGAAGGCTGGGGCGGTTATCGCCGTGGCAGTTACAAGTCTAAGGCGTGGTTAGTCAAAGTAGCGAACAAAGTGGATGCGCGATCTAAACGTTACGCGGCGCAATATAAAACCTGCCAAAAAGATTTGGATTCATCTTGGCTGTGGCGCTTATTCTTTGGTTAGGGTTAGGGTTAGGGTTAGGGTTTGGCTAGAGCTTAGTTTGATCCCATTGTCAGCCATTTGAATGAGAGTCTATGGCTGACTTTAGGTGTTTAACTTCGATATTCAACTCAGAGACATACTGACTTTTGATATTGGCCTGTTAATAGCGGCTGTCGTAACTGAGTTCAACGAGCTTATTGTGCTTTCACCGCGAAAGTTTCTAATGCTTTAATGGCTTTCTTCTTCGCGCGCTTTTGCTCATACATGGCATGATCTGCAGTCTTAAAGGATTGATACCAATCGGTTTCGAAGGGTGCAATCCCAAAGCTAAAAGCGAGGCTAAGCTCTGAACCTTGATTCAAGGTTTTGCGCATATCATCTAAGTCCTGCTCGATTTGGGTTAGCGGCCCATGGCATAAAGCGACAAACTCATCGCCACCAAAACGGGAAATAATGCCTTTATTTTGCCAATAGGTCAGTATGGCTGTGGCCGTGCGTTTAATGGCAACATCGCCTGTCTGGTGTCCATAGGCATCATTAATGGCCTTCAGATTATCCATATCAATAATAATCAAAAAGCTGCCAAGGTGAGGTTTGTGCTGCCAGTGGTGCAGTTCATCTTCAAAATTCTTTCGATTATAAAGTCCTGTGAGCGGATCGAAATTTGCGAGTTTAGTGATCTGCTGTGACTTCTGATAGAGCGCAATGGCATTACTGGCTTCGTGGGTCAGGATAGAGACAAGGTTGCGGTCGTAATCGCTAAAGGCACCAAGGCTACTGCTGTCGAGATTGAGCATGCCATAGAGCTTGCCATCGATACGGATAGGGCTAGACAGTGTTGAGCGTATCGGCTGCTTGGACACTGTGAGTAACACTCTTTGATCATCTTCCGTTAAGGTGCTGGCAGCATTGATATTTTTCATATCATTGATGACCACGACCTGATCGCATCTCCCCTTAGTGAGCCGATATTCAAAGGTTCGCTCTAAGGTAAAATCCAGTTGTCTGAGTTTTGCTAAATCGAGCCCCACGACAGATTCAAAATGCAGTTTGTTATTTGCTTCGTTGACTTTAATGATGCTGCCCATTTCGGCACCATTAATCACGTAAACGGCTTTGTTGAGCAAGGCGTCGAGAAAGGCATGCTCATTTTTATAATGGCTTGAGAGATGCGCGAGCTCGTAAATGGCATCATTGATGGTGACGACTTGCTCTAAATGCTCCCACAGTCGAGTTAAACGACCTTGATGCAAATAGTAAATCAGGCTGTAGGCAAAAATGTAAATGATGCAAACAAACAGTAATGGCAGGATAGTCCAACCTTCTGTGGGTGCATTAAAGATAAATAGCAGGACGAATAGACATATCGGCACGATGAGCAATAGCAGATGATAGCGATAATCTAAGCGATCTATGGTCTTACGTTTGAAATTATCCCTTAATTTCACTCGAGTATTCCTTTATCCGTGTCATTGCTAGCCACAATTGAATGCTATACATCACTAACGTATCTACACTGAGTTCTGTTAAGTATATAACGAAAATTGAAATATAAACTGATATGAAACTGCGAACAATTTCATATCAGCGATTTTGGTACTAAATACTGAATTAACGCGAATTTTCTGCGTATTCGGCCAATATCCAAGCTAAAGGAGCTTGGTATTGGATGGGCATCCATGTTTGCAGTGCGGCTATGCTCTGGTTGAGCATAGTTTGGTTGGGCACTGATAGGTTCAAATGGCCCACTTTACGACCAGGGCGCACTTCTTTGTTGTACCAGTACAACTCAGCATTAGGCAAACTTAACCAGCGTGGATCATTATCGATACCGATAAGATTGACCATAACACACTGAAAATTCACTTGTGGCTGTGGGATCGCAATTCCGCAAAGTGCGCGCAAATGCAGCTGGAATTGATCCATATGTGTTCCGGCTTGAGTCCAATGGCCTGAGTTGTGCACTCGCGGTGCCAGTTCATTCACCAATAACTCATCGCCAACACGGAAGCATTCCATCGCCATTACGCCAACGTATTCAAGCTCATGCATAATGGCGCTGAGCATAGCTTCGGCTTGGGCTTGCAAAGGGCTTAAGCGTGCCAGTGGCGAAATCGACGCCATTAAAATGCCATCTTGATGTAAGTTCAGCGTCAGCGGATAAAACACGCATTCGCCTTCGCGAGTACGTACGCCAACTAATGATACTTCTTCATCAAAATTAATCGCTTGCTCAGCAATTGCAAGGTTACGCCAATCGTTTGGAATATCACCCGCTTCGGCTTGTTTAAGCCAATGTTGACCTTTACCGTCATAACCACCGGTACGGCGTTTCATCAAGACTCTTGGGCCATAGTGCTGATACAGGGTATCGACTTGGGTGTTATCGTCAACTAATGTCCAAGGCGCTGTGGGAACACTCAGTTGGTCGAGTAGACTTTTTTGGCTAAAACGGTCGGCTAAACGGCTAAATACCGGACCATTAACAAAATGGGGGTGTGAGCTGAGTTGTAAGCTAAGGGCGGACTCTGGCCACTGTTCGCGCTCGGCGGTGATGATGTCGTGCGGCGCAAGTGGCAGGATGTCATCCGTAGGCGTCATGATATCAACGGCGTTAACTTCAATCGCTAATGGCTCGCCAGCGTGGGTCAACATGGCGCCCAGCTGACCATTACCTAATACCCAAACTTTAGGTTTAGTGTTTGTCTGGGTCATTAAACTTCCCTCGGATCTGGATTGTCCAGTACCGCACGGGTCTGTTCTTCTCTGAAAGCGTCAACACGAGCCGCTAATTCTGCATCGTTATTCGCAAGGATTTGGCAGGCCAATAATCCCGCATTGAATGCGCCCGCTGTGCCTATAGCTAAAGTGCCAACGGCGATGCCTTTTGGCATTTGAACGATAGACAATAAACTATCCATACCTGACAGAGCTTTACTTTGGACTGGGACACCTAATACGGGTAAGCGAGTTTTAGAGGCAATCATACCGGGTAAGTGCGCTGCACCACCGGCGCCACCAATGATGATTTTAAAACCACGATCGGCGGCAGAGGCTGCAAACTCCATGAGTTTATCTGGCGTTCTATGGGCGGAAACCACTTCAACATGATAAGGCACTTGCAGTTTATCCATTATCTCAGCGGCGGCTTCCATCGTGGGCCAATCACTTTTAGAACCCATAACAACAGCAACAAGGGCTTGCATGATAACTCCTTAACTCACTAATTTTAATTATATTTTGACCTTGTTTCAGGTCTAGGTACAGTTGATGCTTGTCTAGCCGTCACCGGTAGCAAGCATCATGGCGCTGAATAATACCATGATCCTCGTCATTTCTGCCCGTTTTTGCGAGCGAAAAAACGTCTTTTGCTGTGATGAATGGCTTGAGTAATTGAGTCATAAAAAAGACCAATCCTGAGATTGGCCTTTGAGATAAGTCAGCAGCATTAAGCCGCTGAGATTGCGCTGCGGGTTTACTGTGTCTGCTTATCCGCAGTGATTTCTGTTTGCTGAGTGATAACTGGCGCTTCGGCCATGGCTTCTCGTAGGGTCGAGTAAAACTTCAACACGCCCTCAATCGGCTGGATCTTGGCTCTTGCTAGCGTTCGAATGGGCTGGAACTGTAGATCGGCAATAATGAGCTTAGTTTTATTCGCTTTGCATTTTTCAATCAGTTTTGTCAGCGCGGCTAAGCCACCGGCATCCAAAATCGAGACCCCATCGAGATACAGCACTATCACTTGTTTATCTTCGGTGAGACTGGCGATTTCGGAGAAAATGCGATCGGCAGCGGCGAAAAATAGCGGCCCGTTAATTTTGAGAACAGCCCAATCGGCGGGTAACTCTTGATCGACATAACGCTTGTTGGTGCTGATATCGTAAAGCCTTGTCATCTCGGCAATTTCCTTCATAAACAGCAAGGCGGCGAGAATGATCCCCACACTGATGGCGATGACCATGTCGAAAATAACCGTTAATGAAAAACAGCTAACAAAGACCATGATATCGCTGGTGGGCGCGGTTTTAACTAAATGCAGCGCTTTGTGGGCCTCACTCATGTTCCAAGCTACGACGAGTAGCAGTGCCGCCATGGCCGACATCGGCAAGTAGGCGAGCACGCCCGCTAAGGCGACTAAACCAAACAATACCACTATGGCGTGGATCATGGCCGCAATCGGACTCTGTGCGCCTGCTTTGACGTTCGCCGCGCTACGGGCGATTGCCGCTGTAGCCGGAATCCCGCCAAAAAACGGCGTGATGATATTACCTATGCCTTGGCCGAGTAACTCACTGTTGGCACTGTGGCGCTTGCCTGTCATGCCATCGAGCACCACAGCACACAGTAGCGATTCGATCGCCCCTAACATGGCAATGGCAAAGGCGGCAGGTAACAAGGCTTGAAAGGTCGCTAAATTGAACTGAAAAGCTTGACCATTTGCGCCAGCCTGCAGCCAAGGCCACTCGAAACTTGGCAATACCGCAGGGATCCCCATGCCTGTGGTGCCATCACTCAGTTGGTAGTGGAAACGAGTGCCTATGGTTTCTATATCAGCGCCCATGGCATTGAGCACCAAGGCGAGGATAGTGCCGAGTATGATTGCCGGAAGGTGCGCTGGAACAGGTGTTTTGAGTTTAGGCCAAAGTAGCATAGTCGCTAAGGTGGCGCTTGCAACCAGTAAGCTAGGCAAATGGATTGAAGGTAGCGCTTGGGCTAATGCCATTAGCTTGGCCAGATATTGCTCCGGCATATGGGCAATTTCGAGCCCGAAAAAGTCCTTTAGCTGCAAGGTGGCAATCACTACGCCAATCCCTGCGGTAAAACCTAAGGTGACGGATTCGGGAATATACAGAATCAACCGACCTAGACGCAGCGTCGCCATGCCGACGAGTATCATTCCTGACATCACAGTTGCGATTAATAATCCTGCTAAACCAAACTGTTGGGCTATGGGGTAGAGCAATACCACAAATGCCGCTGTCGGGCCGGACACACTGTAACGTGAGCCGCCAGACATGGCGATAATAAAGCCACCGACAATGGCGGTATACAAGCCGTATTGAGGCGCAACACCACTGGCAATGGCTAATGCCATCGCTAATGGAATTGCAATAATACCCACAGTAAGACCGGCAAGAAGATCTTGCCCAAAACGTTTAAACGAATACTTATCTTTCACGCAAGCTTCTGTGAGTGCGTGGGCGATCCTTAGGGAAAATAAATGAGCTGAGTGTGACACAAGAGGGTCCCATAGCTAGGCTAGCAACAAGCTTCTATTTTAGTGGCCAGATTGAATGTGCAGTGTGATCTTGCCAGCAAAAGCGATTGAAAATACTTTGTTTTGTATAAATAGTGTGCTTGAGGCAGTTTGATTCTCATTTAAGTATGTTTTGCAAAATATCGAGATGTTTTAACCCTTTTGCTAATGCGGGCCGTTTACAGCTTTAGGTCAACATCAAAGGCATTAAACATGAAAACAAAATATTCCCCAAAAACCGTTTCAGTTTCCGATCCAACTATCTACCTGCAACGGGGAAACGGTATCCCATCGGCGACCAATATGGCTGCTCTATTACTGGTCGCAGTGAGTTTAACGGCCTGTGGCGGTAAAGGCGCCGAAGTTCAACATCGACAAGCCAAGCAGCAAGCCGAGCAACGTCATCAAGAAGCGTCGCAGCGCCAAGCTGAAATGCGTGATGCTGCTAAGGTTGAGATGGCGAGAGTTACGGCGCCGATGCAAATGTCTAGCAATGGGGCAGTGATGGGAATGAGCATAGCGCCAATGCCGCGTGATTATGCCGCGATTCCGTTAGCGCAAAATAAATTCGAGCAGCAAGTGCAAAATGGCATCATGGTGGCAGGGGAGATCCCGGTATCGACGTTTTCCATCGATGTCGATACTGGCAGTTATGCCACCTTAAGACGGATGTTGAGGGAAGGGCGATTACCCGAGAAAGGCACTGTCAGAGTTGAGGAAATGCTCAATTATTTTGCCTACGATTATCCCTTACCCGCTAAAAACGCGGCGCCGTTTAGCGTGACGACAGAGCTTGCTCCCTCCCCCTACAACGATAACATGATGCTGCTGCGGATTGGCCTTAAAGGTTATGACTTACCTAAATCTCAGTTAGGCGCCAGCAACTTAGTCTTTTTACTCGACGTCTCAGGCTCTATGGCGTCAGCGGATAAATTGCCTTTACTGCAAACGGCATTAAAGCTGCTAACAGCGCAGTTAAGCGCGCAGGATAAAGTCTCTATTGTGGTTTATGCAGGGGCGGCTGGTGTAGTGCTCGATGGCGCGTCGGGGAACGACACTCAAACCTTGACCTATGCGCTAGAGCAATTAAGTGCCGGTGGTTCAACCAATGGTGGGCAAGGGATCACGCAAGCCTATCAATTGGCCAAAAAGCATTTTATCCCCAATGGCATTAATCGAGTCATCCTTGCGACCGATGGTGATTTCAATGTTGGCGTGACAGATTTTGATGATTTGATTGCCTTGATTGAAAAGGAAAAAGATCATGGCATTGGCCTGACAACCTTAGGGTTTGGCTTGGGCAATTATAACGATCAACTGATGGAGCAATTGGCGGACAAGGGCAATGGCAACTATGCCTATATTGATACGCTGAATGAAGCGCGAAAAGTGCTGGTGGACGAGTTGAGTTCGACCTTATTCACTATCGCCAAAGATGTGAAAGTGCAGGTGGAGTTTAATCCAGCCTTAGTCTCGGAATACCGTTTGATTGGCTATGAGAATCGCGCCTTAGCACGGGAAGATTTTAATAACGATAAGGTGGATGCGGGCGAGATTGGCGCGGGTCATACAGTAACAGCCTTGTATGAATTAAGGTACGTTGAAGCTGGGAATAGGATGAATGATAAACTTAGATATGGCGTTGATGCTCAAACGGGGAAAGAGAAATACAGCCGTGAAGAAATTGCTTTCCTTAAATTGAGATACAAGTTGCCAGCACAAACGCAGAGCCAATTACTGAGTTATCCCATCAGGTTAGATCAAAGCGTTAAACAGCTAGAGCAAGCAAGTGATGATTTTAGATTTGCCGCCGCGGTTGCAGGGTTAGGGCAATTACTCAATGGCAGTCACTATCTACATCAATTTGATTATACTAAGTTAAGCTTACTCGCACGTTCAGCATTAGGGGATGATCCCTTTGGTTATCGACATGAATTTGTGCAGTTAATGGAAACCGCAGCGGCGATAGAGCAATCTAATCAGCTGCCAATTAACAAAACATTCGATGGCTCGGATAAACCTTTTCCTCCACAAGATAAACTCCATGGCGAGCCAATGAGAGATAAGAGCAATCCGCGTAATGAGAGATTACAATAGTAAAAGTGAATACAGGGGGTTAACCCAAATGACGAGGAATTTCCCGTGGCATTAGCAATACCGCAATTACCAACCCATGAGCACTCAGATGAGCAATTGATGTTGTGCTATGCCAAGGGCGATTCAAAAGCATTTGAGCAGTTATACCTGAAGCACAAAGGCGCGCTTTATCGCTACTTTGTGCGCCAGTTAGGTGATAAGCAGTTAGCTGAGGATTTATATCAAGAAACATGGGGACGGGTGATCCGCGCAGCGGCTAACTACGAGGCCAGTGCTAAGTTTACTACTTGGCTATATCGTATCGCCCATAACTTATTGATTGATCATGTGCGAGCGGTAAAACCCGTCGATTTAGTCGCCACTGATGAGGACGAAACTGGGCTCGATACTTTTGTGGCGGGTGAGCAAGATAAGCCCGACGTGCAGTGGCAAGAAGCGCAAAAGAGTTTATTGCTAAAGACCTGTATCGCACTGTTACCCCAAGTCCAGAAAGAGGCATTTATCCTGAACATTGAAATGGGTTTTACGGCTGCCATTATTAGCGACATTGCGGGCGTGACTTTAGAGGCGACTAAGAGCCGTATTCGCTACGCTTACCAAAGTCTAAAGGATTGCGTCAGCGCGAAATGGCAGGAGGCGGGTCATGAGTAATTCATCTTCAAATGCCGATGAGCGCGCATTACAACAGGAAGTGCTGGCTTGGTATCGCCAACAGGCCTTAGAAGTTCCACCGCAGCAACTTGATCAAGATATCTTGCAGCTGGCGCAAACTCACTTAGCTGAAATGCATCAAAGTAAAATAACCGCTGTTGAGTCTCCAACTTCCGTCTGGCGACGTCACCCTTGGGCGTTATCGAGCGCGGCATCTTTGGTGCTTGTTGTGGGTTTACTTGTACTTAATCGGCCGCAAATCGAAGATGTCATGGCTCCAAGTCCAATGGCGATGAGTGCTCCGGCGCCACAAGCCATGACGAGAATAGCAGATACGCAAGCGCTGCAATCCTCAAATATGCAAGCAGAAGCTGTGGCTAAGCATGAAATACAGACTCAAATGCAGCAAGCGAAGGCCGCAGCGGGTGCGCTTGAGCGACAACATGATGCAAGCAGCCCAGCTATCGCTGCAAGGTCGATGAATGCACCCAGCTCGGCTGAGTCTTCAGACATAGATAAAGTGCCACTCGCAGAGTCTTTACATCAGTTACATGCTTTCATCGAAGCGAAGGAGACTGAGCAAGCATTGGTGCTTGAGCAACAACTGCTTAAGGATTATCCACAACTCGCCGTTGAGGCCACAGATAAAGCGCAGCTAAGCGAACAACAGCTGGAATTTAAAAAGCTACAACAGCAGCTACATCAGCTTGCTAAATAAGTGTGTTGTTGTGGTTTTAGTAATAAAAGCGTGATGATCAATCATAACGTGGTGAGAAAAACCGCTAAATGCCCCTGAGATTTGGATAGACGTGTTAGTGTTTGTGGTCTGTTTACTGTTTGGTATGTGATTTACTTGATCACCGTCATAAAGTGAACAGGATTTAGCCTGCTATATTGGTGTTAGTCTACGACTTGACTAGTATCAATAGTCAGATCCATATCCAGGAGGCATTATGCTTAAAAGACTCATGCATGATCATAAACATATAGCTGTATTGCTAAATGTTTTAAAAAACAAGCAGATGAAGCTGTCAGAAGGTGAGTCAATCAACTTCATCGTGGTGCGCGATATCGTTGAATATATGCAAGGATATGCTGAGCGTTGTCATCATCCGGTTGAAGACATTATTTATGCCTACTATCTTGCGCACAAAGCTAATGACAGTATCGATAAGTTGAGTGCCGAACACGAGTTAGTGATCCAAGCCTCGGCGGCTTTGATGACGACGTTGAATCTGATCCTCAGTGATATTGTGGTTGCCCGTGAGAAACTGATTGTTGATTTTGCAGATTATGTCGCATTACAAGAGCGGCATATGCAAATGGAGGAGCGGGAAATATTCCCGTTATTGGCCAAAACATTGACTGAACAAGATTGGCAGTTGATTGAGTCTGAGTGCCAGAAATCCTTGATTGATGATCCTTTATTCTTAGATCGCGAGCAAAAAGAATTTGAGGACTTGCGGGCTTATTTAACAACGGCTGATTAGCATTGATTCACTTAATTAGGCTCACTTTGCGGGCTTGAGCTGAGAATTCAATACAACAGAGTGACGTGTTTTTTGCGCTAGCTGTTGTTGCTAGTGAGTCACTATTTGCGGAAGCTGGCCTTGGTTGATGAGAGCAGAGCTTAGCGTTAGTCATATAGCGCTAGTCATTTAGCGATAGCCATATTGTCGTAATGGGGAGTTTAGTGTTCTCGCGCTCGCAGCCGTAATCAACGCATTTCTCATTTCACACGCTTAACAGTATTCCCTCTTATTTCCCGCCACATTCATTATCACAAATAAAAAAAGCGCCTAAGGCGCTTTTCTTTTTCATGTTTGAATATGATGGTTTAGATCATCTCAACATCTGATTACAACTGGATGGCATCAATGTCGTAGTTAAAGTTATTATCGATTTCTTGGAGTTCTTTGAGCAAACGATGCTTATCTTTCAACGCTTCGATCTCACGCCATTTACGCTTTTTATTGGAGCCTCGCGAACGATCGGGTCTTTCAACGACTTCATCTAGCGCACAACCATAATCTAAACGATCCATGGCAACCTCCTGTTGTTGTATGTTTTGTCAGCGATTAAATAACATATTTTTAAAACAGGGTGCAAGAATTATGTTTCAATTGTGTTAAGTTGAAATGAACTTTGAGTGATATGTCGTTGATCTTAAGTGTGGGTTGAGAGCGAGGAAGAGTCGGAAAGTTGAATAAAAATAAAAGGATAAAATTAAAAAGCCAGCAATTGCTGGCTTTTTGTTCGATTAGATTTTGCCTTGTCGATAAAGGTTAATCAATGCGTTACTTGAGGCATCTAAGGCATCACAATCCTGGCCAGCGCCGATGCGTGCTAACACATCGTTACCCAGATCCTTACCGAGTTCTACACCCCATTGGTCAAAGGAGTTGATGTCCCAAATTGCACCTTGAACGAAGGTTCTGTGTTCATACAGGGCAATTAAAGCACCTAGGGTGCTCGGCGTGAGCTTATCCATGAGTAAGGTGTTGCTCGGCTTGTTGCCTGGCATCACTTTATGTTTTGCGATCAGCTGCTTCTCAGTCGCTGATAATGCGCTATTAGCGAGTTCGGCTAAGGCTTCATCAAAAGTACGACCTTGCATTAAGGCTTGAGTCTGGCCAAAGCAGTTTGACGCTAATTGGTCATGGTGCTCACCGATAGGATTATGACTTTGCAGTGGCATAATAAAATCGGCAGGGATCAGTGCAGTACCTTGATGCAACAGCTGGTGGTAGGCATGTTGGCCATTAGTACCTTCGCCGCCCCAAATCACCGGACCTGTACTGTAGTCAACATCCGTCCCGTTTAAGGTGACAGACTTACCGTTACTTTCCATATCGAGCTGCTGGAAGTAAGCCGGTAGACCACGCAGATAATGATCGTATGTCAGTACAACATGGGACTGAGCATTGAAGAAGTTACCGTACCATAGGGATAATAAGCCCATGATCACTGGCATATTTTCTGTCAGTGGTGCATTGGCGAAATGCTCATCCATTTGGTGCGCACCTGAGAGCAAGGCTCTGAAGTTATCCATACCAATCAAGAGTGCTATCGGTAAACCAATCGCTGACCAGAGTGAGTAACGACCGCCAACCCAATCCCACATTGGGAAAATGTTGTCTGCATCAATACCAAAATCCGTCGCTTTAGCGACGTTTGACGTCACTGCGACAAAGTGTTTTGCCACATCCGACTGCAAACCGCCTTTTGCTAAGAACCATTCTCTTGCAGTGAGGGTATTGGTTAAGGTTTCCTGTGTTCCAAAAGATTTGGACGACATGATGAACAAGGTCGTTTCAGGATCCAGTAACTTCAGCTTCTCACTGATTGAAGTACCGTCGACGTTTGCCACAAAGTGACATTTCAACTCTGGGTTCCAATACGGGCGCAGCGCTTGAGAGACGATCTTTGGACCAAGGAAAGAGCCACCGATACCGATACTGACGATATCGGTTATCGCTTTACCTGTGTAACCTTTCCATTGACCCGACGTTACTGAGCTCACAAACCCTTGCATTTTATTCAGCGTTTGTTGAACTTCAGGAACGATGTCTTGACCCTCGGCAATAATCGACTGTTCTGCAGTGCTACGCAGCGCTGTGTGCAGAACGGCGCGCTTCTCGGTGGTGTTAATGATTTCACCAGCAAACATCGCTTTGATTTTTGCTTCAAGTTGACTATTGCTTGCCAACGCAAATAACAGATCAAGCGTTTCCGCCGTTGCTCTGTTTTTAGAGTAATCCAGTAATAAACCACAGGCAGATAGCGACATTTTATTGAAACGTGCCGCGTCAGTGGCAAACAATTCCCGCATATGCGGCACATTTTTACTGTGTGCTGATAAAGCTTGCCATGTTGAGCTTTGGGTCAAGAGTGTCATCTCACTGTCTCCAGAATGCTTAGTTTGCGAGCTTAGCCGTGAGCATCACTTCGAGTTTGCCTTGGTCTATGGCAAAGTTTCGAATACCTTCCGCAAGCTTATCTACTGCCATTGGATCTTGGTTAAAGTCCCAACGGAATTGCGCTTCTGTCAATGGGGCTTCGGCAGCAACAGTGCTGGTTGCTGCAACCAGTTTAGGAGTAATGTCTATTTGAGAATTAGCCAGTTCTTCTAACAGAGAAGGGCCAATCGTGAGACGATCGCAGCCTGCTAGTTCGATGATTTCACCGATATTACGGAAACTTGCGCCCATAACGACAGTATTAAAACCATGCTGTTTGTAATAATTATAGATTTCGGTAACAGAAATGACTCCTGGGTCATTTACGGCATCGTAGTCTTTACCTGTATCTTTTTTGTACCAATCAAGGATACGGCCTACAAAAGGCGAAATTAGATAAGCACCAGCCTCGGCGCAAGCACGTGCTTGGGCAAAGCTAAATAGCAGAGTTAAGTTGCAGTTGATGCCTTCTTTCTCTAGCTCTTTAGCGGCACAAATGCCTTCCCATGTTGAAGCAAGTTTGATCAGAATACGTGATTTATCAACGCCCGCTTCTTTGTAAAGGCGAACCAGCTTATGGGCTTTCGCAATTGATTGTTCTTTATCGAATGATAAACGGGCATCAACTTCAGTTGAGATACGCCCAGGAACGAGTTTCAGTATTTCTACACCGATATTAACGGCGAGCTTGTCGCTGGCATCATCAAGTTGCTGCGCGAGATCGGCACTTTGTGATTTTGCCCAATTGATAGCATTATCTATGAGGGATTCGTATTCAGGAATTTGAGCCGCTTTCAAGATGAGTGATGGATTGGTTGTCGCATCTTCAGGTTGGTAGCGTTTAATCGCTTCGATGTCGCCAGTGTCAGCGACGATAGTGGTATATAACTTGAGTTGCTCTAATGTATTGACCATGAAAAACATCCTTCTCAGGTAGCAGTCTTAACTCGGAATTCACTGATGACTATTAGAAGCGATTTTGCCAACTTTTCCAACCTTGAATGTAAAAAAATTACAAAAATGACAATTTTATGTCTATTTAGGTCTGGCATGAGATACAGGCTCTCATCTTGGCTGTGGTAGAGGGCATCGCTTTTCCTAGTGTATACCCCATAAAAACAAAAAGTCGCTGCAAGCAGCGACTTTTTTACGTCAATAAGTAATATTACTTAAGAACAGGTTGTTTAGCTGTAGTTGTCACAACGGCTTCGATGCGACGGTTAGCAGCATGGGCTTCTTTCGAGTCACCAGCAACCAGTGGCTGAGTCACACCGTAACCGTTAGAAGTTACGCGGCTTTGGCTGATACCATATTTCTCAACAAGAATTTTGGCAACGGCGTCAGCACGTTTGTCAGATAGCACCATGTTGTACTCTGGTTTACCTACGTTTGAGGCATGGCCAGCGATTTCAACAGTGAACTCTGGGTTCTTGTTCAGGTAGTTAGCTAGTCTTTCGATATCTTTGTAGAAAACTGGTTTAACTACAGCTGAATCGTTAGCAAACTGGATTGAACCCACGTCTTCTTTATTTTTTACGTTTTCGTAAATGGTACAGCCAACAGAGTCAACTTTATGTGTTGCTGGTGTGGCTGGACATTGGTCTTTGTCGTCATAGACGCCATCGTTGTCTGAGTCAACAGGTGCTGCTGCGATAACCGCTGCTGCAACTGGTGCCGCTGCAACTGTGTGACCGAAACGGTAGCTCAGTTCTAGACCCCAGTAGTTGCTTTCACCTTCAAAAGTACCCCACTTATCTTCATCTAAATTTTCATAGCGACGATATTTAGCTTGAAGTTTTAAGTTCTCAGTGAAGTTATAACCAATACCGGTACCGAAATAAGGAGCAATACCGCTATCGCTATAGTACTCGCTACCCCATTGTTTATTATTGGATATTAAGTAGTTCATTGCGCCAGCTTCAACAGATAAACTCCAGTTGTTAGCTATTGGCCATACGCCTACAAGCCCAAGAGTCGTACCTTTAACTCCTAGATCATTTAGCTTGTTGCTATAATCGGTCCATTCAGCACGACCAAGATTACGGTAACCTAACTCAATACCAAAGTAGTCATTGAACATGTAACCTGCGAATATATCCCAAGCATATGGGTCATCTTCACCACATACTTTAGTCGTTTTTAAATCGCAGTTCGGCTCATAGTTATTTACGCCAAGTCCGCCACCGATATACCAAGGTGTCAGTTCTTGAGCCGCAGATACAGTGAAAGGTAATAGCGATGCAAGCAGTACAAATTTTAATTTATGATTCATCATGTTCTCCAATTCCATTATTTATGATTCTCCACCAATATGTTCTGCGCTTATGTGTGTGCAAAACATTGCTAGCACTTAATGTGGGGATCCTTTGGTATTGTAGCCAGCGATTAATTATCACTTGGTTTGTTAAATTTAGCCAGAGCTAAGACCCTTCATTTTATGGTTGCTCATTCTGTAAGTTGTTTTTTCAACGTAAAAAAGGCACTCCGAAGAGTGCCTTTAAAATGAACTGTTGTGTTAATTTTTTGTAATGACTAACGTGTCCATATCCAATTTTCAATTTCTATTGGGTCGACACCATTCGCTTTAATGTAGTTGCGGTGGTCAACTAGTCTTTGCAGCATGTCAGTGGTGATGGAAACGTGCATAGTTTCATCAATAACGCCCTGTTGGAACAGTTTGTAAGCCATATCAATCACTAGGTGATAACGTGATGTGCCGTTACGAACGCCCATATCGAATGGAGTGGTTGTTGAACCTTCTTCTTCATAGCCTTTAATTCTGAAGCGACGGCTGCCTTTGTGATCAAATATTAACTTTTTAATCGTATTTGGGTAACCATGGTAGTTGAATACCACGCCTTTATCTTGGGTAAATATTTCGTCCATTAACCAAGGTTTTTCTTTAAATTTGCGGCTTCCTAAGCCATCACTGCTTAATTCGGTGACGCTAACGAAGCGAATTTTGACTCTTGGAAGGAGTTCTCTGATCAATACTAATGAAGCCATACACTCTTGAGTGACGTAATCACCACAACCTGCCAGCACAATATCTGGATTCTCATCAGAGGCGAAATCCCACACCATCACGCCATCTTTTGCTTGTTTACGCGCTTCTTCCAAGCTCAACCATTGTGGTAACTCTTTCTTACCTGCAACAAGAATATTGAGTTTGTCGCGGTCGGCGTAAGCCCGTTCGGTATAAACCAAGGTGCTGTTAGCATCTGCTGGTAAATAAGCAGAGATAATTTTTGGATGCTTCTCTAGCATAGCCCCAAGGAAAGACGGGTTTTGATGCGAGTAGCCATTATGGTCTTGGCGTTCAAGCAGCGAAGATAATACGACGTTACATGAAGGCAGCGGCTTACGGAAATGCACACCTTGGCTTGCATAGACGTATTTACAGTATTGGTCAGCCATCGATGAGATCACTTGTGAGAATGATTCATACGTAGGGAACATGCCGTGGCGGCCTGTTACTGTGTAGCCGTGCAACATACCAAAGAGCAAGTTTTCAGAAAGGAGCTCAATCACTCGTCCTTCGCGGGACATGTCTTCATCCCAGCTCTCAATTGGCCATTGCCATGCACGATCGGTTTCTTCAAATACGGCTTGTAGTTGATTTGAATAGGTTTCGTCAGGGCTAAAAATACGTAGATTGCGTTGATCGCGGTTTAGCTTGAATGCATCACGCATCCATTCACCCATTTTCAGCATGGAATAACCACGGTGACCACGTGGTACTTCTGGGCCGTAGCTGAGTTTTTCGAGATCAGGGTTCGTTAACGCTCTAACCACTTCACCACCATAGGTGAGATGTTGACGACCACAGGCAAGTTGCTTAGGTGGAATTAATGAGCAAATGTCGGCATCAAAAATCAGCTCGCCTTTATCATTCATTTGGTAAAGTTCTTGGAAGTTGTAACTGGCAAGCCAATTGTCAAGTGCATCCAGATGACCTTTATCTGTGGCACATTTATTGACGATCACTTGGTGTGATTCGCAGTTACCTTCTAATTTCTTACCTTTATACTCACTGACACCCGTCCAACCTTTGGCGGTGCGCATTAAAATCACTGGCCATTTAGGCTTAACCACATCTTCGCCGCTACGGGCACGACGTTGGATATCATTGATCATGGCATAAGCGGTATCCATGGCATTCGTCATTTGCACATAGATATCTTCTTCTAATTCGTTATCAACGATAATAGGGAAGTAGCCAAGACCACGGAATTCAAGATCCAGTTCTTCATGGCTCATGCGTCCCATACGGGTAGGGCCTGAAATTTTATAGCCATTGATATGCACAATCGGTAATACTGCACCACTCGTCGCAGGAGAGACTAGACGGTTTGCGTACCAAGATGCTGCTAATGGTCCGGTTTCTGCTTCACCGTCACCTATTAAGACGGTGGCGATCAGATCTGGATTATCGAGTACTGCACCCCAGCCAACAGAAAGTGAGTAGCCTAGTTCGCCACCTTCAAGAATTTGTCCTGGAGCTTCTGGGTTTGCATGTGAAGGATAGCCATAAGCGGCGGAAAACTTCTTACAAATATCTTCGATACCGGTTTCATTGTAGGGGATCGTTTCTGGATAGAAATGGCTTAATGAACCTTCCATGAATAAGTTAGCTTGTACTGCTGGGAAACCATGGCCTGGACCAACTAAATAGATGAACGAGCGGTTATGTTTCACTATCAATCGGTTAATGTTGGCATAAACAAAGTTAATGCCGGGGCAGGTACCCCAGTGGCCAAGTAAACGTGGTTTGATATCAGTATGGGCAAGTGGACGTTTATGTAAGACGTTTTGTTTGAGATAAATCTGCGAGGTCGCAAGAAAGTTGGTCGCTCTGACATATTTTTTCAGAGCATTGATTTCATGTATTTGTGTCATATAAAGCCTCACTAAAACAAACAAGAGATGATTGAAGTTTCTATGTGGATACTATATTTGTAGTTTTATTACAAAAATGTGCCCTACATCCAAATTTTAAAAGTTGTTTTTACTGTTAAAAATAATGGGGCAACTTCTCGATTTTGTTAATGTAGCTTTAACAGTGGCTTAGCTTATGTTGTGAGGCGTGATGTTGATGGCGTTTAACTGTGCAAACGCGAGCTTGATCACATGAGCAATTTCGAATACTGTGCTATTTTGCTGCGTTGAATTCGGTAGCCGTGATGTTGTAAATTCACGGAAGGATAATTTGAAAAAATAAATCTACCGAAATTCTTACCTTTAACTTGGAAGGATTCATTCACCACAGATGTTGTACCTCTAATTGCCATTCAATTAGAGGAGCATTTGCTACGGGAAGAAGTAAAATAATATGTTAGAAACCATAGTTAATTTTTTGAATGCGCTACTTTGGGGTAAGTTGTTAGTATATGGACTGGTAGGAGCTGGTCTTTATTTCACTATAAGACTTGCCTTTATCCAGTTAACCCACTTTAAACATTCCATCAAAGTCATGACCATGAGTCGCCAAGGTTGCGATAGCGGTCTTTCATCATTTCAAGTCTTTTGTACCAGTATGGCGGCCCGTGTTGGTGCCGGTAATATGGCTGGTGTTGCAGTCGCTATTGGTGCTGCAGGTCCTGGTGCGGTATTTTGGATGTGGCTTATCGCTATTTTAGGTATGGCTACCGCTATGGTTGAATCAACCTTAGCGCAGGTTTACAAAGTGCGAGATCATAACGGTCAGTTCCGTGGCGGTCCTTCCTATTATATGGAAAAAGGCTTAGGTCAGCGCTGGATGGGCATTTTGTTTGCTGTCTTTCTGATCATTGCATTTGGTCTGGTATTCAACGCGGTACAAGCGAATACCATTACCGGAGCGATGGAGCGAGTATTTGGGTTTAATCCTACTTATGTCGGGATTGGACTGGTAATTGCCAGTGGGTTTGTGATTGTCGGTGGTCTGCGTAAAGTCGCACGAGTCTCTGAGTTTATCGTCCCTATCATGGCATTAGCCTACATTATCGTTGCCTTCATTATCGTTATTTTCAACCTGGATCAATTGCCTGCTATTATTAGCTTAATTGTGAAGAGTGCTTTTGGTTGGCAAGAGGCGGCTGCTGGCGGCGTGGCTTATACCGTCGCGCAGGCTATGCAAGCGGGTATTGCACGCGGACTTTTCTCAAATGAAGCGGGTATGGGCAGCGCGGCGAATGTCGCGGCTAGTGCATCGCCTAATCCGAATCATCCGGCATCCCAAGGTTTTGTACAGATGATGGGGGTATTTGCGGATACTATCGTTATCTGTACTGCAACGGCTGCAATTATCCTACTATCAGGGGATGTGGGTTCGAGTGACGATGGCATTCGTTTAACCATCAATGCCATGTCATCCCATGTCGGTGACTGGGGCGGTGCGTTTATTGCAGTGGCGATTTTCTTATTTTGCTTTACATCCATCATCGCCAATTACTCTTACGCTGAAACAAACGTGATGTTTTTAATGGGTAACAGTACCAAATTACTGCCTTTGTTCCGTTTGTGTGTATTGGGCATGGTGATGTTTGGTGCCGTGGCAAAGATAAGTTTAGTGTGGAACTTAGCCGACGTTTCTATGGGATTGATGGCGACAGTGAACATTATTGCGCTCTTACTGTTGTCAGGTTTGGCCATTCGCGTCATCAATGATTATCGCGAACAGGTTAAAGCGGGTAAGACGCCAGAGTTTGACCGCAGTAAGTTTCCTGAATTAATGGATCAACTCGATGATGATATTTGGCAAGATGCCAGTCTCAAGCCCGTTAAAAAGCCTTAGTTAACCGAAATTATCGACGATAAGTATTACTGATTGTCGTAATCGAAAAGACCACGCCGTTAAAGCGTGGTTTTTTTATGTTCGTTCAGTATCATAGACATGTCTTTTTGTTTCTGTTGGGAGTTTTTGATGTTGATATTGGTTTCGCCGGCGAAGACCTTAGATTTTGAACAGCCGCCACTGACGCAGGTGTATTCACAGCCTGATTTCTTAACTCATAGTCAGGAGTTGATCCAAGTTTGTCGGCAATTAACTCCTTCAGATATCGCGACTTTGATGAAGGTGAGCGATAAAATTGCGGGTTTAAATGCGGCGCGTATCGGACAGTGGCAGCCAGACTTTAGTTTAGATAATGCTAAACAGGCCATTTTTGCCTTTAGAGGGGATGTGTACACAGGTTTTGATGCTGACACCTTATCTGAGGATGAAATCGCCCAGACTCAGTCGCAGCTGCGTATTCTATCGGGTCTTTATGGTTTGCTAAGGCCGCTGGATTTAATCATGCCTTACCGTTTAGAAATGGGAACGGCGCTTTCGAATCCAAAAGGTAAAAATTTATATGAATTTTGGGGTGATACCTTAACGCAAGCGGTAAATGAAGCGCTTGCAGAAAGTGGTAGCGATATTATTGTCAATCTTGCTTCTAATGAGTATTTCAAAGCGATAAAGCCTAAAAAACTGCAAGGGCAATTAATTTCACCCGTATTTAAAGATTGTAAAAATGGTCAATATAAAGTGATCAGTTTTTTTGCTAAGCGTGCTAGGGGCATGATGGCGAGATATATCATCACCAATAAAGTGAATACGTTAGCTGAGTTAAAAGCATTTAATCTCGCGGGTTATTACTATAGTGAAGAGCAAAGTTCACCGACAAATCCAACATTTTTACGTGCAGAGCAATAGCGAAATATCGATAAGATGTTAATTGAGAGAGAACAGCTTATGCTGTTCTCTCAATTATTTTATCGATTATCTATTTTTCAGACTGAGTGGCCAAAGGTGTTAATGCCGTGTTTGCATTTGCCATGATATAAGCAAATTGTGCGTAGGCTGCGACGTTTTGAGCCAATGCGGCGGGGTCAATCTTATCTAAGGTATCATTCGGTGTGTGATGGTAATCGAAGTAATCGTGACCATCTTGCCTTAATGATGCAACTGGTACGCCTAGAGCCGGCAGCATAGACACGTCAGGCCCGCCAGAAGCTTGGTTGTTGCCGAGTGCGACACCATTGAATGACATAGGGCTAAGTGCATGCTGTACCTCTGCAAATGCGCTCTCATTGACCTTAGTATCGATTTGATAAATTCGGCCTGCTCCAAAATCGGACTCTGCGGCTATGTAGTGCAGTGATAATTCCGATTTATGAGCTTCAGCATAGGCTTTACCGCCCACAAGCCCTATTTCTTCAGCGGCATATAGCACCACTCTGACAGTACGAGCGGGTTTTACTGGAAGATCTTGAATGTGCTTAGCTGCAGCTGTCACTATCGCGACACCCGCCCCATCATCAATCGCCCCCGTACCTTCATCCCAAGAATCTAAATGAGCGCCAATGAGCACGATTTCATTGGGCTTACTGCTGCCCGTTACTTCGGCAATGACATTATAAGACGTATTAAAGCCTGCATTTTTGGGTGACATCTGCAACTCAAGTAGAGCATCAGGATTGCGTTTTAGTAACGCATCGACCAAATCGGCATCAGGGTTTGACATGGCTGCCGCAGGGATCTTAGGCACGTCATCTTGGTAGCGCATAACACCTGTATGGGCCATGCGGTCATGATCTGTGCCAATAGAGCGGATCACGATAGCAACTGCGCCTTTTTGCGCTGCTGCGACAGCACCTTTTGAGCGGCCGCCAACGCTTTTGCCATAGCCTTCACCAGTAATGTGGCGCTCGGTTTTTTGGTCAATAAACGCAATCTTACCTTTTACGTCTTCAGGCTTGGCTTGTTGTAGTGCCTCTAGGCTATCAAAACGTGCGATTTTAGCCTGTAAACTACCTGCTGGTGTCGCAACGCTGCCACCAAGCGCAGTAATGACCAGCGGCTGCTCGACAGGGAAGGTTATTTTAGCTTTGGCTTCACCGCGTTCCCAAATGGGTACTTGTACTGGTTCTTTATAAACGCGGTCAAATCCAAGGCTGGTCAGTTTATTTATCGCCCAGTTAACGGCGATGATATCTTTTGGGCTTCCAGCTAGTCTTGGACCTACTTCAACCGTGAGAGATTCGACTATGTCATAACCTAATTGTGAAGCTAATGCTGTCTGCTGTAATTTAATGACTTCACTTGTCGGGGCTGTTTCTACTTGAGTTTGGCACGCACTTAAACTCCCGATTAAAAAACTCGAGAGAAGTGTTGTTTGATAGGGCTTCATTAGATTTCCTTTATTTTTATTAAGCATGTCCCATTTTTAAAAACAATCTAGCAAAAAGTGTGCTTTATGTCCCGACTATATCCGTAAGGCGACGCTATATTAGCGCAGGGGTTAGTTTTAGGAGAGAAAGTGCGTAATGAATATTGAATTAATGCAGGAGCGAGCCGATCATGCCGTAGTGCTATTAAAGGCACTTGCGAACGAACGCCGTTTATTTATTCTTTGTTATTTATTGAATGAAGGAGAAATGTGCGTTGGCGAAATGAATAAAAAATTAGGCTTAAGTCAATCGGCACTGTCACAACACCTTGCTTGGTTACGCAAAGATAATTTAGTAACCACACGCAAAGAAGCGCAAACAGTATTTTATTCACTCAAGAGTGATGAAGTACGGGAGATGATCCACTTGTTGAACAACATTTATTGTCATTAATAGTGTTTTTCAGATATAAAAAAACCGGCAATTGCCGGTTTTTTTCATTTGCTATTTTATAGATTAAGCAGCGATTGCTTTGATCTTAGCGTTCAAACGTGCCTTTTGACGAGCGGCTTTATTCTTGTGAATAAGACCTTTAGTCGCCATACGGTCAACGATTGGTTGTGCAACAGCAAAAGCTTCTGCTGCTGTTTTGTGATCGCCTGCTTTAATTGCAGCGATTACTTTTTTAACGTATGTACGTAACATTGAGCGACGGCTGGCGTTATGCTGACGACGCTTTTCAGATTGAAGCGCGCGCTTCTTTGCAGACTTGCTATTAGCCAAGGTGCAACTCCTAAAAACTGGATTTGATACTTTTAAAGGCCGAGGAATATGCCTGCATTTAGTCACTTTGTCAATGACTATGATTGAATATTCATCATAAAGATAAATTAATCCAACCTGCCTTGGCTATCTTCGACCCAACTCGTGTAATATGTGGCGCAATTCTAGCAGCTATTACCGCAGTGTGACAGAGCCTGAATCGATTTTTTGAGATGTATCACCTAATCAATTCGACATGGGTCTGGGGGACGTTTGAGTAGAAAATTATTAAAATCTGGTCTGATTGTTAGTGCTATGACATTGATATCCCGTGTGTTAGGTCTTGTTCGGGACGTCGTCGTTGCTAACTTGATGGGGGCCGGGACAAGTGCCGATGTGTTTTTCTTCGCCAATAAAATTCCTAACTTCTTACGTCGTTTGTTTGCAGAAGGAGCATTTGCACAAGCCTTTGTGCCTGTTTTAACTGAGTACCAAGAAAAACACACCGCAGAAGAAACCCGTGACCTGCTGAGTAAAGTCGCAGGCACATTAGGTTTGTTGGTGACGATTGTGACGCTTGTGGGCGTGGTAGCTTCGCCCGTGTTATCTGCCTTATTCGGCGGTGGTTGGTTTATTGCTTGGCTTAACAATGAGCCCGACGGCGCTAAATTTGAACTCGCCACCGTAGTGCTTAAAATTACTTTTCCTTATTTGTGGTTTATTACCTTTACCGCACTGGCTGGATCGATTTTAAACACCCGAGGCCGATTTGCGGTTTCGGCGTTTACCCCTGTATTCCTCAATGTGGCGATTATTACCGCGGCCATATTTTATGCGCCAACATCGACTCAACCCGAAATCACCCTTGCTTGGGGCGTTTTTTGTGGCGGATTAATCCAGTTCTTATTTCAAATTCCTTTTTTGTTGCGTGAAAAAGCACTGGTTAGACCCTCGTGGGGTTGGCATCACCCTGGAGTGGTGAAAATCAGAACCTTGATGATCCCGGCGCTATTTGGCGTATCGGTTTCACAGATTAACCTATTATTTGATACCTTTATCGCCAGTTTTTTGATGACGGGCTCGATAAGCTGGCTCTACTATGCCGACCGTTTATTGGAGTTTCCCCTAGGATTGTTTGGGATCGCGATTGGTACTGTTATTTTGCCTGCGCTGTCACGAAACCATGTCAATGCTGAAGGTGCGGGCTTTGGATTGACGATGGATTGGGGAGTTAAAGCTATTTTGCTGCTAGGTCTTCCTGCCATGATGGGGTTGATCATCCTCGCAAAACCTATGCTGATGGTGTTATTCATGCGCGGCGCTTTTTCGATGCATGATGTTGAAATGGCTTCATATAGTTTAATGGCTTACGGTAGCGGTTTACTCAGTTTTATGCTGATTAAAGTACTCGCACCAGGTTATTACTCCCGCCAAGATACCAAAACCCCTGTGCGTTATGGCATTATCGCCATGATCACCAACATGGGCTTTAACTTATTGTTTGCTATTCCTTTTGGGTATGTTGGATTGGCGATTGCGACTTCAATGTCAGCATTGCTCAACGCCACTTTACTTTATCGAGGATTGCATTTAGCCGGCGTTTATCGCGTTTCTAGGCCGACTATGGTGTTTTTTGCTAAAGCCGTGGTCTCTACCGCCTTGATGGTGGTAGTCTTGTATTACTTTTTACCTTCGCAACAAATTTGGTTAGATTGGCATTTGTTCGAACGTGCAAAAGCCTTGATAGGCTTGATTTTAGCGGGGGCAGTCAGTTACTTGTTGGGACTGCTTTTGCTCGGAATTCGTCCTTGGTCAATTAAACGGGGAGTTTGATTGCTGATTCTCATCGCTAGCTGTTATATAATCAGCCGATTTGCGCTTGGCAGTTGTCTAAAGTTATGGAATTAATCCGCGGTATACATAACATTTTGTCATCCCACCACGGGTGTGTATTGACTATAGGTAATTTTGACGGCGTCCATCGTGGTCATGCACAAGTGATTGCGAACTTAGTGCAGAAGGCAAAGCAGTTATCGCTGCCATCTACGTTGATGACGTTTGAACCTCAGCCGCAGGAATTATTTAGCGGCGACAATGCGCCAGCTCGTTTAAGTTTATTACGTGATAAAGTCATGTTGCTCGATGAACTTGGGGTTGAACGGTTAGTGTGTGTTAACTTTAATCGCACTTTTGCCAATCAACCTGCTGAGCATTTTATTGAAGAATTGTTGGTCCGCAAACTCGGTGTTAAATACCTAGTGGTCGGCGATGATTTTTGTTTTGGTCAGGGTCGTAAAGGCAATTTTGAGATGCTTGTGCGGGCGGGTATCCAAAATGGCTTTACCGTGGTCAGCACCCAAAGTTTTATGCTGGGCTCGCAAAGAGTGAGCTCAACTGCCGTGCGTGAACAATTGGCTAAGGGTAATCTTGAGCAAGCAAGACGCTTGCTCGGTCATCCTTTTACCTTGAGTGGTCGTGTCGCACATGGGCAAAAAATTGGCCGCACCATTGGTTTCCCTACAGCCAATATCGCCTTAAAGCGCAATGTTGTGCCGGTACGCGGTGTGTTTGCGGTCAAGTGTTATTGGGATAACAGCGATATTTATGAGGGCGTAGCCAATATTGGGTTCCGTCCGACAGTGAACGGTCAAGTGTGTCAGCTTGAGGTGCATCTTTTTGATTTTGAAGGTGACATTTACGGCAAACATGTTGAGGTCGAGTTGGTGGCTAAACTCCGTGATGAGCAACCTTTTGACTCATTGGATGCGCTTAAGCAACAGATTTTAAATGATGCAAATGAAGCCAAAGCTTTATTTGGTAATGATGCAGGCTGAAATTTATCAGTTTAATTAACGGTATAGGATCAATGAGCGACTATAAATTTACTTTGAATTTGCCGGAAACAGAGTTTCCGATGCGTGGTAATTTGGCAAATCGCGAGCCAGAGATGTTAGAGCGCTGGACAAAAGACGGTTTGTATCAGCAGATCCGTGATAGCCGAATTGGCCGTACTCCCTTCATTTTGCATGACGGCCCACCGTATGCAAATGGCAGTATTCATATTGGTCACTCAGTTAATAAAATCCTCAAGGACATTATTATTAAGTCAAAAACCATGTCTGGTTTTGACGCACCGTATGTGCCAGGTTGGGATTGCCACGGTTTACCTATCGAGCTGAAAGTAGAGCAAAAAGTGGGTAAGCCTGGTCAAAAAATCTCTGCGGCAGAATTCCGCGAAGAATGCCGTAAATATGCCGCCGAGCAAGTTAACGGTCAACGTGAAGACTTTATCCGTTTAGGCGTATTGGGCGACTGGCAAAATCCGTACCTGACGATGGATTTTTCAACCGAAGCTAATATCGTGCGTTCTTTATCGAAAGTGATTGAGAGTGGTCACTTACATAAAGGCGTTAAGCCAGTGCATTGGTGTACTGATTGCGGTTCTGCCTTAGCTGAAGCTGAAGTGGAATACGAAGACAAAACATCACCTGCTATTGATGTAGCATTTGTGGCCGCCGATAGTAAAGCCGTTGCGGCTAAGTTTGGGGTAAGCGATTACTCACATCCTGTTTCTATGGTGATTTGGACTACCACGCCATGGACTCTGCCTGCGAACCGCGCCTTGTCTTTGAGTCCTGAGCTGGATTACAGCTTAGTTGAATTCGAAAAAGACGGCGTTACGCAAGCGCTTATTTTAGCTGAAGTATTAGTTGAATCTTGCCTGACTCGCTATAACGTGGAAAGCCATACAGTGCTTGGCTCTGCCAAAGGCGCAGCGTTTGAGCTTGTCCGCTTTAATCACCCATTCTTAGATTTTGATGTTCCGGCAATTTTAGGCGATCACGTCACGACGGATGCGGGTACTGGTATCGTTCATACTGCCCCAGGTCACGGTCAAGACGACTTTGTGGTTGGTCAAAAATACGGTTTAGAAGTGGCAAACCCTGTTGGCGACAACGGTGTATACAAGCCTGATACCGAGTATTTTGCTGGACAGCATGTCTTTAAAGCCAACGATAATGTTGTTGCTTTACTGAGAGAAAAGAGCGCCTTGCTGAATCATGTGGCTTACCGTCATAGCTATCCACATTGCTGGCGTCACAAAACACCGATCATCTTCCGTGCGACGCCGCAGTGGTTCATCTCTATGGATAACCATGGCCTGCGTACGCAAGCATTGAAAGAAATTGAACAGACCCAATGGATCCCTGATTGGGGCCAAAGTCGTATTGAAAAAATGGTTGAAAACCGCCCTGACTGGTGTATCTCACGCCAACGTACTTGGGGTGTGCCTATCACGCTGTTTGTGAATCGTGAAACCGAAGAGCTGCACCCAGATAGTGTGTCGCTAATGGAACGTGTAGCGAGCTGTATTGAACAACAGGGCATCCAAGCTTGGTGGGATCTCGATGCCGCTGAATTATTGGGTGACGAAGCTGATCAATACCGCAAAGTAACCGATACCTTAGACGTTTGGTTTGACTCAGGTTCAACCTTCTCGTCAGTGGTAGCGGCTCGTCCTGAATTCCACGGACACGGCGTTGACTTGTATCTTGAAGGTAGCGACCAACACCGCGGCTGGTTTATGTCATCTTTGATGATTTCAACCGCGATGAATGGCAAAGCACCTTATAAGCAAGTACTGACTCACGGTTTTACCGTCGATGGTAAAGGCCGTAAGATGTCAAAATCTATCGGTAACGTGATTGCGCCGCAAACGGTAACCAACAAATTAGGCGCCGACATTCTGCGTTTATGGGTTGCGGCAACAGATTACAGCGGTGAGATGACGGTTTCTGACGAAATCTTAAATCGCAGCGCCGATGCCTATCGTCGTATTCGTAACACTGCCCGTTTCCTTTTAGCCAACTTAAACGGTTTCGATCCTGCTAAGGATTTAGTTGCTGTTGAAGATATGGTGGCGTTAGACCGTTGGGTTGTGCGCCGCGCTGCTGCGCTGCAACAGGAAATTATTGAAGCCTATGAACAATATAACTTCCATATTGTGACTCAAAAACTAATGCAGTTCTGCTCGGTTGAGTTAGGCAGTTTCTATTTGGACATCATTAAAGATCGCCAATACACGGCTAAGCAAGAAGGTCATGCGCGTCGCAGCTGTCAATCTGCTTTGTATTTGATCTCTGAGGCTATGGTACGTTGGATTGCACCAATTCTAAGCTTCACTGCTGACGAAGTGTGGCAACTATTGCCTGGCGAGCGTGATGCCTATGTCTTTACCCAAGAATGGTATCAAGGCCTGAAATCAGTCACCTTAGCGACGGATTTGAGCGACGATTATTGGCAGCAACTGCTGACCGTGCGTAACGAAGTCAATAAAGTGATTGAACAAGCGCGCCGTGATAAACGTATTGGTGGTTCACTAGAAGCGGAAGTGACCTTGTTTGCTGATGCAGCATTGACTGAACAATTAACCCATATCGGCGATGAGCTAAGATTTGTGTTATTGACCTCTGAAGCTAAAGTCTTGCCTTTAGTGGACGCGACATCGGAAGCGGTTGAGACTGAGTTGGCGTCACTGAAATTAGTGGTTGCTTCAAGCACTGCAGAGAAGTGTGAGCGCTGCTGGCATCACAGAGAAGAGGTTGGCACGATTGAGGCCCACCCAACACTCTGTACTCGCTGCGTAACAAACATTGAAGGCGACGGCGAAGTTCGTCTGTTTGCGTAAAGGATCTGTATGCCATTAACTTGGAAAGACAGTGGCTTACGTTGGTATTGGGTAGCTGTATTGGTGTTTTTTGCCGATCAGCTATCTAAACAATGGATCTTGGCCAATTTTGATTTGCATGAATCGCTGAATTTATTGCCTTTTTTTAATTTCACTTATGTACGTAACTACGGGGCAGCCTTTAGTTTTTTGAGTGACGCCGGTGGTTGGCAGCGTTGGTTATTTACGATTGTTGCGGTTGGATTCAGCACTCTACTCACAGTGTGGTTGCGTAAGCAATCTGCTTCGTTGTTGAAACTGAATCTGGCTTACACCTTAGTGATTGGTGGTGCCCTAGGCAATTTGGTCGACAGATTAATGCACGGTTTTGTGGTTGATTTTATCGATTTCTTTTGGGCTAAGAGCCACTATCCAGCTTTCAATATCGCCGATTCGGCGATTTGTATTGGTGCTGTGTTGATCATTTGGGATGCATTTTTAAGCGGTAAATCTGAAACAGATAGCGCCGAAGGGGTTAAGAAGTGACTGTGACGCGATCTTTACTATGCCATATGAACATTGTGCTTTCTGATGGTTCAACCGCAGACAGCACTAAAGCTTCGGGTAAACCAGCTCGATTAAATGTGGGTGACGGTACGTTAAGTCCAGCATTTGAGGCGCAATTGGCAACGCTTGCTGAAGGTGATAAACACAGTTTTACCCTTGAAGCGATTGATGCCTTTGGTGAATCAAATCCTGATGCTATTCACTATCTAGACAGAAGCCGTTTTCCGGCAGACATGAGTTTAGAAGCAGGCGTGATTGTCAGTTTTGCCGGCCCAGGTGGCAGTGAAATCCCGGGTATTGTCCGTGATGTAGCGGGTGATTCCATCACAGTCGATCTGAATCATCCTCTGGCAGGGCACAAGATCACTTTTGAACTGGACGTTGTAAAGGTACTTTAAGATGAAACTCGATCCTACCAGCCCAAGTTTGAATATTATGCTCGCGAACCCGCGTGGTTTTTGTGCGGGTGTTGATCGTGCTATCAGTATTGTTGAACGGGCGTTGGAATTGTTTTCACCGCCTATTTATGTTCGACATGAAGTCGTACATAATCGCTATGTCGTGCAGAATCTGAAGGATCGCGGTGCGGTTTTTGTCGAAGAGTTAGATCAAGTGCCGGATAACAACATTGTTATCTTCAGTGCTCATGGCGTCTCTCAAGCGGTGAGACAAGAAGCTAAGGCGCGAGGGTTGAGAGTTTTCGATGCGACTTGTCCCTTAGTGACCAAAGTGCACCTTCAAGTGACGCGTGCAAGCCGTAAAGGTATTGAATGTATCTTGATTGGCCACGAGGGGCACCCTGAAGTCGAGGGGACTATGGGTCAGTATGATAATCCTAACGGCGGCGTTTATCTGATTGAATCGCCTGCCGATGTGGATGCTCTCGAAGTTCGCGATCCTAACAATCTCTGCTTCGTGACCCAAACAACTTTATCTGTCGATGATACGTTAGACATTATTGCCGCGTTGCAAAAAAGGTTTCCTTCAATTGAAGGACCTCGTAAAGACGATATCTGTTATGCAACACAGAATCGTCAAGATGCGGTACGTAATCTGTCTGCAGATGTGGATTTGTTGATTGTTGTTGGTTCAAAAAACAGCTCTAACTCTAATCGGTTACGCGAGCTCGCATTGAAGACCGGAACCCAGTCTTATCTGGTGGATACTGCTGACGATGTTGAATCAAGCTGGTTCGATAATGTTTCGCGTGTTGCTGTTACCGCAGGCGCTTCTGCACCTGAGGTCTTAGTTCAACAAGTTGTCCAAGCGATTGCAAAACTCGCCCCTAGCGTGGTAACTGAAGTCGAAGGCCGTAAGGAAGACACTGTCTTTGCGGTACCTGCCGAACTGCGCTAAATATATGTGATGTTAAGTTATTTATAAAAAAGAGGCGATAAGCCTCTTTTTTATTGCCTCAAATTCATTCAAGGCATAATGATATCAATGCTTATACGCTATTGTTACTGGCTACTTACATTTTACTCATCTATTATTAACTGTTGGTAATTTTTTGTCGTAAGACTAAGATTTTAAAAGGGTAAATGGCTGAAAAGCTTGTCAAAAATATGGCTAAATTCGAACGATTGACACAAAAGGAATTTCAACGAGGCTTCTCATTAATTGAGGTGCTTGTTGCATTGGTGATCTTAGTCATTGGCTTAATCGGTATTTTTAATCTGCATATCGTTGCAAAGCGTGGCAGCTTCGAGTCATTTCAGCAAACCCAAGCCTCTTATTATGCAAACGATATTATCAACCGGATGAAGCTTAATAGAACACAACTCGCTAGTTACAAAGGTAATTATAGCGGTTCTAAAGAAGCTATTACACCTGCATCACCTGCGTGTGATGGAGGAACGTTATGTTCCCCCACTCAATTGGTTGCTTGGGATTTATATGAGTGGCGCTCAGCCTTTTCTGGTGAAGATGAAATTGTAGGTTCTCAAAATGTTGGTGGCCTTGATTCTCCCTCTGGATGTATTCAAATCACTAATAATGATGTTTTAGTGGTGATTGTATGGCGTGGAATACGTAAAACAGCAATTGATAGTTCGAAAGTTGTTGATACTTCCGCTAAATGTGGTGCAGATAAGGAAAATCGCCGAATATTTTCCATTAAAACGGTGATTATATAAATGAAAATAGCAATTATGGTTATAGCAAAGAAGAAACCGCAGTCAGGCATGTCACTTGTTGAACTTATGGTGGCTATGGTTATTGGCTTATTTTTAACTGCGGGCGTATTCACTATGTTTAGTATGTCTTCATCAAATGTCACCACAACCAGTCAATTTAATCAATTGCAGGAAAATGGGCGTATTGCATTAGCCATTATGGAGCGGGATCTCAGTCAGTTAGGTTTTATGGGGGACTTAACTGGTACTGATTTTATTGTTGGAACAAATACCAATGTTGAGATAGCAGCCCTAACTTCTGATTGTGTTGGAGCTGGCTTAAATAATGCAACTTTACCTGATGATAAGCCTGCACATTTTAGACGGCTTTGGGGGTATGAAAACACTGCCACGAGTGAGTATCTCAGTTGTTTGGATTATGGTGATGTGAAAGCTGATACTGATGTTTTGCAGTTAAAACGTTTCCTCGGTCCAAGTGTATCAGAGGGTGATAGCAATGCTATTTATGCCGCATCAAATTCATCACAAGTGGCATTTTTTGTTGGTGAGAGCCCTACAGCAACGATAGAAAACTCTAGGATTTGGGAGTATCAGCATCATGTGTACTTCATTGCAGATGACGCAAGTGGAATACCTATTCTGCGGCGTAAAACTTTAACCAACACAGGTATGAGTAATGATGAGCAGTTGGTCGAGGGCATAGAGAATATTCGGTTTTTGTATGGATTTGATAATGATGGTGATAGTACACCTGATAGTTTTATGCCTGCTTCAAATGTGACTGAATTGATGTGGGATAATGAAGGATTTCAAAGGCTTGTAGCTATTAAGGCTTTTGTATTGGTTCGTTCTATTAATCAAGATAGAAGTTATACCAATGATACTCAATATCAGCTTGGTGATAAGACAATAATTATCCCTGCAAATGACCATTATCGTCGTAAAATTATGTCTACAACAATAGTGCTGGAAAATCCAGTACTGATTCGTAGTTGACTGGAGTTGTGAATGAAGAAGCAAAAAGGTGTAGTGCTATTTTTCGCATTAATTGTTTTGATCATTATGACGGTCATTGGTGTTGCTCTGGCTATTAATTCGACTCAATCGCTGCGGATGTCAGGTGCAGGATCTGAAAGAATAGAAGCAAAGGCTATTGCTGATGGGGGATTGGAACAAATTATTTCTGATTATTCAGGCGAGCAGTTTGCCAACCTTAATGCAGTAACCGAAACATCAGTTTTTAATAGCAATCAAAAGTTAAAACCATTACCTGATGCTGGCGTACGTGATGTTGGCTGTCAAAGAACTGCAAATGCAACGGGTGCAAATTTAGTCAGTTGTAGAAGAGTTGAGATTAGTAGTTCGGTGACATTCGGTAGGGATAATCTTGGCTCATTAACCGTTGTTTCAGGTGTAGAGCAACAAGTGCTAACAGGAAACTAATGTTATGTTGAAAAAAATCTTTTGTGCTCTTATGGCTGCCACAGTCATTATTGCAGGGCAAATACATGCAGATGATACAGAGCTTTATCTTGTTGACTCTACGGTAAGGACTGGCAAGCGCCCACAGGTGTTATTTATATTTGATAACTCAGGGAGTATGTCAACTGAAGACCAGAATGCTGTCAGTTCCTATTGTTCCCAAGCTGGTCATGCGGCAGATACTTGTACCTACCCTGCAGGATTTGAGACATACATGAACAGTTATTCTGGATATATCAATCAGAAAGGTACCTATTGGAATGCGGGGGGCGTAGATAATACCAGTAATATGCCTACCCCTGATGATCCTAATGATGCCCGTCGTTTTTATTTGGGGAATAATAATTGTAATACAGCTGCCAAAGCTTTAGTGGATAAGGGGCGTTACACTGGATACTTACGTGAGTTTAACAAAAATAAGTGGGAATCTTTAGCAAACAATAATGGTTTTAATCAGAATGATATTGTTGACTGCTACGAAGATATTCTAAATGCTGACCCAAAAAATCCTGGTTCAACTAATAAAAAACCATCGTTTGCAGATGGTTACCCGGTTGATACTAATAAAATGTATACATCGGGAAGCGCTGAGACTGACCGTCAAAGTAGTTTAAATAGTACAAAGTTTGGAACCGAAACTCCGGTTACACTTTACTCTGCTCATTACTTGGTGTGGTATAAGTGGGCAACAACGACAACAGAAGGGCAGAACAGTGGTGGTACTGGTACTCGTTTAGATGTCGCGAAAAATGCTCTTAAGTCAGCGTTGGAATCATTAGCTATTCCCATTGATGCTGCCCTTGCCGTTTATAACTTAAACTATCCAACCGAGAATTATGCTGACGGCGGACGTATTATTTATGATATGACCGAAATGACGGAAGCAAATAAGTCCTCATTAATATCTTTAATTAAAGATATGCCTGCTCAAACAAATACGCCTCTGTGTGAAACATTATATGAGGCTTATCAATTTTTTAGTGGCGGCCCAGTCACCTTTGGTAATGATGATAAAAACGCGACTGGAAATAACAAAGTTGATAACTATACGCCAAATAATCCTTCAAGCATCTTGAATAGTGGGAATTATGCAACGAAGTTTAAAACATGCCCGGACACCGCATATTTGATTTATATTACCGATGGTGCGCCAACACTCGACCATGCCTCGGATGACTCGATTAAGCAATTAACTTCAACCGCTAAAGTCGCTGGTGACTACAGCGCTATGAGTTTCAAAGATGATCGTAATCAAGATGAGTTTAGCTATTTGCCTGCTTTAGCGGCTTATATGTACAACAATGATATTGTTGTTGGGCCGAAAGATTCAAATGGTGTTGATAACAAACAAAACGTTAGATTGTTTACTATAGGCTTTTCTGACGGAGCGGATAAAGCAGCTGCACTCTTGGAAGAGGCGGCTTTTAGGGGCGGAAGCCCAAGAGTTAATGGCGTATCTAAAGGTTATTACGTCGCTAAAACGGGCCTTGATTTAGTCGAAGCGATGAATGACGCATTAAAGTCTATTCTGACCATAGATTCATCATTTACCTCTCCGAGTATTGCCAGTAACAACTTCGATAAAACTCAGACCTATAACTCAGCTTACTTTGCCATGTTTTTACCCGGTGGCGGACCTCGCTGGAGTGGTAATTTGAAAAAGCTGAAAGTCAATTCCTCTGGTGAGATTGTCGGTCCAGGTGGAACGACGGGAGCAATTGATACTAATGGTAATATTTCAAGTGATACTTGTACCTATTGGAATACCTGTCCTGCAGGTAACATCGATGGCAATAAGGTGAAATCGGGTGGGGTCTTACCGACCTTAAAGTCCCAATTGAAAAATAGAAAAATATATATAAATGACGGAAGTGGTTTGAGTTTGCTTACAACAATAAGCGACTCGAGTTTTTATTCTCTTCTAGGAAGTCCTGCAACTAGCTCCGTTTCTGATACTGTCTCCACGAATAGAGACTGGATTTATGGTGTCGATGTTGATGATGAAGATAATGATGAAAATTATACCGACCCTCGAGATGATATTATGGGGGATCCTCTCCATTCGAAACCTCTCGCTATTAACTTCGGTAATAAACCTACAACAGATGCGGATGGCGATGTTACATCGGAAAATCTTGATGTTCGAATCTTAGTTGGTACCAATCAGGGATTGGTACATATGTTTAAAGATTCAGACACTGGTAGTGGCGATTATGCTGTTGGTTCTGTCACTGAGTCTTGGGCATTTATACCATCTGAATTAGTGCATAACATTCCAACACTAAGGCGGGATGATTCAACTGGAACTCATAGTGTTTATGGGATGGATTTATCACCCGTAGCTTATACTGAAACGGATGCAGATGGTAAAGTCAATAAGGCTTGGGTTTTCCTTGGTATGAGGCGTGGCGGCACGTCTTATTATGCGTTAGATATTACAAATCCAGATTCACCTCAGTATAAGTGGATGATTAATTCTAGTACGGAAAAGTTTGATGACTTAGGACAAAGTTGGTCAGAGCCTATCGTTACCTTTATTCCATCAATCACAGAACCTGTATTGATTTTTGGTGGCGGAATGGAATCAGCAGAGGGTTCTGGTGCGGCAGTTTATATTGTAAAAGCATTTACTGGTGAATTTGTGACTAAGTTTACCGCCACGGGAATGAACAGTATCCCTAATAAAGTTGCTGTTTTAGACAGTAATAATGACGGTATATCTGATCGGATATATGCAAGTGATATTGATGGAAGTATATGGCGGATAGATTTACCTTCGACGAGTAAAATCAATTGGTCCGTATTCCAATTTGCCAAAATTTCCACAGCGAGTTCACCTGATAACCGGATGTTTTTTGCTGAGCCGACTGTCGCACAAACTCAGTTCAATAATATTCATTCTGAAAATGGTATTTTATCCTATCAGAGCATACCATATGATGCGGTAACTGTGGGTACGGGGAATAGAACACATCCATTGGATATTGCCACTAATGACATGTTTTATGTATTTCAGGATAGAAATGTTGTCACTAAACAATTCACTGGCACCGATATACCGGCCCCTCTAACGATTTCTAATCTATATGATGTTACCTCTGTCGCACCTACTTCGCAGAGTGATAATGTTGCTTTTGGGCAAAAGAGAGGCTGGTATTATGATTTCCCTGCTTCGGGAGAGAAAAGTCTATCTTCCTCGCTTATTTTTGATGGTAAAGTTTATTTCACTTCATTTGTTCCGCCGACTAACCAAGCCGTTGATTTGGATGCGGGGGTATGTGGTTTTTCAGGACAGGGACGACTCTATGTATTTGACTTACATAAAGGTACTCGAACATCAAGTACACTTTATTATGAGGTTGGTGAACGTATTCCTGATACCCCCCAAATTGTAATTCCTGAGCCTCAATCCGGTAAAGATCCAACTGCTTATATCATCGGAGTAGGTAAAGGTGAGTGTGATAACGGAAAGTGTAAAGGGACTATCGAATTAGGTAGTGGTTTAAAAACTAATAAAATTTATTACCACATTAATGAGTGAAAATATTAATGAAAAATAATAGTTCACTTGGTTTCACTCTTATTGAGTTAATGATTGTCGTTGCGGTGGTTGGGATATTAGCTGCAATTGCCTATCCATCATATATTGAGTATATCACTAGGAGTGGGCGCTCTGAAGGGGTGGCAGTGGTAATGAATGTGGCAAATTTACAGGAGCAGTATTACTTGGATAATCGTGTTTATGCGACAGATATGACAAAGCTTGGATTAGCTGCGGATCCCTTTGTTACCGAGCATGGGCATTATAGTGTTGCTTCTGCTGGTACTAGCTCGTTTACGATTACGGCAACAGCACAAGGGAGTCAAGCAAGCCGAGATTCCACCTGTGCAACGATTACGATGACATCTGCGGGTGTAAAAGGCCCGTCAGCGGAGTGTTGGAAATGAGCAGAACTTTTATTGGTTTAATGTTAGGTATTTTTTCTTGTGTGTCCATTGCAGCTACGAGTGAGCCAGCACAGGACTATAAATGTCACATTACGGCATCTAAAGGGGATAAAGTGGTTTTTTATCGTTGGAAGGTAAAAGACGTTAACCTGAACATTGCCAGTTTACCAGGTAAGCAATTAACTGCCTCTGATGGTAAAAAGTATTTTATAAAAGAGGTTATTGAATGCGTCTCTCTAAGCCAAGAGTTTACCAGTGACAATAGTAAACAGTTAGATAAGGTTACGCTTAGATAGCTACCTCCAAGAAACTGTAATTAAAATTTTGAAGGTTTTTTATAAAGCAAATTTTACTGAAGGGTATGGTTCGTAATTCTGTGTCAACAAAAAATTGATATGGTTTTCTAAGCGCCTTTCAAAACGGATGCTGTGAAATACGCTCTAAATTTCGGTTATTTAACAGCTGCTGCCATTGGCGCCGTATGAAATGATACCGCCAGCATTTACAATAACACCCTTTGACTCGGCCGCTTTTCCTGCGGGGCAATAAATTAATGTTCCACCGGAAGAAAGTCCTTCAGGCGTGAATGTGAGTGAATTAACTGTGCCCTCTATTTTGTCACTTGAATGGAAGCCGTCTATAGCTCGTAATTCTTTATTGGTCTTAATATATACACGAATTCCATTACTCCAGTCTGTTGATGTCCCGCAGGAGGTAGCTGTAGCAAATGGGCATACATTTACGGCCGTGCCATAGCTCACAGCCTGATTGCGGGCAAAGACCATAATGTCGTGGATTTTTGTAATGTTATTATTTACTCGCATACCTTCGTAGAGAGAGACCAGTGACGGTACTCCGATGGTTAATAAAATTGCTGCAACAGTGATTGTAACCATTAACTCAATTAAGGTAAAACCTGCCATTTTGTGTTGCATGCGGACTATCCTCACTTATTTACCATAGAGTATAAGCGAGAATGCGGCTGATATCAGCATTTGAGTCATGCATTTTTAATCTTATTTTTTAATGTGATATAGCTTCCTTATTGTGATACTTAGTACGGTTTTGTTTTCAAAAAATAAATTTATGACTCATTCTTTTAGCGCCGTTAGGCTAAGTACAACTTATATTGTCATCGGTTGAGAAACGAACTCTACCTGCTTGATTAATAACGATTGCTCGTGAATGCGGGCTCGCTGGGTTAGATGGGCAATACTTTAGTGTCCCATTTGTACCTGATGCTAGTCCGTCAGGCCGAAATCGAATCGACGTACGATTGTATTTAACTGTGTCTTTTGAATCAAAAGCATTTGTCATATAGAGTATTTTATCGCTGTCATCTACTTGGTTATTACTGTTAGTGTCAATAAAAACAGTTAGTCCAGCTTGCCAGTTTTGCTCACATTTCTGGTCGATAACAGCACAGACTGTTACCTTTCTATTAAGAGTAATTGCTTGGTTACGTGCAAATTGCAGCGTTTGTTGGATAATTCGTATGCTGCTATCAGCTCTATATTGGGTATAAACATCAGTTAAGGATGGCACTCCTCCAGTAAGCAAGATGGTTAAGACGGCAAGTGAAATGAGAAGTTCTATCAGGCTAAAGCCTTTTTGATGAGTGTTCATAACAAATCCCTGTTATTTTGCGCTTGCATCCCGCGAGCGAGTTTTGGCTAGAATGTAAGTATAAAGTCTGGCGCTATACTCATAGTGCTTTTTTTAGACTTTTATGTGCTAAAAGCGATTTTGTAGAAACTGTGTTTTATGAGTAAAGCACTACATTCACTTCAATGTTGACCTAACCCCGTGTAAGCTAGTGTTATTCTGTTTGTTTATGTTATTGCAAGGGATGAGGAATTTTTAATGAAAAAAGTTGAAGCCATTATTAAGCCATTTAAATTAGACGACGTAAGAGAATCCCTTGCTGAGATTGGCATTACAGGTATGACGGTTTCTGAAGTCAAGGGTTTTGGTCGTCAGAAAGGGCATACAGAGCTCTATCGTGGCGCTGAATACATGGTGGATTTTCTGCCAAAAGTGAAAATAGAATTAGTGATCCAGGATGATCTGCTCGACCAAGCTATTGATGTGATCGTTGAAACTGCCCGCACAGGCAAAATTGGTGATGGCAAAATTTTTGTCACTGATGTTGAACGTGTTATCCGTATTCGAACTGGTGAAGAAAACGAAGAAGCGGTATAAGCTGCTTTAGAACGATTCTAAAGGGCCTAGTGGCCCTTTTTTGTTGGCTAAGCTGATGGAAGTACGGCTGAGTTTCTGAAATATCTTTAATGCAAAATCGTCAGTTTTACTGAACTAATGTAGTTATCTCTTATCTGTAACATGGTATAACTGAGCCTCGCAAATGAGTTTTATGAGGTTGTCATTTTGGCTACAAAAAGAATAGTGATCGTGGGTGGTGGTGCAGCTGGTTTAGCACTTGCATCTAAGTTGGGTCGTAAATGGGGCGGTAGCGATGTCGTCGATGTCTGCTTAATTGACCGAAGTCCTATTCATATTTGGAAGCCTAAATTACACGAAGTTGCTGTCGGCGTGATCGATCAATCTATTGAAGGTTTACTCTACCGAGATCATGGGCTTAAAAATGGTTACCGCTATATTCGCGGTGATATAGAGCAGTGCGACCCTGACGCTAAATCGATTCAGTTAGCCGCCGTCTATAATGACGAAGGCGAGTTACTCTTAGAGCAGCGACAAATCGATTATGATTTTTTAGTCCTTGCTCTAGGTGGTGTTTCTAATAGTTTCAATACATTAGGAGCTGATGAACACTGTATCTTCTTAGATAGCCTCGAAAATGCCAACCTATTCCACCATAAATTACTCGACGCATTACTCCAATTAAACGAAACACAAGAAAGAGTCAGTATTGGCATTGTTGGTGCTGGTGCGACCGGTGTTGAATTGGCGGCAGAACTTCATCATGTGATTGAATCCGTCAAAGAGTATGGCTATCTGAATATTGCTAAACATCACCTTGATGTGCATTTGATTGAAGCATCACCCAAAATTCTCCCCCAATTACCTGAGCGTGTGAGCGCTAGGGCGCAGGCAGTTCTTGATAAGATAGGTATACGTTTACATATCGGTGTTCAAGTAAAAGAAGTGACTCGTGATGGTTTTATCACCCAAGATGGGGATGTGATTAAAGCGGGCTTAAAAGTCTGGGCGGCAGGTGTAAAAGGTCCAAAAGCGTTTCAGAACTTTACAAAATTGCCCATTACGCCGCGAAATCAAGTTGAAGTTGATGACTGCATGCGAGTCAAGGGCCATCAAGATATTTACGCCGTTGGCGATTGCGCTCTATTGATCCAAAGTTCTGGTCAGCCTGTTCCACCAAGGGCGCAAGCTGCGGCACAGATGGCTGATACCTTGTTTGATAATATCGTTAATCGATTACAAGGTAAGCCTGAAAAGGCCTTTATTTATAAAGATTACGGCTCATTAGTGTCTTTAAGCCGCTTCTCTGCGGTAGGCAATTTGATGGGGAACCTACGCTCTGGCACTTTCTTTGTCGAAGGGCATATTGCAAGATTGATGTATATCTCTTTGTATCAGAGGCATTTAGCAAGCCTTTATGGCTGGTTTTCGGCAATAGTGTATCGAGTGGCACAAAAGTTATTGAGGTGGCAGCGTCCAAAGCTCAAATTACATTGATTTCTATGTAATGTAGGGCAAAAAAGAGAGCAAATATGCTCTCTTTTTTATTGTTTAGGAATTGCCGACGAGTCACGAATGATAGGTTCAGGTGTAAAGGTCTTAGAATATATCGCATCCTGCTCACGACGTTTTGCGATTAATAATTCCGTTGCGACTTGCGCTATTTCTGCGTTTGGCTGATGTACTGTGGTGAGTTTAGGCCAGGTTTGACGTGAGAATGGGCTATCTTCGAAACCGACAATCGATAAGTCTGCAGGGATATCTAAACCCGCTAAACGAGCCGCAAAAAGTGCTCCAGCGGCAATTTCATCATTACAAGCCACAATCGCAGTCGGACGATGTTTTAGTTTAATAAGCTTATTCGCACCGTCAACACCAGACTCAAATGAGTACTTCCCTTCAATTATGTAGTTTTCATTCAGTTTTAGGCCATTTATTGTTAATGCTTGTTTAAAACCAAGTAACCGTTCTTTGGTGGATTCATGGTGTAAATCCCCACTTAAAAACGCAATATGCTTGTGGCCTAAGTCAATCAGATGCTGGGTGATTTCAACTGCACCAAATTTATCGTTGACTAAAATAGTCAATCCATTCTGATCGTTGTCCTTTTCACCTGCAATAATGCGCACATAGTTAGCATCAATCTCAGTAAGCGCTTTGAGTACTTTCGGATCTTCTGACAAGGGAGGCGTCAGTACTAATCCCGCTAGCCTAGAATATTTGACTAGTGCTGTAAGCTCATCACAAATGGTCTCTGATTTGGCATTGCAAGGGTGGATGACAAGTTCATAGCCCTTGTCTTTACAGGCTGCCAAGATCCCATTTTGCATATCAATAATGTAGTAAGCGTTTGGATTATCGTAAATAAAACCAATAGCATAGGACTTAGTGCCCGCGAGGTTTCTCGCCGCTAAATTCGGTTGGTAGTTAAGTGCTTTTATCGCCTCATTCACTTTGTCAACTGTGGCCTGCTTCACTGAAGGTTCGTTATTGGTGACACGTGATACTGTCTTGATAGACACTCCAGCATATTTAGCTACGTCGTTGATAGTGACTTTCATTGATGTAAAAACTCTTTGTCTAAGGTCGCGAAGGGTTAACTGTTCTATGAACGTAAATTCTTTACCAGCAATTTACAAGCTTACATTTTTATCAGTATTTTCTTACTTATGCGTCTTATAGTGCGAGCTTTTGATGTGCTTAGCAATCCTGAATTGTTACAAATTGGCGTTAATTTATCGTTGTTACAATTATGCTTGGAGTTGTAAATTTACGTCATAATATTAAAGCTCATGTTTTATAATGATTTTTAATAAAATTACTGATTCAAAATTCTGCTTTATGACATTTTTTTGCTTCCATCGTTATTTTGTTGTGGCAAGGCTGTTAATTATTGTGTAATGTTTGCACTAGACATGACAGCGTTGTCATTCCGCAGGGAATGGTTATGAATACTAAAACGATAATAAAGTTATGGAAGGGAAACGAGATGCGACCATCAATCTTTAAGAAAACTGTACTAGCAACAAATATTGCTATCCTACTCGGCAGTGCTGTATCCATCAGCGCTGTCGCTGCAGATGCCACGGCAACCACCGCAGCACCTGAAAATATTGAAAAAATTGAAGTTCGCGGTATTCGCGCTTCCCAGCAAGCTAACTTAAATGCCAAACGCTTCTCAGACAGTACTGTGGATGCTATTACTGCTGAAGACATTGGTAAATTCCCTGATAAAAACGTTGCAGAATCGCTGCAACGTATTCCAGGTGTCACGATCCAGCGTCAATTTGGTGAAGGCGCAGGTGTTTCTATTCGTGGTGCAGGTCAAGATTTGACTTTGACTACTCTGAATGGACAAAACGTGGCTTCAACAGGTTGGTTTGTTCTTGAGCCTGCAAAACGTTCATTTAACTATGAATTATTACCATCTGAATTAGTTGGTAACTTAGAAGTCTATAAATCATCTCAGGCGGACTTAGCTGAAGGTGGTGTGGGTGGTACTGTTGTAGTTAATACTCGTAAGCCATTGGATATGGATTCAATGACTTTCTTTGCATCTGCTGAAGCTCAATATCAAAGCGATTCGGGTGAAACGGACCCACAGTTTTCAGGCTTAGGAAGCTGGAAGAATGATGATGAAACTTTTGGTGTATTAGTTTCTGGCGTTATGCAAAATCGTAGCTTACAGCGTCAAGGCGATGAAGCGTTTTGGGAATGGGGTGCAGGCCCTGTTGCATTTGAACAAGAGCGTGAGCGTTCCGCTATTGCTGCAACATTCCAGTATGCGCCATCTGATTCATTAAACTTTGTGTTTAACGCGATGGACATGCAAATGGCCGCGGACAATACCAACTACGCATTATGGTTTACGCAAGCTGACACCTCATGGTCAGGAGCTCCAGGTTCTGGTGCTTGGGATAATACGGAATGGTTAGGTGGCTGCGGTTTATGTGGTGGTGATAAGCCAGATGCATCACAGTCAGGTTCTCAAGTTGCAGGCCCTGTTAACTTAGCATATTGGCAAGCTCGCCCTCGTGAAGCGACAATGAAGTCTCAAGTTTTCGACCTGAAGATGGAATATAGCGGTGATGGATACCAGTTTACGACTCAAATCGGTGATACAAGCTCTACTGGTGGTACCGATTTTGAAATGGTTGTTGAAGATGGTCTGGGTGGCACAGCATTAAATGGTGCGACTTACGACTTTACCAATGGTCATCAAACTTGGGATTTGAATGGTTTTGATACAGCCACTTATGATCCTGGTTCACTTGTAATGGGTACTGGCAGTAACTTTAATAAAACACCCAAAACGGATGATGAAACTTATATTCAAGCCGATATTAAGTTTGATGTAGATCTAGGTGTGGTTAATGCCATTAAAACGGGTCTGAAATATGCGAAGCATAATACAACGAGTCGCCGTTTTGACTTTGTACAAGCCGATGACTTTAATCCCATCATATCAACAGCAGGCTTAAATACTGGTACTTTTGCTGTAGGAACAAGTGAATACGATATTATTCGTTTTGATCCAGATGCACTAAAAGATTGGGCCAAATCGAGCATCATAGGTGAGACTGAAGATTTTGGTTCATACCGTGAAATTGACGAAGATAACTACGCTGCTTATGTGATGGCTAACTTTGCATCAGAAGGCGTACGCGGTAACTTTGGTGTGCGTTATGCGGGGACTGAAGCAACTTCAACTTACTATGTTGATGGCAAGAAAACCGATTCTTCGGCTAATTATGGGGAATGGTTACCAAGCTTGAACGTTGCATTCGACTTAGCACCAGATCTCATATTGCGCGCATCTGCAGCTCGAGTTATGGCTCGTCCACAGTATGATGACATGTATGTTAACCCTAACGTTTTAGGTGCGAATGATGATGTGCCTAATAACCAAAAATGGGTTGTTGGTAATATCGGGTTAAAACCATTTATTGCTAATCAAATAGACTTAGGTATTGAATGGTATTTCAATGAAGAGTCATTACTTTCTGCGGCTTTGTTTATGAAGGATGTTAAAAACTTCGTAACCTTTAGTGAGTACCATGCAGATAGCGCCGATATCCCATTTACTGGCACGTTAAAACCTGATGAAGTTGCTGGTGGTTGGACTGTGCAAGAGAAAGCCAATGGCGAATCTGCGACAATCCAAGGTTTAGAACTGCAATATCAACAAGACTTTGGTAACGGCTTCGGCTCAATTGTTAACTACACTTATACTGATAGTGAAACGAGTCCAAATACATATACAGATCGCAACCCGTTCTTAAGCGATAGTTCAAAGCATTCATATAACTTAACTGGTTATTTTGAAAACGATTTGTTCCAAGTTCGTTTAGCATATAACTGGCGTAGTGAGTATATGATCCGTGAAACTGGTTCATACGGTAATCGTTTACACGATGCATTTGGTAGCTTGGACTTGAGCGCAATTTGGCATGTTACTGATTATATGGATATTAAGCTTGATGGTAATAACCTGTTAGAAGAAGGTTCACGTCAGTTTGGTAACAATCAGTTCCAATCTAATCTAAGTGGCTTTACGGATGGCTTCCCTGTATTTGAATACAATATGGCCCGCCGAATTACATTAGGTGCTAGCGTACGATTCTAATCTTGGTTTAACTCATGTATAAATGAAAAAGGGAGCTTGCTCCCTTTTTTTATATCTCAATAATATTCAATCAGAAGAAGCCCTCAAGGAGCTCATATGACTAATTCAATCACCCCGCTTGACTCAGCAAAACATGCGCACCTTAAAGTGACTCCTACCACTTATGAGCATGTAGCTGAGCAACATTTACTACCCATTTCAATTTATGAGTTTGCTTATGCAGCTGTAGATTCACCTGTTATTTTTGTTAAGAATAGTGAAACAGGAGAATATCAGTCCGTAATTATGCTTGGATTAAAACCTGGACAGAATTTGAAGCAAAAAGATGGCAAATGGTTAGGGCTGTATATTCCAAATGTACTTAAAAACTATCCGTTTGGGTTAATACTGAGTGCTGAACAACAGGATAAAGTATGGGTTGGGATACGTGAAGAAAGCGCTCATGTGACTACTGACGAGGGAAATGCATTATTTGAAGGAGGAGAGGAAACAGCGTTTTTAAGATTGCGTAAAGAAAGTATTATAAAAAACTTTGAACAAGAACAAATGAGTAAGGCAATTATTGCATTTTTGGCTCAAAAAGAATTATTTTCTCCCCAAAGTCTTACCGTTGACATCAAAGGCGAAAAACGCGGCATTAATGGTATCTATTTCATCGATGAAGCTAAGTTAAATCAACTCAGCTCAGATGAGTTCTTAGATATCAAGCAACGAGGCCTTTTAGCTCCAATTTACAGCCATTTGAACTCATTGCATCAAATTAATCGCCTAGCGAAAGAAGAAATCGAGTTGAGCGCTTAAGTAATCAGCAGGCATAGGTCATGACTTCAAGAAAAGATATAAAGAGTGTCGTCATTGTGGGTGGCGGAACTGCAGGTTGGATTTCTGCCTGTCATTTAGCTAAAAAGTTGAATGCTAGAACACCTCAAATACAAGTTATGTTAGTTGAGTCCCCGAACATTCCTACTATAGGCGTTGGTGAAGGGACAGTGCCTATGTTACGAGAAACATTAAAGTATTTTGGTATTCGAGAAGATGATTTTATTCATCGCTGTGATGTAACATTTAAACAGAGTGTTAAATTCATTGATTGGAATGAACCAAATTCAGGGGAGTACTATCACCATTTATTTGATTATCCCTACTTTAAAGATTTCACTTCAAGTTGGCTCAATAAATCTCTTTCAGATAGAGGCCGCTACGCTGATCTTGTGTCAGTTCAAGGTCATTTAATTGATGCGGGGTTTGGCCCTAAAGCGATGACACAGCCTCAATATCGAGGGGCTATGCATTACGCGTATCATCTCGATGCTGCAAAGTTTACCAAGTTGTTGACCGAATTTGGTGTTGAACGGTTAGGCGTTAAACATCTGCTTGCAGAAGTTATTGATACAAAAATAGACGCTCAGGGAAATATCTTAGAGTTACATACTGATAACGCTGGTGTATTGACTGCGGACTTGTATGTTGATTGTACTGGATTTAGTGCTCAACTCATTGGCAACGCATGTAACGTTCCCTTCGTTGATAAGAGTGACATTTTGTTTGTTGACTCAGCATTAGTTGTGCAGCTTCCTTATGAAGATAAATATACGCCTATCCCTTGTTTCACTAAATCAACAGCACAAGAGGCTGGCTGGATATGGGATATCGGTTTGTCTGAACGTCGTGGTGTTGGTTATGTGTATTCCAGTCAATATTCATCAATAGAGCAAGCTGAGAGTGTATTACGGGAATATCTTGGTAAAGCAGCTGAAGAAATCTCGTTTCGACACATACCTATGAAGGTGGGGTATAGAGAGAAATCGTGGCAAGGTAACTGTGTTGCGATTGGTTTGTCGAGTGGTTTTGTTGAACCTTTAGAAGCGACTGGTCTTCTTATGTTTGATGCGACAGCCAGAATGTTAGCCGAATGTTTTCCTGCTAATACTGACGTTATGCCACTTGTGGCTAATCGTTATAATCAGCGGGTATCGAATGCTTGGAATCGGGTGATTGACTTTATTAAACTTCACTATGTCACAGCCAAACGAATGGATACGCCTTTTTGGGTTGATAATAAAAATGAAATAAGTATTCCAGACTCATTAAAAGAACATCTAGAATTGTGGCGCTATCACATACCGACTGCCTATGACTTTACTTCTACGCTAGAATTTTTCAATTTAGAAAACTATTTATATGTACTCTATGGCTCAGACTTTGAGTCAAAATTAAAGATGACATTAAATGATGAAGAGGAGCGGCTTTTCTCGGAAATGACCGACAAACTAGACAAGCAGGTTACATTACTCAAATCGCAATTATTACCCCATAGGGAGTTAATTGAACGCATCAAGTTGTATGGCATCCAACTTAATTAATGGTTTAATTAAACGGCATGTAGAGCAAGATTGTTAATCTTGCTCTTTATTGTTTTAAATTTTTGCTAAAAATTCTTGATGTGATAAAGATTGCTCTTTGGCTCTAAATTGTTGTGTTTTTAAGTTGTCGAGTATTTTTGTTATTTCTGTTTTGGGACAAGGTATATGGATTTCAGGAATATGCTGCATACCATAAAGTACGTAGCGATAATTCTCATCTGTAAAAACTGAACTATAGCCATTGGCAAGATCGACATACTCACAAACCTTGTCTTTCCATAGTGTTATTTTTTGTTCTAGAGCAGGGATGAATGCTGAGCTTTGTGCGGCTTTTTGCCAAAATTCATTATCATTTCTATCAGTTAAGCAGTAATGAAGTACGATAAACTGTCTAAGATCGGTATACAAGCCGTTCATTGCGGTATTATATGACGTCCTTATTGCTTGGGAGGGATTTGATGACGTTAAATGCGTCGCTAGCAATCTTGCCCCTAAGTTTATAAGATGTAAGCCTGTCGATTCTAAGGGCTCAATAAATCCACCTGCGAGCCCCATTGCAATACAATTTCCAACCCAAAATTCACGTCTACAACCTATCTTCATATCTAAGTGAACAGTTCTTATGATCTCTTGTTCATCGCCAAGATAAGCTTTTAATTCAGCCTCAGCTTGCTCCCTCGTTAGACTATTGCCATCGTAGACATAACCCGTTCCTTGACGATTAGTTAGGTCAATTTCCCAAGCCCAACCATGACTAAGCGCTGTTGCTGTCGTATAGGCTCTTGGTAGCTGGTGAGGCAGATATTCCCGCTGCATTGCAACGGCTTTATTGCAAGGTAATTCAGTTTCGAATGATTGCCAGTTATCATTCTTTAGGCTTTGAATTAAAAGCCCTTTAAAGCCTGTGCAGTCGATAAATATGTCGCTCTTGAATGAGCCTTGGTCAGTTACAACCTCAGTGATGTTGCCATCATTAACCAGAACGTCCGTTACATTTGCTTCAACATGCTCTACACCTGCTTGGGTGGCTTTGCGCTTTAAAAAGGCAGCCATGAGCGTCGCGTCTAAGTGGTAACCATAGGGGACAATACCTTGATATTGGTTCAAGTATTGCGTTTTAGGGCTTAAGTTATTTTGCATTAAGCTAAATGAAAGACTTGTTGCTTCAGCAAAGGGAGTGCTGTTTGATTCATTAATCTGATTATTTAAAATCCAAGCACTTGCATTATCAATTTTTCCAGATGGTTTTTGTTGTTCAAATGGATGGAAATATTCATGCATTTTACCATCGACTGGTTTCATCCAGTTACGAAATAATATGCCAGTCTTTAATGTTGCGTTAGTTTCTCTAAGTAGTTCATTTTCATCTAATCCCATAGCTGCAAAGAAGAATCGTAGACTATGAACGGTAGCTTCACCAACGCCAATAATACCAATTTCTTTACTTTCGATAAGTCTAATATCAATAATATTAGACGAATGGTTATATAACTTACTCAAGTAGAGAGCCGTCATCCAACCTGTGCTACCGCCACCGACAATAGTGATACTTTTTAGCGAAGAATTATTCATCTTAATGTTTCCTATTAACTCGCCAACATGACGCTACCCGTCAAAATTATCCAAATGGAGAAAAAAAGTTTTAATACTTTTACTGGGAGATATAGCGCTAATTTACGAGCGAGTAATCCTCCGATAACGGCACCTGGGCCTGCGAATAACACTAACTCAAAGAGGGCATGGCTATTTGTTGAAAAAATATGAATAGGGCTTGCCGACCAAACTGTAATTGCAGAGACAATGACGCCGGTGGCGATCGCCATTTTGGCGCATAGTCCCCGTAACATCAGATAAATGACGACTAATTCACCGACGCCTACCGATAACCAAGCTGTGATAATGCCGCCGAAATAGCCAATGAGAGCGAGCCAAAGAAAATCGACTGGCCTTATAGTGCTAGTTATTGGCGTGCTACTTTTGCTACTTTTGCTACTAAAAACGATGGCGATACCGAGTACAATCGAGAAGATGCTGAAACTTGTGTGTAGCGAAGAGGGGGAGTTGAGCTGTAGTAGTTGGCTGCTCCAGAAACCTAATACTGAAAAGAAGGCGGCAAGTAATGCTGCTTTCACAAAACCAGACCAGGCGGCATCTTCTAGGTGGCGCTTTTTATAATGCAGTGACCATGAAATCGCGCCTGCTGTCATACCAAAGCACTGGATCATAAATGAAGTCGCAACACTTTGAGACTCACTAAAGTTGAGGCTCGAAAAAACGGGAATAAAGATGACGCCACCGCCAGCTCCCGTCGAATTGGCAAATATCGCTCCTGTAATACCCAGAAAAACAAAGCGGCCATATTCTTGGATAAGATCAAATGGCGAATGAAAATGGCTCGCCCAAAATAACCAAGCTCCACAAAGTAGCAATATCAAACTGAGGTTTCGGTAGTGCCGAGTTAAGCGCGGAGCAGATTGGGTATTACTGGGCACTAATGTGTTAAGGGGACTCATCAATAGCTACCGTGATCTTTGTCATGTTATCGCCATGTTACCAATGAAAGACAACGTTGTCACATAAGCTTGAGTAAATAAATTAAACATTTTAAGTTATTGAATAATAATGGTTAAGTATGTCTATTCATAAAAAATAACAATAATTGTCAAAAAAATGTAGAAATCCTGTTCTTTCTTGTGTACTTTAATGATGACAACGCTGTCATCTGCTTGTGTGATACGTTGTTTGTAAGGTCTGCATGAGAGGATGAGGTCTCCTTTTCATGTGTTTGGCAGGAGTATTGCTGTCGGGCGGCGATACGTTTGTCTTTGATATTTTGATAGTCTCTCCCCAGAAACTAGCGTGGGCTGGGTACTGTAAGCAGTGCCCAGCCATTTTTTTAGGGTGTTTTTACAATATGACCTCAATGCCTACCTCAGCATTTGAACGTTAGCGGCATAGATAAATAAAACTCACTGGTAAAAACCAGATAATAAAAAGAGGCTGCAATTTATGGCGATTCATTTAACGGTTGCGATGCGCGTCATTGCGACGGGCATGACGAGTGTCATTCGTTATGTTTTTACACGAACGACCACACTTATCATCACTAAACGAGCAGCTTGCTGGTCACTGTTTATCATGGCACTGACGGGGCTTTCAGCCTCATCCTTCGCTGTGTTTGCAGCCGATATTGCCTCAAGTCATTTTGCCGCTAACTCAAACTCTAATTCTAATTCCGGTTCCTCTGACGCCATTAAGTCTGACGTTTCTCACATTCAGGCGCCGATTTCAAAAACAATCGTCACCACCATACAGCAGACTTGGCAGCTAAATTTGCTTAAGGAAGCACTGCGCCGCTCGGATAGCGGCTATCAAGTGCAGCAAATGTCGACTCAAATGAATCAAAAACGCAAGGTCGAAGAAGCACTGGCTGGAACAGTCGATGTGTTTTGGAGTATGACCTCAAAAGAATTAGAAGAAACTGTGCTACCCGTGCGCATTCCATTGTTTAAAGGATTACTCGGTAATCGACTGCTGATTATCCGCAAAGCGGATGAAACGCGATTCGCCAAGGTGAAAACCATGGCGGATTTTAGGCAGTTAAAGGCGGGGCAAAATCGTTATTGGCCCGATGCCACTATTTTAGAGGCCAATGGATTACCCGTCGTGACGAGTTATCAGTACACCAATTTATACCCCATGTTAGAAGGTGGGCGTTTTGATTATCTTGCCCTCGGCGCCCAGGAAATTGGTGAAGAACTCGCTAGTCACCCCGATCCCGCACTTAAGGTTGATAGCCATATTCTGCTGCAATATCGCTCGCCAGCTTATTTCTTTGTGTCCCCTAAGCGCCCCGAACTTGCGGCGGCCATTTTAGCAGGGCTTGAAAGTATGGTAAGCGACGGCTCTTTTGATGAGATGTTCAATCGCGAGCTAAAAATTGAGCAACTGTACCGCGAGGCAAAGTTTGAACAAAGGGTCATTATCCGCCTCGATACGCCTGATTTAAGTCCGTTAACGCCAATAGAACGCAAAGAATTATGGTTAGATCTCTTTAGTATGCAAGGTGCAAAATAATGAAAACATTAGCCTTAAAAGTACAGATTGGGTTAGCGGCAGCGATTTTTATGATAGTCAGCGTTTTGTTCGGTGCATCTTACTGGTTGGCGAGCGATAAATTGGCCGCCAGTGAAACTAAGTTTGAAGACAATACCGTCGCCAATTTGCAAGTCACTATGGCGCAGCCCATCTTCACCTACGATTATGAACAAATCCAAGCCGTGTTGTCTGTGATGCTTAAATCTGCGCAGATTTATCATATCGTCGTGAGCGACCATCGCGGTAAAGTGTTAGCCGAGAGTCAACAGGCTCAAACGGTGGCCGATGAGTATTTGGTAAAACGTGAAATTCACTTTGCTGACCAAGGCAATCCGACCGGCCAATTGGCCATCCAGTTTTCTATGTTGCCCATTCGCGCTCAGTTGTCAGATTTACTCTTAGGTTATTTCTTGCAGGCGCTGTTAATTCTCGGTGGCAGTTTAATTGTTATCTTTATCATTCTTAAACGTTTAGTGATTAATCCACTGGAGAATGTTGTCCGCGCCATGGAAGAAATTGCCAGCGGTGACGGTGATTTATGCCACAGATTACCGGTTGAGAGTCAGGATGAGATTGGTCAGCTTGCCAAGGCATTTAATGGTTTTGTAGAGCAAATTCACGCCACGATTTCCAGAGTGCACGAAACTTCAGGGCAATTACTGGGCGATGCCAAAGCGCTTGGCTCATTGTCGCAAACCAACAATGATCGCGTGCAAACCCAACTAAAAGAAACCGAGGCCGCAGTGACGGCTGTAACTCAGCTAAGTGCCAGTGCTAACGAAGTTGCGATTAATGCCAAGCGCACCGCGGATGCGGCGAGTCAGGCCGATAAAGCGGTCGATGACAGTCAGCGTCAGTTTGATTCGGGATTAGACATTACCCGCAAGCTGGCATCTGAATTAGCTCGCTCGGCATTGTCCGTCTCACAGTTACAGCAAGAAACCCAAAAAATTGATGAAGTGGTTGTGGTGATCAACAGTATTGCCGAGCAAACCAACTTACTCGCGCTTAATGCTGCCATTGAAGCGGCAAGGGCGGGTGAACAAGGGCGCGGTTTTGCTGTGGTGGCCGACGAAGTGCGCACGCTGGCGAGCCGAACTCAACAAGCCACAGGTGAAATACAGAAAATGATCCAGCAGGTTCAGAGCCGAGTGGCAGAAACGGTCACTGTGATGCAAGCGAGCCAAGCCCTCTCGACTCAGGGCGTTAACCGCTCGGAAGAAATTAAGTTAGTACTCACTAAAGTGACTGATTTAGTCTCAAATATCAGTAATATGAACATCGAAGTTTCCCATGCGGCGCAGGAGCAAACCTGCGTCACCGAAGCGATTTCTCGTACGTTAAATGATCTTGCCAATGTCTCAGGTTCAGCCTCACTCGATAGCGAGCACTTAGCGCACTCGAGCGAGCGACTGTTTCACCAAGGGGAAAGACTGCGGACGTTAGTAACTTCCTTCAGATTGTAGCCATTTCTGGAGCTAGATAAGGATAATCATGAAAAAAACACTTTCAGCAAGCGCCATTTTACTGGCTTTAGGATTAACGGCCTGTTCCGAGGCGCCTGTGACGTCTTCCGCAGCGTCAGCCGATAAGGCTGTGGCTCAAACACAGCAAGCTCAGGACGCATTAACTCAAGCGCAGTTACAACAACTCGGGGATTCGTTAGTCGTAACTTACCGTGTCGTGACCAATGTGCCAGACGATAAGTGCCTAAAAGATAAAGCCGATGGTCGCTGTTTTGTCGCTCAAATTGATTTCGTGCCCGGTATGGATTTAGCCAGCCAGGATTGGGAAATTTATTTAAGTCAAATGCGCCCAGTGCAATCGGTTGAAAGCGGTGAATTGACGATAACGCACGTTAAAGGCGATTTACATTGTATTACGCCAACGGCTGCTTTTAAGGGATTTGTTAAGGGCGAGAAAAAGCAACTGACATTCCGTGGTGAGCCGTGGCAATTGGCTGAAACCGACGCTATGCCAAACTATTACCTCGCAGCAAAAGGATTAGAACCCGTCATTATCGCCAGCACTCAAGTGGGTAAAGATGCCGAAACGGGTTTAGAGACGCGTCCGTATGTTGAAGGGTTTACGAATTTTAAAACCCAATATCAACGCACTGAAACGGATAAACTCGCGCCAGCCGATGCCGCGCAATTATTTAAAGCCAATCAAAGCGTGAGTGAAGATGCCGCCTTGGCTGTGGATACCATTATCCCAACGCCACAAAAGGTGAAGATCCATTCAACTGATACACCAGTATCTCTTGCTGGTGGTATTAAGCTAGAATATCAGCAAGATAACCCAGAGCAAAAGAGTCAAGTTGCGGCGGCGGTGGCACGTTTAGCTCGCCTGGGTGTGGCTGAATCTGCGAGTGGCATTACGGTGAAATTTGCCAGCCATAAAGGGGGTGAGGGCAGCTATCGCTTAGATATTCAGCCAACGGAAATTGTGATCGCTGCCAATGATGCGGCGGGCTTCTCTTACGGTTTGTCATCATTAGCAAGCCTTGTGGATGTGAATTCGCTGAAAGTGAATGCCATGACCATTGAAGACCGCCCACGTTATCCGTTCCGTGGTATGCACATTGATGTGGCACGTAATTTCCACAGCAAACAATTGTTGCTGGATTTGCTCGACCAAATGGCGGCTTATAAGCTCAATAAACTGCATTTACACATGGCTGACGATGAAGGTTGGCGTTTAGAAATCGATGGTCTGCCTGAATTAACCGACATTGGCAGTAAACGTTGCCATGATTTAGATGAAAATTCCTGCTTATTACCGCAGTTAGGCAGTGGGCCGTTTGGCTATACTAGCGTCAATGGCTATTACACTAAACAAGACTATATCGACATAGTGAAATATGCCGAGGCGCGTCAAATTCAAGTGATCCCATCGATGGACATGCCGGGTCATAGCCGCGCCGCGATTAAAGCGATGGATGCGCGTTTTCGTCGATTACAGGCTGAAGACGTAGAGCTTAAAAACACGGGCAAAGTGCAGGTTGTCCCTGTGCAGGAAACGGCAAATCAAGCTAGCACAGCGGTAAAAGCGTTAGATGCGGGCGCTCGTCAATTGCAAGCTGAAGGGAAAACCACTGCAGCTGAGCAATATTTGTTATCCGATGCAAACGACAAAACGGTTTATTCTTCAGTGCAATATTACGACGACAATACGCTTAACGTGTGTATGGAGTCGACCTATCAGTTTGTCGATAAGGTAATTGATGAAATTGCCAAGTTACACCAAGCCGCGGGTCAACCATTGACGCGTTACCACATTGGTGCCGATGAAACGGCGGGAGCTTGGAAACAATCTCCGCAGTGTTTAGCATTTGTCACCAATAACGATAAAGGCGTTAAGTCGATAGATGACTTAGGCGCTTATTTTATTGAACGAATTTCGACAATGTTAGCGGCAAAAGGCATTGAAGCCGCAGGATGGAGCGATGGCATGAGCCATGTTCGCCCTGAGAATATGCCCGCTAAAGTGCAGTCTAATATTTGGGATGTGATTGCCCATAAAGGCTATGAGCGCGCCAATCAGCAGGCGAATCTTGGTTGGGAAACCGTGCTCTCTAATCCTGAGGTATTGTACTTTGATTTCCCCTATGAGGCCGATCCCAAGGAGCATGGCTATTACTGGGCGAGCCGCGCAACCAACAGCCATAAAGTCTTTAGCTTTATGCCAGATAACTTGGCCGCCAATGCCGAGCAATGGACCGATATTCAAAATCAGCCGTTCGAAGCGGACGACAGGATAAAACTCGATGAGGCAGGTAACAAAGTCTCGGGCCCAAGGGAGAAAGGCAAACCTTTTTCTGGCTTGCAAGGGCAGGTCTGGAGTGAGTCGATTCGCAGTGACGATACGATCGAATACATGGTGTTCCCGCGTTTATTGATGTTGGCTGAGCGTGCTTGGCATCAAGCTGCATGGGAAGTACCTTATCAATATCAAGGCGCTGTGTATAACCAAAGCTCGGGTGCTTTTACCTTAACCATGCGTGATGCACAGGCAAAGGATTGGCAACAACTCGCGAATACCTTAGGCCACAAAGAGTTTATTAAGTTAGATAAAGCGGGGATTGATTATCGCGTACCGACGGTCGGCGCCGAGATCCGTGAGGGTAAACTGTTTGCTAATATCGCCTATCCCGGGCTCAAACTTGAATACCGAAGTCTAAATGGCCAATGGCAAGCTTATCAAGCGGGGCAGGCTGTCACTGCACCGATAGAGGTCCGTGCCATAGCTGCCGATGGTGTTCGTAAAGGAAGAAGTTTAATCGTTAACTAAATCGATTTTTATATCTGGCTGTATTTTAAAGATAAAATACAGCTATTTTGTTTTTCTGTGTCAATGATTGCCTAAATTTGATTTTAGATCATAAATCACTTAAAAAAGTAAATGACAACGCTGTCATTTTTGCTGTAACATTGAGTTAACTAAAGTTAAGCGCTGTATTAACGGCAAATAATAAGCAACGGTAGCGCTGCATTGATAGCTGAAGAGGGGTGTCATGGGGTTAGTCCAGACAAAAGATCAACAACTGTTTATAGGTGTAGATGGCGGCGGCAGTAAATGTCGAGCCACCATCTACTGCGCAGACGGTACCGTTTTAGGGACAGGTGTTGCAGGACGTGCAAATCCACTGCATGGTCTCATACAAACATTTGAATCCATTGAAGCATCGACTCGCCTGGCGTTGCTGGATGCGGGCATGAACGAGAGCGGTAGTCACTTGCTGGTGGCGGGTCTTGGTCTTGCTGGCGTAAATGTCCCTCGGTTATATCAAGACGTGATCAACTGGCAGCATCCTTTTGCGGCCATGTATGTCACCACAGATCTGCATACGGCTTGTATTGGTGCCCACCGCGGTGCCGATGGCGCTGTGATCATCACGGGCACAGGTTCTTGCGGTTATGCCCATGTTGGTGATACCAGCTTGAGTATTGGCGGTTATGGTTTTGCATTAGGTGATAAGGGCAGCGGTGCTTGGCTGGGATTAAAAGCCGCCGAACACGTGTTGTTAGCACTCGATGGCTTTGTCGTACCAACCCGATTAACCGATATGCTGCTGAGCTACTTTAACGTCACCGATGCGCTCGGTATTGTCGAAAATCTAGCCGGTAAATCATCAAGTTGCTATGCCGCATTAGCCAGAAGTGTGCTCGATTGCGCCAATGAAGGTGACGCAGTCGCGACGGCCATAGTGCAAGAAGGCGCAGATTATATTAGCGACATGGCGCGTAAGCTATTTAGCCTAAATCCGGTGCGTTTTTCGATGATCGGTGGCCTTGCAGAGCCTTTACAAGCCTGGCTCGGTGCCGATGTGGTCGCCAAAATTTCAGAAACCTTAGCACCACCCGAACTTGGTGCTATGTATTTCGCCCAGCAAGAATTTAATAAGTCGTTGTCAGTGCAAATAGGCACTGAAGCCAAATCCTGTATTTGAACGTGAAGGTAAAAGACATGACAAACACTATTATGGAGCAAGAAGCTCGCACCGCACCGCAAAAAATCGCTGGTCAGTTAGAAGCTAACGCTGAAATCATGCAGCAGTTAGGTGAAAAGCTGCGCGCCTTCGATCCCCGTTTTGTAATGATCGTTGGTCGTGGTTCATCGGATCATGCGGGTGTTTTTGCTAAGTACTTATTTGAAATCGAAGCGGGCGTACCGACGTTTGCCGCCGCCCCTTCAGTGGCGAGTGTGTATGGTAAGACCTTGAAACTCGAAGGCGCATTAGTGATTGTGATTTCACAATCTGGCCGTAGCCCTGATATTTTGGCGCAGGCGCGTATGGCAAAAAATGCCGGCGCTTTCTGTGTTGCCTTAGTCAATGATGAAACCGCACCGATTAAAGATATCGTCGATGTTGTTGTGCCTTTACGTGCTGGTGAAGAAAAAGCGGTTGCCGCAACTAAGAGTTACCTCGCAACGTTGTCAGCGATTTTACAACTTGCCGCCGCTTGGACTCAAAGCGAATCGCTTGCTAGCGCCGTCGCTTCTTTACCCCAAGCGCTGCAAACGGCGGTGGACGCTGAGCCACAACTCACGCCTGAATCCGTTGCCGACGTAAAGAACTTAGTCGTACTTGGCCGTGGTTTAGGTTATGCGGTATCTAAGGAAATTGCGCTTAAGTTAAAAGAAGTGTGTTCAATCCATGCCGAAGCGTTCAGTAGCGCTGAGTTCCTCCACGGTCCTGTGACCTTAGTTGAGAAAAAACTCACTATCGTTGATGTGTGCATTGGCGATGAATCCTACGCTAGCCATATCGAACAGATTGAAAACGTGAGCCAACGCGGCGCCGATTTAGTGCATCTGAATCAAACCTCGACTGACATTCACCCACGTGTGGCGCCGTTAGCGTTATTACAACGTTTCTATATCGACGTGGCTGCGGTTGCGATTGCCCGCGGTATCGATCCCGATCAACCTGCTGGCCTTAAAAAAGTGACCCAAACGCTCTAAGCCGCCGAGCTTTAAGCGGCCAACGTTTTGGAGGTTTAGGTACTGCGGATTAGACTTAGTGGACTTTTAGCTGCACGATTAAGTCGCTGCACGATTAAACCTGTTCAGCTAAGCCCGTGCAGCTAAGCCCTCGCAGTTAACTTAATTTAAGACTTAAGTCACTCGTGTTATTTATTGAAAGAGGTTTGCGATGAAAATCACCTTGATCGCCGAGCGTATTTTTGATGGTGAATATTTCCATCAAGATGTGCCTGTTACTGTCGAAGACGGGCACATTCTGGCGTTTGATACGGTTGTTGGCGCGAAGGAAATCCGCCAAGCCGGAACGCTGGTGCCAGGTTTTATTGATGTGCAAGTGAACGGTGGCGGCGGGGCGTTATTCAATGCCGATCCGAGTGTTAATTGCATTGAAACTATCGGCCGTGCCCATGCGCGTTTTGGCACGACCGGATTTTTACCTACGCTTATTACCGACGATGTCAGTGTGATGGCCAATGCGGCCGATGCAGTGGCCGAGGCTTTAGTTAAGGGTAGCGCTGGCGTTTTAGGGGTGCATTTTGAAGGACCACATTTATCTGTGCCTAAAAAAGGTGTACATCCGCAGGGTTTTATTCGTGAAATAACCGATGCTGAACTCGCAGTATTTTGTCGTCAAAATCTGGGGATTAAAGTCGTCACGCTTGCGCCTGAGAATGTGTCGCCAGAGGTGATCCGTACGCTCGTTGCTTCGGGCGTTAAGGTGTGTTTGGGCCATTCTAATGCCGATTACGATACAGTGATTGCAGCATTAGCGGCAGGCGCGACGGGCTTTACCCACCTTTATAATGCGATGTCACCACTCGGTTCCCGTGAGCCGGGTATGGTTGGCGCGGCGATTGAGAGTGAAACCGCTTGGTGTGGTTTGATTGTCGATGGTCACCATGTGCACCCTGCGGCGGCAAAGGTTGCACTACGGGCAAAACCGAGGGGCAAGATGATGTTAGTCACCGATGCTATGCCGCCAGTTGGTATGGAGGATGAGACTAGCTTCGAGCTCTTTGGTACTCGAGTGTTAAGAGTCGGCGACAGATTAAATGCTGTGACAGGCGAGCTGGCGGGCTGTGTGCTCGATATGGCGACTGCGGTCAATAATACCGTGAACTTGTTGGGTTTACCTTTGGCGGAAGCCTTGAGAATGGCGGCGTTATATCCCGCACAGTTCCTCGGGATTGACCATAAGGCTGGCCGTTTAGCACTGGGACACAGGGCTGACTTTGTCTTGCTCGATGTGCAGAACAAAGTGCAGGCAAACTACATTGCGGGACAAGCAGTTTATACACACCCTTAAATTGCATTTACATTTGCAGTTTAGGTGATTTTTAACATCTGGCCCTTGTCGTATTTTGATGACAGGGGCTAAGTTTTTTTATTGTACAGCACTAATTTTAAACAGTATTAGTTTTGCTCAACTTTTATAAAAGCTTTTAATAACAATAATAAAGGATGATGGCATGGGGACGACACAGACAAATGCAATTGCGCCAGTAAAGGTGAATAAACCTAGGTTGATGTCGCTGGATGCACTGCGCGGCTTCGATATGTTTTGGATTTTGGGCGGTGAGGCTCTGTTTGGTGGCTTGCTTATTCTAACGGGCTGGGCAGGTTGGCAATGGGGCGATGAACAGATGCACCATAGCCAATGGCATGGTTTTCACTTCTACGATTTGATTTTTCCTCTGTTTATTTTCCTCTCTGGTGTGGCCTTAGGTTTATCTCCCAAACGTTTAGATAAATTACCCATGAGTGAGCGATTACCTGTGTATCGTCACGGGATTAAACGACTCTTTTTATTGCTGTTACTGGGCATTTTATACAACCACGGTTGGGGAGCGGGCGCACCTGCCGATCCTGAAAAAATTCGCTATGCCAGTGTGTTAGGTCGAATCGCCTTTGCATGGTTCTTTGCCGCATTATTGGTGTGGCACACGAGTCTACGAACTCAAATTATCGTCGCCTTGGGTATTTTGCTCGGTTATGGCGCAATCCAACTTTGGTTGCCTTTCCCCGGTGGACAGGCAGGCGTGCTCTCGCCAACGGAATCCATCAATGCCTATGTCGATTCGATTTTATTACCCGGCGTGAGCTATCAGGGACGCACGCCCGATCCAGAGGGGTTACTGTCGACTATTCCCGCCATCGTCAATGCGTTAGCGGGTGTGTTTGTCGGCCACTTTATTGTTAAATCCCATCCTAAAGGAGAGTGGGCCAAAGTGGGGTTGCTCGCCGCTACGGGTGGCGTTTGCTTAGCCTTAGGTTGGCTGTTAGATCTTGTTATTCCGGTCAATAAAGAGCTGTGGACCAGTTCATTTGTGCTGGTGACGTCGGGCTGGAACATGATACTGCTGGCGGTATTCTATGCCTTAGTCGATGTGCTTAAGTGGCAAAAATCCGCATTTTTCTTCGTGGTGATAGGCACGAACGCCATCATTATTTACTTAGCGTCGAGCTTAGTGGATTGGAAATATATCGCTCAAAGCGTGTTTGGCGGCTTAGTGCTGGCCTTGCCTGAAAGCGCTCAAGCGTTAGCTGCGGTTATCAGCTTGCTTGCGGTGCAGTGGCTGGTTTTATATTGGATGTATCGCCGCAATATTTTTGTCAGAATTTAGTCAGTTGGCTTAATAGCTTGAGATCAGCCGCACGCACTCAGTGTCTGCGGCTTTTTTTACATTATTTTATGGATGTGAGTTACAACTTAGCTATCGGCCAATTGATGATTACGAGGGAATATTCGCGAGAATTTATTAAATGACAGCGTTGTCTTTTTGTGTTATTTGTTTTAACATCACTGAAACAATGGTGCGTTTGGATGATAACATTAGCCATTGCGGACGAGTCGCGATACGGATATTCGGGAACTTAGGCATTAATTTAAACCCCGTTATCACCTCAATAATTAATTACTATAAGAAGCAGGTTTATGGAAATGACACTCGATAAAAGCCAGCAAAAAAGCAGCTTTCTCCCCATGGCCATAGTGGCCGCTCTCTTTTTCATCCTCGGATTCGCCACTTGGTTGAATGGTTCTTTGATGCCGTATTTGAAACAAATATTGCAACTCAATCCCTTTCAAGCGTCGTTGATCCTGTTTTCTTTCTATATCGCAGTGACCTTTACAGCCTTGCCATCCGCCTGGCTTATTCGCAAAGTCGGTTATAAGAATGGTATGGCGATCGGCATGGGCGTGATGATGCTGGCGGGTTTACTGTTTATCCCCGCCGCGGAAACCCAAATATTTGCCTTGTTCCTATTGGCCCAATTAGTGATGGGTACAGGCCAAACCTTATTACAAACTGCGGTTAACCCTTATGTGGTGCGTTTAGGCCCTGAAGAATCCGCCGCTGCCCGAGTGAGCGTGATGGGCATTTTGAACAAAGGTGCGGGTGTGATTGCGCCTGTGGTGTTCTCTGCACTGATTTTAGACAGCTTTAAAGACCGTATCGGTACTGAGCTGACTCAAATTCAAATTGATGAAATGGCTGACGGTTTAGTATTGCCGTACTTAGGCATGGCGATTTTTATCGGCATTTTGGCGTTAGCGGTGAAGAAGTCGCCATTACCAGAATTATCCAATGAAGATGAAGCCGTTGAAAATACCGACAAAGGGCAACTTAAAGCGGCGCTGTCTCACCCTAACTTAGCTTTTGGCGTGTTGGCGCTGTTTTTTTATGTGGCGGTGGAAGTGATCGCCGGTGACACTATCGGCACTTTTGCGTTATCACTCGGGGTTGAACATTACGGGGTGATGACCTCCTATACCATGGTGTGTATGGTGCTAGGTTACACGCTTGGTATCCTGTTAATTCCTCGCTTTATTTCACAGCATAAGGCTTTGATGGTGTCGGCCATTTTAGGTTTATTACTGACATGCGGTATTTTGTTCGGCGACAATAACTCCTACGCTATCGCGAATGTTGTGTTAGTGCCTTTTGGTGGTGTCGCGCTACCTGACACCCTGTTGATGATTGCCTTCCTTGGTTTAGCCAATGCGATCGTTTGGCCTGCAGTATGGCCGCTAGCCTTGTCTGGTATGGGCAAATTGACCAGTACAGGTTCAGCGCTCCTCATCATGGGGATTGCTGGTGGCGCCTTTGGTCCTGTGTCTTGGGGCTTAATGAGCTCGGCGACAGATATGGGCATGCAGGGCGGTTATATTGTGATGTTGCCCTGTTATCTGTTCATCCTGTTCTACGCGGTGAAAGGCCATAAGATGCGTAGTTGGTAGACAAGTCAGCTTGAATAGCTAAAAAGAAGCCCTCGATGATGAGGGCTTTTGTGTGTCTTAGTTTATCTAAGCGGTTCTTCCGAACTTTATACTAAGGCCAAATTAGAACGCGTAACTTACGCTAGCAAGCACGGTATCTGAGGTTTTAAATGCGCCATCAGAGACCTTTTGGTCGCCGCTAAGATCTGTGCCTAACCAAGCGAGAGAAAGCCCAAAGCCTGACAGTTCAGTCGATACGCCAACAGAGTAATCTGAGTAGCTATCAAAGCCTTCACCGTCATCCAATGCATCACCAACGTTGTAACCATAGTGCAGATCGAGACTCCAGTTCTCAACAAATTCATAGGAATAGTTAAGCTCAGCATAGTGATAGTCTAAATCACTACCGCCGTAGTCATTGGTGAACCAGTAAGCGGCACGAAAGCCTTTATAATCCATGCCAGCTGTGACTTCAAAATAGCCAATGTCACTTTCGCCTGAGTAGTTATAACGGTTAAGGGTAATGTCGTAGGTCAGATCTTCGTTGATCTCACCGCCATAGGCGACATAGAAATCGTATTCGATTGCAGGGCCGTTATAACCTGGCTCATCAAAATCCACGTTACTTGCCCAAGCACCGACAGAGAAACCCGAGTCGAAGCTCCAATCGATACCGCCTTGCAGGGCAGGATCGCCAGCGGTTTGTGAAACGCCGCGGAAACGATAGTCGTTAGTGAGACTAATTTCCCCTGTTACTTCGGCGGCGGCCATGCCGGAGAATAGGGTCGTGGTTAGCGCGAGTCCGACAAGCTGTACCAGCCGTTTTTTATTCAGATTGTTATACACGGTATTTCTCCCATTTTCTTTGTTGACTCGGACGTGTTACTGGCGGCCATGATTGTGCAATCGCGCCAGTGCATCCGTTGGTTTGCCAAACAACAGCCTAGGAAAACCCGTTGCTGTGACCTCATGGCGAGTTATTGCTAAGATAACTTAGCTTTTTTGAGGCTAGCATCAGCCTCGTTGATCTCACTTTTGTTCGAAAATGACGTAAACCTTGCGGCAGGGTTCCACAACTTCCCAAGTGCCTTGAAAACCCGCGGGTATAATAAACCTGTCACCCACAGTGAACGTCTGCGATTGACCTTGAAGATCAGTGATAACACTTATCCCTTCGAGGATTTCGCAGTACTCGTATTCAGTGTAGTTTATTTTCCAAGCGCCTGATTCACTTTGCCAAATTCCACTGTGAAATTGATCACAAGGACTAGAATAATGATTCTCTAGCCCTTGAGTTGGATTGCCTGCTAACAACTTTTCCGCCGGTAACTGATAGGTCTCGACGGGTGTTTGCGCCGTAGCAAAGCGAATAATGGCGTTGATGCTCACAGTCATTTGCGATTTCCTTGTAGAGCTGACATTCGGCTATTTCATCGTAGGCATTACAAACTCGGCTTGAGTCTGTTTACCTACGGGCCAGCGGGCAGTAATTGCCTTACGTTTGGTATAAAAACGCACGCCATCTGGACCATGCATATGCAGCGGCCCAAAGAGTGATCGCTTCCAACCGCCAAAACTGTGGAACGCCATTGGTACCGGGATCGGCACGTTCACCCCAACCATACCGACTTGCACGTGGTGGCAGAAATGTCTTGCCGCTTCACCACTTTGGGTGAAAATCGCCGTGCCATTGCCAAATTCATGTTGGTTAATCAGCTCAAGCGCCGTTGGGTAATCTTTCACGCGCACAATCGCCAGCACTGGGCCAAAGATTTCTTCGCGGTAGATGCTCATTTCAGGCGTGACGTGGTCGAACAAACAGGCGCCGAGGAAATAGCCCTGTGGATTTTCTTCAACACTCAGTTTACGACCATCGACCAGCAGCGCTGCGCCTTCTTGCACACCGGCTTCAACATATTGGGTGACCTTGGCAAGGTGCTGTTTTGAGATCAGCGGACCCATTTCCATCTCTGGCGTCAAGCCGTTGCCGACTTTTAAGCTTTGGATTTGCGGTAGCAGTTTTTCCACTAACGCATCGCCCACATCACCTACCGCGAGCACGACTGAAATCGCCATACAACGCTCGCCAGCACTGCCGTAAGCGGCGCCCATTAAGGCGCTAACGGCTTGATCTAAATCCGCATCTGGCATGAGTAACATATGGTTTTTCGCGCCGCCTAAGGCTTGCACGCGTTTGCCATGTTTAGAGGCTGTGCTGTAGATGTATTCGGCAATTGGCGTTGAGCCTACAAAGCTCACCGCTTGCACATCTTTATGGGTGAGTAAGGTATCGACGGCTTCTTTGTCGCCGTTAATAACGTTAAACACGCCATCGGGAAGACCTGCTTCTTTAAGCAGCTCAGCAATACGCATCACCGAGCTTGGGTCTTTTTCTGAGGGTTTCATAATAAAGGTGTTACCGCAGGCAATCGCGATTGGGAACATCCACATGGGAACCATCACGGGGAAGTTAAAGGGCGCTATGCCTGCGACAACACCTAAAGCTTGATTAACTGACCAAGAATCGACCCCGCCACCGACTTGCTGGGTGTGTTCACCTTTAAGCAAGTGCGGAATACCACAGGCAAACTCGACCACTTCGAGACCACGGATCAACTCGCCCTTAGCATCGTCGATCACTTTGCCGTGCTCGCGGGTGATAAGCTGCGCCATTTCATCTAGGTTCCGCTCAACTAAAGCTTTGAATTTAAATAGCACTCGAGCGCGGTTGAGTGGTGTCACCTGCGACCATGTTTCAAAGGCGGTTTTAGCGATTGCGATGGCTTCACCGACTTCAGTTTCGCTTGCCAGTGAGACCTGGCCACGTAGTTCACCCGTGGCGGGTTCAAAAATATCTTGGGTTCTGGTACTGGCAGGAGTGTGCTGACCATTAACAAAGTGAGTGATCTTGAGCATAGTTAACCTTTGATGTTCCCCGCCGCAGCGGGGTGTTAAATGTGAGAGTGGAGCAAACAACTGGCGCTATTATCCAACGGCGTTAATGGCATCGCTTAGGCTATTAACCATTTGGTCTATCTCGCGTTTATCGACAATCAGTGGTGGTGACATAGCAATAATGTCGCCCGTGGCTCGCACTAAAGTGCCGTGGCGGAAGCAGTGTTCAAACACGCCGTAACCCCGTTTACCGGCGCCTTGAGCGTTAGGGGAGAATTGAATCCCAGCGACTAGCCCAGTGTTACGAATATCAATCACATTCGGCAATCCTTTGAGGCTGTGCACGGCGTCTTCAAAGTAGCGCTCAAGCTCAAAGCTGCGCTCGAATAATTGCTCATTCTCATAAATCGAAAGGGTGGCAAGCGCCGCCGCTGCAGCGACTGGATGACCGGAATAGGTGTAGCCGTGGAAGAACTCAATCAGTTCATTAGGGCCTTGCATGCAAGTGTCGTGGATAAAATCTTGCACAAACACTGCACCCATTGGGATAGCACCGTTATTGATGGCTTTAGCCGTGGTGATAATGTCTGGAATAACACCCCAACGCTGACTCGCGAAGGCGGCGCCAACGCGGCCAAAAGCGGTGATGACTTCGTCAAAAATCAGTAGGATGCCATGCTTTTTAGTGATTTCACGCAGACGTTTTAAGTAACCTTGTGGCGGCAATATCACCCCTGCAGAACCCGACATTGGTTCAACGATCACGGCGGCAATATTCTCGGCGCCATGCAGGGTCACTAGTTGTTCTAATACCTCGGCTTTTTCTGCGCCAAAGTGCGAGAGTCCACGGGTAAATGCCGCATTTTGGATATCTAAGGTGTGCGGTAAGTGATCGACGCCTTGCAGTAATTGGCCGCTAAATGCCTTGCGATTATTGCTTAACCCTCCCACAGAGATGCCACCAAAGCCGACACCGTGGTAACCCATTTCGCGCCCGATAAAGCGAGTGCGTGAGGCTTGACCGTTGGCTCTGTGATAGCAAAGTGCCATCTTAAGTGCTGTATCGACTGACTCAGAACCTGAGTTAGTAAAGAAGACTTTGTTTAATCCTTCAGGACTTAGCTCGACTAAGCGCTCGGCAAGTTCAAAGGCGATAGGGTGACCCATTTGGAAGGAGGGCGCGTAATCCATCTCTTTAATTTGTTTGCTGACCGCTTCGCTGATTTCTTTGCGACCATGGCCTGCGTTACAACACCATAAACCGGCGGTAGCATCTAATACCTTATTGCCATCAATATCCGTGTAATACATGCCTTCCGCTTTGGTGAGTAACCGCGGGTTGGCTTTGAATTGGCGGTTGGCGGTAAAAGGCATCCAGAAATGTTCAAGTGAGGGATGCTCAGTTGAAGATTGATGTGAAGCATCACTTGAGGAATTGAGCGGCAAATCGGCCATAGTGTCTACCTTGTCCTGTATTTTCAGGTCTTGTTTTAGGGTGGCTAATATTTGCTATGCTATGTTAGAAATAATGAACATGGAAGAGCTGTGTGCAGTTATTTGTGGCAAAAAAGCTATTTTTGTAAAAAATATTGAATTTTATTGCTCAAACAGCGTAATCTGAAGCTCGGATTACGACTGTGATGATGTGTAGCATTTGCGCTAATGTCGTCACTGGTCACTATTTCTTGTCGATGAACGATAAACCACACCTATGCGAACTATTAAGAGGTCATCATGAGCACACCGAAGAAACGCAGCGAATGGGAAAGTCTTGCTGCCAGCCTGTCTATTAATGGGAAGGCGTTTATCAATGGCGAATACCAAGATGCCGTTTCGGGTAACACCTTTGATTGTATTAGCCCTATCGATGGCCGCTTGCTGGTAAAAGTGGCGAGTTGCGATCTTGCGGATGCCAATCTTGCGGTTGCCAATGGCCGCAGCGTATTCGATTCCGGTGTTTGGTCGCAGCAGTCTCCAGTAAAGCGCAAACAAGTGATGATACGTTTCGCCGAATTACTCGAAGAAAATGCCAATGAACTCGCATTGTTAGAAACCCTCGACATGGGTAAACCCATTCGTTTCTCTAAAGCGGTGGATGTGGCGGGCGCCGCCCGTGCGATTCGCTGGTCTGGCGAAGCGATTGATAAAATTTACGATGAACTCGCACCAACCGCTCACAATGAAATAGGCATGATCACCCGTGAACCAGTCGGTGTTGTCGCTGCGATTGTGCCGTGGAACTTCCCTATGCTGATGGCGTGTTGGAAGCTCGGGCCTGCACTTGCAACGGGTAACAGTGTGGTATTAAAACCCTCTGAAAAGTCACCCTTAACGGCTATCCGTATGGCGCAACTCGCCATTGAAGCCGGGATCCCACAAGGCGTATTAAACGTGTTGCCAGGATTTGGCCATACCGTAGGTAAAGCCTTAGCCCTGCATATGGATGTGGATACGTTGGTGTTTACGGGGTCCACCAAAATCGCAAAACAATTAATGATTTACGCTGGCGAGTCGAACATGAAACGCGTGTGGTTAGAGGCCGGAGGCAAGAGCCCTAATATCGTCTTTAATGATGCGCCAGATCTGAAAGCCGCTGCCGTTGCTGCAGCCGAAGCCATTGCTTTTAACCAAGGTGAAGTCTGCACTGCAGGTTCACGTTTGCTGGTGGAATCAGGGGTGAAAGATGAGCTTATCGCGCTTATTGCAGAGGAGCTAGCCTCGTGGCATCCGGGTCATCCACTCGACCCTGCGACTGTGAGCGGCGCCGTTGTTGATAAACAACAGTTAGACACAGTACTCAGTTACATCAAATCAGGTAAAGATGAAGGCGCGACCTTAGTCCACGGTGGCAGCCAAGTTATGGCCGATACGGGCGGTGTGTATGTGCAGCCAACGGTATTTTCTAACGTAAACAATCAGATGAAAATTGCCAGTGAAGAGATCTTTGGCCCAGTGTTATCTGTTATTGAATTTAATGGCATGGAAGAAGCGATATCAATCGCCAACGATACTATTTACGGTTTAGCCGCTGGCGTGTGGACATCGAATATTAGCAAGGCCCATAAAACCGCCAAAGCCCTGCGCGCTGGCATGGTGTGGATCAACCATTACGATGGCGGCGATATGACAGCGCCGTTCGGTGGCTATAAACAGTCAGGTAATGGCCGAGATAAATCTCTGCACTCCTTCGACAAATACACAGAACTGAAAGCGACTTGGATCGTGCTATAAGCGTTCTGTTTTTATAACCGCTCTTTTTTGTCTATATAAAAGAAGGAGCCACTTTCGCTCAATACTAAAACCTCTTTTCATATTACATGGAAAGAGGTTTTTATTTTTAGGGCGGTTTTGCCTAAATGCGAGTTAAGTGCCAGAACGTGCGTACTTAGCCTTAAAATACGTATGTCGAAATGAGGGCAAAATGCATAGGAGAATGTTCAGTTTTGTACTAAAAGGATTGTTGGTAGAGATTTAAGTTGTTGATTGAGTTTATTTAATCAATATTGTGGACGCACAACAACAGTACTTTAATTGGCATTAAAGTACTGTTGTGTTTGAAATATTTATGAGTCTAATTAGAGCGATGAAGATTTAAAGATTTTCTATAAATTACGCTGTTTATCTAAGTATTTACACTCAATTTCTCGAAGGCGTATATTAAAATCTTCTAAGTGCGCAAACATCTCTGCTTCAGCTTTATCTTCATCATTGGCGATCACAGCGTCAATAATCACACCATGTAACCCTAGTGGATGGATTTCATCTGTTGGTGGTTCAAATTTAATCGTCTGATTACGTAATAAAATCAATAATGATTTAACGATTGCCTCGAGAAAACGGTTGCCTGCCATTTCAGCTAATAAATAATGCACCTCTGAACGTAAGGCGACGGTATCTGGATAAGCGTATGAATCATTTTCATGACTATTGGCCTCAATTAGCGCTAAAGCTTGCTCCGGTGTGCAATTTCGGGCGGCCATTCTCGCTACTTGTGGCTCAATCAGCATACGTGCCTGACATAACTCTGGTAGTGAAAGTTTACCCATCATAAACAAGTCATTGCAGGCATCACTTAATCGCTCAAAGGTTAAGTGTTTAACAAATGCGCCACCCGTTGCTCCTTGGCGAATTTCGACTAATCCACCCGCTTCAATGCTCTTGATTGCTTCTCTGACGACAGTGCGACTCACTTGGAATAGCTCAATCAATTCACGCTCGGAAGGCAGTTTATCACCCGCTCTATATTCGCCACCTAAAATAGCATTTTTCAGTTGCTGCCCAACCTCACTCGATGCTTTTATCTGCTTAATTGGCTTGAAGATATGCAATTTATTATCCCGAATAAACTTAGTGATGCCATCCTACCATAAAACCGTATTAACGCAGAAAAAGTAGTCTCGCTTTTCCTATATTAGCGATTAAAAAACATTCATGTTTGTTGATCTAAGTAACATCTGTGCTAATTCCGTAACTCGTTTCTCATATTCATCCTAACTTCGTTGTGCATAATTGTTATACGTCATACATTTCACCTAAGAATGTTAATAAATTCTAACTAACCCAGACAATTCAGATCAGGGTTAACTAATAAAAGGAAGAAGATGATGTTGAAAAGATCTTACTTATCTTTGCTCGTGTTATCCGCGCTAGCAATTCCAGCCGTAGCCGATACCAGCATTGACCAAATGTTTAGCCAAGGCACTCTGAAAGGTGAGTTGCGTTTATTCGACTTTACCCGTGATTTTGACGACACCACTAATACCAAACACGACACTTCGTTTGGTGGACTGTTTTATTACAATACTGCAAAAGTGAACGGTATTAGCTTTGGTACTAGTTTCGCTACTGCCAATCCAATTTGGACCAATGACTCTGATGATGTATATGGTCTGGTTGCCCGTGATGCTAACGGTAATCATGATAGCGTTAACCGTTTACAAGAATATTTTGTACAAGGTGATTGGTGGGACACTAAGTTCAAACTTGGTGCTCAAGAACTGCGTACGCCTATGATGAATCCCCATGATATTCGTGCTATTCCTCGAACTTTCCGCGGTTTTTCTGCGGAGAACAAGAGTATTGATAATCTCACTCTTTCTGCTCTCTATATTACCGACTCCATGGGGTGGTCGGATAACAGTTTTGTATCCGTAAAAGAAGCGGTGCAAAGTGAATTAGCAAGAGCAGGTGTAATTGCGGATGTGGCGGATAACCCTGTTTATGCTTTAGGTGCCAAGTATCAGTTACCCTTTGAAACGGTTAAAACAGTCGTCAATCTTTGGCATTACAGCATGGAAGATGTTTTTAATCAGACTTACGCCAAAGTGAATTTATCGACTCAGTTAGGTGCAACAAATGTGTACTTAACGCCCTCATATCTGACTCAACAATCAATGGGCGAAGAAAGCGGTGGTTCACTCGATACCTATCAATATGGGTTTCATTTGGGGGCAAAATTTGCGGGTGCAGACTTAACTTACATCTATGCTAAAACTGGCGATGATACCGTACTCACTCCTTGGGGGGATGAAAAAGTGGTTATTCAGCAAGTCAATCAATCTGCACGAGCCAATGAAGAAGTTAACGCTTTAAAAGTAGCCTATGACTTTGGAAAAATAGGTGTCAATGGATTAGAAGCTTACGCCTTTTATGGTCAGTATGATGTGCCAGAGGGCAATGCAAAGGATTTCGCTGAAACCAACTTTTCAATCACATATAAGTTTGATGGGGCCTTGTCAGGTTTGGGACTTAGAGCCCGTTATGCGCTCGTTGATATTGACCAAGGTGAAGACTTTGATGATCTCCGTTTATATGTCACCTATAAGTTTGTCTTAGGCAAATAGTTCTTCTCATTTCATCAGTGCCTCCCTGCACTAAATTTAATACGGGTGTATCAAGGCTTGTTTGTCTACACCCGATTTTTTATACCGTAAATTAAAAGGTAAAAAATAAAATTTGCGGTAGATACTTCAGCCTAAATATTGAGATAAAGAATGAAAAACTTAAATTTTTTACTTATTTCTACGGCATTTGTTTCGTGTGTTCTACTCTGTTCGTGTGGAGATAATGATTCAAACAATACATCAAATCCACAGCTGACGCCTGCTACACCCGGTACTCTAAAAACTTGTGATGAAATAACCTCGCAATACAGCTTTAAAAATACAACCATAACTGGCTCGAAAATCATCGCAGCTGGTGATGTTGAGTATAGCTCGACAGAAACTTATCATGCTCCAGAACACTGTTTAGTTACAGGCTATATGAATGAAAGGATAGGCGCAGGCATTGCTGGTGATACTCGGTATGCTATCGGTTTTGAAATGCGATTACCGACGAATTGGAACGGACGATTCTATTACCAAGCCAATGGAGGTCTTGATGGTTCTGTAGCCAAAGCGGTTGGTCGATTACTATTTTCCGGTGGTTCAGATTCAGCTGCACTTAATGAAGGATTTGCGGTAATAAGTTCCGATATGGGGCACCCAAGTCCAACCCCGCTATTTGGTCTTGATCCTCAAGCTCGGCTAGATTATGGCTATAATGCTGTTGCTGATTTAACGCCGATGGCAAAAAACATCATAGAAAAGGCATATGGAAAACAACCTGATAGATCATATTTCGCAGGTTGTTCGAACGGAGGGCGACATACCATGGTTGCTGCTGCCCGTTATGCTGATATGTACGACGGTTTTTTGGTGGGTAATCCTGGTTTCAACCTACCTAAAGCAGCTGTAGCTCAAATGTACGGTATTCAGGAATATTCAAAGCTAGTTGAGTTTGATGGTGCAGATATTTTAACTACATTGCAAACTGCAATTACACCTGAAGAATTCTCACTAGTCTCTAAGAAAGTGCTTGAGCAGTGTGATGTATTAGATGGCACCAGTGACGGCATGATTGCAAATACATATGCTTGTCAAAAGGCATTTGATCTCGAGCGTGACGTTCCAACATGTTCAAACGGTCGGGATAATACCTGCTTAACCGCGAAGCAAAAACAGGTATTAGGCAATATCATGTCGGGTCCCCATAACAGCCAAACGGGTGAGGCCATTTATGCTGACTTTCCATATGATGCAGGTATAGGATCTTCAGGTTGGTCTGAATGGGAATATTTCATGGCGTTGAATCGAGATCCTGGCGCAGTAGGTTTCATTTTTAGTACGCCACCAACGCCATTTAATGGTGAAAGTGAACTGTCGAGTTTGGAGTATGTGCAATCATTTAGCATGGATAATGACGTGCAAAGAATTTATGGCACTGATTCAATTTACTCTGAATCCGCTATTGATTTTATGACACCTCCCCATCCAACGGATCTTTCTGTTCTTAAAAGTCGTGGTGCTAAAATGATGGTATTCCACGGAACATCTGATCCAGTGTTTTCGGTAAATGACACTGTTAACTGGTATAATGGATTAACAAATGCGAATGCAGGAAATGCTGAAACTTTTGCGCGCTTATTCTTAATACCAGGAATGAATCATTGCGGTAAAGGTCCAACTACTGATAAATTTAACATGATTGATGCGCTCGTCGACTGGGTTGAAAAAGGCGTTGAACCTAAAAATATTACTGCGGCTGTTCGTGCTGACAATACTGAGTTACCCAGTAATTGGTCAAAAGAGCGAACTAGGACCTTATGTCCATATCCTAAGTTCGCAAAATATAATGGTACTGGCAGTATCGAAGACGCGGCGAGTTTTTCATGTGTTTCGCCAGAATAGATATTTAGGCACTATTCATAAAATTGTTACTAATTAATAAATGGTCGTGGCCAACAACATTTTGCCACGACCTTAAAAGCTTACCAACCTCTACCTCGGGTTTGTTTTTATGGAATCCTGTAATGATGTAATTTGTCACATTATTTTTAATGTTGGTAAAGTTATTATTCGTAATATCCTTCTACTATTTCGTTATTAATTATTGAAAAATTACTCCATAGGCGCATTATTCTATTGAATGCTGTCGCGACCTATCTACTTTTATTGCAGGTGATTTTCACCTGATTTGAGTGTTTTAGACTGATTTGATAACAGTTTGGTTTGAATGGAGTTGGTTTATCAAGTGATTCAGAATTTATATTTAAAGCTTTTTATATTAGCTCAATATTCAGTGGAAATAGCAAAGCTAACTTTTTCTCGAGAATAAGCCTAACTTAGCCGCGAAACAGACCAGTATTATCCACCAAAGTGTAAGTTATATCACTACTCCATATTAAGTTAGGTTCAACTGTATCAACTTTTCGTTCAAGTGAATTAGGGATAACGGGTTACTTATTTACTGATAGTTCATTCATCTTGTTAGCTAAATTAGTTATGAGTGAATTCACAACCTTTATTATTAAATAGCAACATTTACTTGTCGCTACACACTTTAATTAGCTTGTTTTCAAAAAGAGTAAGTCACGTAGTACAGCTCAAAATTAAATAATTTTGTGAAGCACTGCAAAGATGCTAGTAATAACGCTTTTGGTTTATGGTCATATGTCATACATTTAAACATGTTATCTATGAGGTGCGTTTAATCACTTTCTAAAAATTACGTTTCTAGTTTCTAAAGCAAGTAAATCATAAGCGGTTATGGCCAGATCCAGTGTCGTTGTTAACGGTGTCATATCGACCTTAACAATGAGGACCAAAGGAGTATAAAAATGAATAAAGACAATTCACAGAAACCGAAAGAAGTTGACCAATATACGGCTAATGTCCTTCAAAATGGGATATCACGAAGAAGCTTCCTTACACGAGCAGCAGTAGGTACTGGTGGTTTAGCCTTTGTGGGACTGGCAGGTACTGCTAGCGCTGTGGCATCGGAAGCAAACCAAGAATATGCCAACATTGCTGATGCTACGCTTGGCTTTATGCCAAAACCAAAGGTTATTGCCGAGAAAGATATTGCCTCAACGCAAACTTTTGATGTGATTGTCGTTGGTGCGGGGGCTTCTGGTGTGCCAGCTGCGCTCTCAGCTGCAGAAAATGGCGCTAAAGTGGCTGTTCTTCAGAAACAAGCCATTGTAGTTGCTCAGGGCAATACAGGTTCTGGTATTGACTTAAAAACAACGCCTAAAGCCTCTGTTGAAGCCATGGTATCTCGTTTGATGAGTGATAGTGCTCACCGTTGTCACCCTGAGCTTCTAAGAAGCTGGGCCTATAATTCTGGTGAAGCCATATCTTGGGTGATCGACCGCGCTAAGCAAGGTGGTGCCCAAGTCGTAGACCAAGGTACTAAGCCACAACATGGCATTCATGGGGTTAGCGAATTTCCACTCAACTTTGTTACATCATTTTTTGGACCTAAGCCATACACGGCGGGTGATGGTATGCGCGATCTCGCCAAAACGGCAGAGAAAGCAGGCGTTAAGTTCTTTTTCAATATGCCAGCGCAACAATTGATCCAAGATGAATCAGGTAAAGTTATCGGTGTTATAGCGCAATCTCGTGATGGCAAATACCACAAGTACATGGCAAAGAAAGGTGTGATCTTATCGACTGGTGATTACCAGAACAATAAAGCGATGAGTGACTATTTCATCCCAGACATAAAGAACTTTGAGCGTAAGCAAATGGACCGTACTGGTGATGGCTTTGCGATGGCTTTCTGGGCAGGCGGTGTTATAGAGCCAATAGGCCACACTAAGATGCTGCACGATTTTGATGCGGGTCCCGCTTCAATGTGCGACATGCCATTCCTAGCAGTTAATCGCCAGGGCGAGCGCTTTGTTAATGAGACAGTTGAAATGTCTCTCATGAATAACTATTTGCGTGATGAGCAAAATGCGGGTCATTACTCACAAGTATTCGATTCTGATTACATGACTCAGGCTGCGAATTGGCCAGGACATTTATATTCTCCAGAAGAATTAAAAGTCTATATGCCTGATGACCCAACGCCAAAGAAAGGCGTGTTTCCATCTCTAACGAATACGCATGTAGCAGATACGCTGGAAGAGCTTGCAGTGAAACTGGAATGCGATCCAAAAACATTTGTAGCCAATGTTAAGCGTTACAACGAGTTATGTAAAACTGGTCAAGATGACGATTTTGGTAAACGTTCTGACAGAATGGTTCCCGTTCTTAAAGCACCGTTCTACGGTATCCATCGTCGTATGCGAGTATCGGCTATTTGTTCTGGGATGCTAGTTAATAAGGATCACCAAGCGCTTGATGCTGATGGTAAGCCAATTGAAGGCTTATACGTCATCGGTAATCTTGGCGGCGGCTTTTATGGTGGCGTCGATTATCCATTGACTGTATTTGGTTTGTCTTTAGGTCGTTGTTATACCTTTGGTTACTTAACTGGCAAGCATGTTGCCAAATTATAAACCACAGACTTATTAATCTAGATGTCTGAGGTTTAGGCATCATTCCAAATGAATAACGGAATAAAACAATGAAGAACTTAACAATCATACTTTTACTTGTATTGAGTGTCTTCGCAGGCAGTGCGCTAGCAAAAGACAATACCTTATTAGATCAAACTCACGCTGCAGCAGGACTTAAATGTAAGAGCTGTCATGGTGTGGAAGAGCGCCAAGCAGTGCCAATGGACAAATGTGTCCAGTGCCATAACACTAAAAAACTAGCGGCAAAAACTGAAAATGTAAAACCAACTAATCCCCATAAAAATCGTCACTTTGATACAGAGACTACTTGCAGCAAGTGTCATAATGTACATAAAGAGTCAGTGAATTATTGTGGTAGTTGTCATCAAAAATTTGATTTTGTGGTTCCGTAAGCTAGTTACGTATCCCATCAATATATAAAGAAAAAACCACTTTCAAAGGTGGTTTTTTTATTGGATAGAATAATTTTTCTCATACTTAAATTATTTCAGCAGGTGTAATTGAGTTTAGTCATATGTCGGCGGTGAAACGTACTTTGCTCAATACCATATATATTCTCGTTAGAACGACTTGCGTAAGAGTTAATCCTCTAACAGGTCTAAGCCCACATGGCTTCCACATTTCAGCTTTAAATCGGCTTTGTTCACCTGCTAGTACGTGATTTTAGCGTGCAACTGCTGTAGCCTCGTGGAAATTTATTGTTTCTTGTTCTGAACTTTTAGGATGCAAGCTTAGAGCTTTGCCATCTAAGGTTGTTGGTTATTTTCCCCGTGACTTTTGCTGAGCCTATCGCTCGTCAGCAAAGCGTTCACTCATTAGAGAGGGTGCCATGTGAATGCACTTCAAAACCTAATTAGGCCGTTCAATTTCGTCAAACTAGCTGTGCTGGCATTGTTAAGTTTTTTGGCCGGCTGTTCTTCAATGCAGACTGGTGAAAATGGTAACTGGGTGGGATTCACTGAAGCTGGTCAGGCTTCCTTTTATGGGGATAAACATCAAAATAAGCAGACGGCTAGTGGTGAACTTTACAAACATAAATTAAAGACGGCAGCGCATAAAAAGTTACCCTTTGGTTCGAGCGTTAAGGTCACCAATGTTGATAATGGCAAAAGTGTGATTGTAAAAATCAATGATAGAGGGCCTTTCGTGCGTGGCCGCATTATAGATTTGTCTAAATCGGCGTTCAGCAGCATAGGCAACACTTCCTCTGGTTTGATTGACGTGAAAATTGAAGTGATTAAGTAGCGGCTATTTCGAAAGCAGCTGTCTAGAAAAGAACTGTTGCGAAAAGGGCTATCTCGAACACGGCCATATCGAAAAGATCGTTTTGAAAGCAGCATCATTAAAAATGAGCAGTTTAAAGCACTCTCTTCAAAATATGGCTTCGCCGCAATTTAATGATTGAGTGCATAAAATCGAGTCGACGCTTTTAAATAAAATCCCAAAGCAGACAATTTGTTAAGCCGATATTTGGGCTTTACGGCATTTGGTGAGAGACTAGCGGCAGACTTGGATAACAGTAAAAGGACCCGCTATGGAATACCCACTTGTTAGTACGCAGTGGCTCGAAGCACACCTCACCGATCCCCATTTAGTCTTGCTCGATGCCAGTATGGAAACCGTTATTGGTAAAGAACCCCTAGTTTACGATGAGCCTATTTGCATTCCGCGCTCACGTCGATTCGACTTGGAAAATGTGTTTTGCGATAAAACTTCAACTCAAATCCATGCCTTGCCGACGTTTGAGCAATTCAGCCAAGGGATAGCGCAACTTGGGATTGAAGCCGACAGTGTTATCGTTATCTATGATAACCAAGGCATTTATTCAGCCCCACGGGCGTGGTGGACCTTTAAAGTCATGGGTTTTAATCGAGTCTATGTACTCGATGGTGGCTTGCCTCAGTGGATTGAAGAAGACCGCATCACCTCATCGCGTTATCAAGCTGAAGGCGTCGATTACGGCCCGACGGATATCGATACTTTGGCGGGTGCGCTGCAATACCACCCCGAGCGGGTGATGGATGCCGAGGCCGTGTTATCACGTATTGAAGATGCCGATACGGCGATTGTCGATGCCCGTGGTGCGCCACGCTTTTTAGGCCAAGTGAGTGAGCCGCGCCCCAGTGTGCGCTCAGGACATATTCCTCGCTCGGTTAACTTACCCTTCTCTCAAGTGCTCGATGGCAATAAAATCAAAACGACCAGTGAGTTACAGGCTATTTATCAAGGGCTAGCAGCGGACAAGTCCGCACGGATATTCAGCTGTGGTTCTGGGGTTACGGCGTGTATTTTGATATTGGCTTCGGTTGCAGCAGGTCATACACATCCCATCCTCTATGATGGTTCGTGGGCGGATTGGGGCAGTCGTACCGATTTGCCAATTGAGTGCTAATTGGGTAGTTATTGATTGAGTCAGTACAGTTTTGAGCATTATGTCATTGCGGTGTCGTAACCCCTGCGTCATTTGGCTAGATCACCAAGGAGGATCCCTTGATTGGCAGATTGATTGATAAGTTGGTTTTTGGATTGATTCTTGTGATTGCCTTGCAGTTGCCGCAACTTGCTGATCATTATCAGCAATTTCTCGCTGGACTCTATGCATCGACCCAATGGCAGGTAGAAGGCTACGAGGCAACGGCTAGGGAATATCATTATGCCGATGCTGAGGCAATGATTGCCCGTCACCAGCAAAATGAGGAGCCAAGCGTGCGTGCCGACGCCGAGCAAAAGGTGCAGACAATCGCGCTTTATAAAGAGTTAACACAAGGCTTGGCGATGTTTAACACGGGCAATTTGTTTGAGAAAACTGCCTATATGTTTAACCCCGTTCGCTTTGATTATCTGGAGAAGACCGTCAGTAACTTTAAGCCTGGAATACCTTTAACCACCAGTGGGATTGGCTTTGGGGTTGTGGTGGCGTTAGTCGTGCATTATCTCGGTTCTATCCCTTTTATCCTGTGGGCAAGGCGTAGAAAGCGGCAGAGATTAGCGAGAGCAAATTAGCTTTTAAAAAGCCGTTATGGTTTTCAGACCGAGGTTATCTCTTAGGCGAGGCTTAGCGTTGTTGCAGCCTTAATAGTAAAGAATGACTTGCAGTTGAATGACTCGTATCTAAATGACGAGTGGTTAAATGGCTTGTGCTTATAACAATGATGCCCATCGGATTGTTTATCCGATGGGCATCATACGTTATGGCTTAAAACCAGCCCTTAAAATCTGTTCTTTAAAAAGTGCTTTAAATAAGCTTTTAAAACAAGTCTTTAAATCTGTGATACAGCATGCCAGCCGCGAGCATAGGCGAGCGAAACGTCGGGCCGCCGGGGAAGGTCATGTGTTTGATTTTTGCGAACACATCGAAATGTCCCGCCTGTTGGCAAATAGCCTCGGCCAGTAGTTTTGCCGCCATATGAGTGGCATTCACCCCATGTCCTGCATAGGCTTGGGCGTAGAAAATATTATTGGCATCGGGCAGGCGACCAATTTGTGGCATACGGTTCGCGCCAATACCTATCATGCCGCCCCATTCATAATCGATACGCACGCCTTTTAACTGCGGAAATACCTTCTCCAGATTCGGTCTCAGTGCTGCTTCAATATCTCTGGGGTCTTTACCTGAGTAAGTACAAAGGCCACCAAACAGCAGTCGACGATCTGCGGATAAGTGAAAGTAATCTAAGGCAATTCGCATATCGGCGAAGGCCATATTCTGCGGGATAATGCTAGCGCATTGGGCCTCAGTTAAGGGCTCGGTCGCCAATAAATAACTGCCGGCGGGTAATACTTTACCCCCAACAAAACTGTTAAGTTTGTGGCCAATATAGGCATTGCCAGCCAGTACTAAGTATTGGCAAGTGACTTCGCCCTTGGCGGTCATAACCTTAGGTTTAGCGCCTTGAATGATTTTTTCGGCGGCGCTGTATTCAAACAACTGCGCGCCCAGATTACGGGCGACGCGTGCCTCACCCAGAGCAAGGTTCAGCGGGTGTAAATGGCCGCTGCCCATATCAACCAGCGCACCTTGATAAAAATCTGAGCCTATGACTTCTCCTAATTGTGGCTTAGTTAACAGCTTGATTTCTTGCTGATAACCCATGGCCTTGAGTGCGCTAAATTCTTCTTCAAGCTCATCCATGTGACGAGGTTTAACTGCTAAGTCGCAATAACCCATTTGCAGATCGCAGTCGATACTGTGTTCTTGTATGCGATTTCGCACAATTTCGACGGCTTCAAAGCCCATCTGTTGAATTGCTTGAACACCTTCAGTGCCGATTTCACTGTGAAATTGCGAGGGGTCATGGCCTATGCCACGAATGAGTTCGCCGCCGTTTCGGCCCGATGCGCCCCAGCCAATTCGTTTGGCTTCTAATAGGACGACACTCATGCCGCGCTGTGCGAGTTCTATGGCGGTATTGATACCGCTAAAGCCGCCGCCCACTATGCAGACATCAGCACTGATATTGCCTTCGAGTTGTGGGTGCGCGTAAATTTCTTTAGCAGTATCAACATAATAAGAGTGTGGGTACTGTTCGCTGTGCACTGGAGGTTTGCTTGCCATTATGGCTCCAAAAAATTGTTTTTATTGTAAATTGGACTTGTCTCAGTATACTCATCACACTTTTAACATGACGCAAAAAAGTGTTCGTTTTATTTAACACGCTTTTTATGTAGAATACAATGAAAGCAGTAAAACACGCGCTTTTTGGGCGAAAATGCGTTCTGGATGGTGTTTATCCTGAACAACCTGTTCGTCATCTATCGGGGTTGACCCGAGCCTTCAGGGGGATGTGAAATTTGGATATTGGAGCCAGCCTCAAAACTGTTCGAAAAATGAAAGGCTTATCTCAACGAGAATTGGCCAAACGTGCTGGTGTGACTAACAGTACGATTTCAATGATCGAGAAAAACAGTGTTAGCCCGTCAGTCAGCTCTCTAAAAAAAGTGCTGTCGGGTATCCCGATGTCTTTAGTGGATTTTTTCTCCATTGAAGCCTCTGCGGATAGTGAGCAAAAGGTCGTCTATCGATCCAATGAATTACTGGATATCGGCACTGGACCACTTGAATTTAAACTGATCGGCCGTGATTATCCGAATCGCGCTATGTCAGTGATGAGTGAAATTTATCCGCCCGGTTCAGATACGGGTGAAGAAATGCTGAAGCACGAAGGTGAAGAGGCTGCGATGGTGATCGAAGGTAAATTCGAACTCACTGTGGGTGATGAAGTGTATATTTTGGAAGCGGGTGACAGTTACTACTTTAATAGTGAAGTGCCCCATAGATTCCGCAATCCCTTTGATGAACCTTGCCGTCTGGTGAGTGCGACTACGCCTGCGAACTTCTAGTTAAGTCATCAACTTACCCTATTATTCAACATATTAGGCCACTTATTCACTAGAAGTGAGTGGCGTAATACTGTTATTCAACACAACTGCGTATTTACCTCCTTTCTAATCCTGTCATATTTGTTATATATCCTCTTCTTTGTGTAAATAATATTGGTTCAAATTTAGCGCGAATACGGTTTAATTTACGCTGCTAAAAGCGAGAATTTTGCCAGCTGAAGCACTATTTTATTCACATGAAATAACATTAAATAACCAAAATATAGGTTTAACTACATGTTATTTATGCTTATTAAACACAAGTGGATGAAATAATCTTTAACAAGTGCTTAACCTCTTGCCTAGTGTGAAATTTCGGTGTACTGTGTGAAAAAATGAACATTTAAAGACAAAGTGTTCGTTATGCTAGTAAAACGAATTCTAAAGGTGAGATATGTCAGCCGATTTGCCCCTCATAGGTGTTATTGCTTGTAATCAACAACTGGGTTCACATCCCTTTAATATTGTTGGTGAAAAATACCTTTTAGGTGTAGTTAATGGCGCGAAAGGCTGGCCGTTAGTGATCCCATCGTTAGGCGGCGATTTACCGATAGACGCGATTTTAGAACGTCTTGACGGTATTTTGTTTACTGGCTCTCCTTCTAATGTAGAACCCCATCTTTATGCAGGCCAACCGAGCGAGCTTGGTACACACCATGATCCTAAACGTGATGCGACGACTTTGCCGCTGATCCACGCTGCTATTGCTGCTGGGGTACCTGTATTAGGTATTTGTCGCGGTTTTCAAGAAATGAATGTGGCCTTTGGTGGCAGTTTGCACCAGAAGTTATATGAGGTGGGTGGCTTTATTGAACATAGAGAAGATAAAACCGCATCCTTAGATGTGCAATATGGGGCTTCTCACAGTATTACTGTTGAGCCCGGGGGGCTTATTTACGAGGCCTGGGGCCGTAACTCTGCAGAGGTCAACTCTGTGCATACTCAAGGCGTGGAGCGTCTGGGTGTTGGGTTGCGGCCAGAAGCTTATGCTCCAGATGGGTTAGTGGAGGCTTTCTCCGTAATAGGTACTAAAGAATTTGCCCTCGGTGTGCAATGGCATCCAGAGTGGAAGGTGAGCGAAAATCCGTTTTACCTCTCCCTTTTCAATGCCTTCGGTGATGCATGCCGGCGCAGGGCTACAACTCGAGTGAAATAATAATGAATAAGCTAATCGCTTTTTTAAAAGAACGAAAAATCACAGAAGTCGAATGTGTTATCAGTGACATGACTGGCATCGCCCGCGGCAAGATTGCACCAGTCGATAAGTTTCTCGATGAAAAAGGCATGCGTTTGCCCGAAAGCGTGCTGTTACAAACCGTCACCGGCGATTTTGTGAATGAAGATGTTTACTACAGCTTGCTCGATGCTGCCGACATCGATTTTGTCTGTGTACCTGATGAAAACGCTGTTTTTATGTTGCCTTGGACCATAGAAGCCACGGCACAGGTGATCCACGATTGCTACGACAGAATGGGTAATCCGATTGAGCTGTCACCACGTAACGTATTGAAAAAAGTCTTGTCTCTCTATGACGAACAGGGCTGGGAACCGGTTATCGCTCCTGAAATGGAGTTCTATTTGACCCGTCGTAGTGACGACCACGATTTACCCCTAAAGCCACCAATTGGCCGTTCAGGTCGACCCGAAGCGGGCCGCCAGTCTTTCTCTATCGATGCTGCCAACGAATACGATCCTATGTTTGAAGACATGTACGATTGGTGTGAGCTTCAAGGTTTAGATATCGATACCTTAATCCATGAAGATGGCCCAGCGCAGATGGAGATTAACTTCAGCCACGGCAATCCATTGTCCCTTGCTGATCAAGTTTTTATCTTTAAACGCACCTTGCGCGAAGCGGCACTGAAGCACGATGTTTGCGCTACCTTTATGGCCAAACCTGTGACTGACGAACCTGGCAGTGCAATGCACATTCACCAAAGTGTGATCAACAAAGAGACGGGCAAAAATATTTTCACCAATGAAGATGGCACTAAGAGCCAGTTATTCTTGGGGTATATTGCCGGTCTGCAAAAATTCATCCCTGAGTTGCTGCCGCTGATGGCGCCCAATGCTAACTCTTTCCGTCGTTTCCTACCCGGCACTTCAGCGCCAGTGAACTTAGAGTGGGGCGATGAAAACCGCACCTGTGGATTACGTATTCCAGAGTCTTCGCCACAAAACCGTCGTATCGAAAACCGTATTCCCGGCGCCGATGCTAACTGTTATTTGGCAATTGCCGCGAGCTTATTGTGTGGTTATATCGGCATGGTTGAGCAGCTAAAACCTTCGACGCCAGTGCAAGGTAAAGCCAACGAAAGTCGCAGCAACAATACCCATTGTTTACCGCTGACCTTAGAAGAAGCGTTAGCGGCGATGGAAGAAAGTGATGCCTGTAAGCAGTATTTAGGTGAAGCCTTCACCACAGGTTTTGTGGCGGTGAAACAGGCCGAACTTGAAAACTTCCGCCGTGTGGTCAGCTCATGGGAACGTGAATTCCTATTGCTCACAGTGTAATGTTTTTGTATTGAGTGTACTGACAGTGTCGCCGCGTTAACCCAAGGAAAACAGAGGTTAACATCGGTAATCACAAGACTGAGCTTTGCACTGTTTTAGTGAGATTGCACCCAACCGGTGCAACTCACTTGTTAAATAATCTGATGGTTTTTAATGGCTTGTTGATTAAAGTGATTATTCAATTCAGATGCGTGTCCGCTAGAGAAGTGAAATATGCCTAACTGTTTTAAGTCGCTCGTTTGATAGAGTCGCTAACTAATTGTTAGTCATATTTAAAATGTGTTTTATCTTAGTGGTTTTTGCGATTACTTAGGGACTTGAGGCATTTGCCTTAATGTTGCAATATGTACAAGCAGTGTCATATCTAGTCTAATTTTTTGAGTGTTAATGCAATACCGATGCCTCAAAAATTTGGCACGAAACCTGATACTTAACAAATTGCAGCAAGATATAAAGGTGGCATGGAACTCATGCCGTAGAGACTGCCGATGCGGTTTGTAAGGTGTAGCATTGGTCGAAAATAACAACAATATCCGGATAGCCCGGTGACACAATTTCAGAATTTGCTTAAGCAATTCTGCTACCCGAGAAAGGAGAAAGCATGAAGCTATTTAATAAGATGACCACTCTAGCTCTGGTCACTGCGAGCGTATTAGCGAGCGCAGCGGCCCAAGCGGAAGAAGTGGTTCGCGTGTATAACTGGTCAGATTATATCGCGGAAGATACCTTAGACAACTTCAAGAAAGAAACGGGCATTCGGGTGATTTACGATGTGTTCGATAGTAACGAAGTGCTTGAGGCTAAATTACTGTCTGGTCGTAGTGGCTACGATATCGTTGTTCCTTCTAACCACTTTCTCGCTAAGCAAATCAAAGCGGGTGCTTTCAAACCTTTAGATCGCGCTAAGCTACCTAATTTCAAAAATTTAAATCCAGCCCTGATGAAGCTACTTGAGAAAGCCGATCCGGGTAACCAGTATGCCGTGCCTTATTTATGGGGAACCAATGGTATTGGTTACAACATAGATAAAGTGAAAGCGGCTGTGGGTGAAGATGCGCCATTCAACTCAATGGAACTGATCTTCAATCCTAAATATGCTGAAAAAATCTCTAAGTGTGGCTTTGCTATGCTGGACTCTGCCGACGATATGGTGCCTCAAGCACTGATTTATTTAGGTTTAGATCCTAACAGCTCCAACCCAAGCGATTATGAAAAAGCCGGTGAGTTACTGGAAAAAATCCGTCCTTACGTGACCTATTTCCACTCATCTCGCTATATTTCTGACTTAGCAAACGGTGACATTTGTGTGGCCTTTGGTTTCTCTGGCGACGTATTCCAAGCTAAAGCACGTGCTGAAGAGGCGGGTAATGGCAATAAGATTGGTTACTCGATTCCAAAAGAAGGCGCCAACCTGTGGTTTGATATGTTAGCTATCCCAGCGGATTCGACTAACGCAGATAATGCACTGACGCTGATTAACTATTTCCTCCGTCCAGAAGTCATAGCGCCTATCTCTAACTATGTGGCCTATGCTAACCCGAACGATCCTGCCCAACCTCTGGTTGATGAGGCTATCCGCACCGATCCCGCGATTTATCCACCGCAAGAAGTGTTAGATAAACTTTATATTGGTGAAATCCGTCCTTTGAAAATCCAACGCGTATTAACCCGTGTTTGGACCAAAGTGAAGTCAGGACAATAGTCGATAAGGGGCAAGCCTAGCTTGCCCCTAGCTTGGCAGACTTGCTATGTCCAATCCTATGCATAGTTCATCCACGTATAGGATTTGACACAGTTTGGTTAACCTCTTTTCATTCATTAATCGTGTTGAACCCAGAGTTTGAGCGTATTGACGCATCATTTTCGGGTGGAGAAGTACTATGGCAATCACCTCGGGCGTCACCAATAAACCGACAACAAAGACGCAAGAAAAAGTACTGCTCAGAATTGAGCGGGTAAGCAAGTTATTCGATGACGTGCGGGCTGTCGACGACGTGTCATTAACCATCAATAAAGGCGAAATCTTTGCTTTACTCGGCGGCTCAGGCTCGGGTAAGTCGACGTTATTGCGTATGTTAGCGGGATTTGAAAAGCCCACCTCTGGCCGTATTTTCCTCGATGGCGAAGACATCACAGATTTACCTCCCTATGAACGTCCGATCAATATGATGTTCCAATCCTATGCTTTGTTTCCCCACATGACAGTGGCACAAAACATTGCCTTTGGTTTGAAGCAAGACAAGTTACCTAAGGCCGAGATTGAGCAGCGCGTACAAGACATGCTCAAGCTAGTACACATGGAGCAATACGGTAAACGTAAGCCGCATCAGTTATCCGGTGGTCAACGTCAGCGTGTAGCCTTGGCCCGTTCACTGGCAAAACGGCCGAAATTATTACTGCTCGATGAGCCTATGGGCGCATTGGACAAAAAACTGCGTACCCAGATGCAACTCGAAGTGGTGGAAATTCTTGAGCGTGTCGGTGTGACCTGCGTGATGGTGACCCACGATCAGGAAGAAGCCATGACAATGGCGGGACGCATTTCCATTATGAGCGACGGTTGGATTGCCCAAACTGGCTCGCCCATGGATATTTACGAAAGCCCGAACAGCCGCATGATTGCCGAGTTTATCGGCACTGTGAACTTGTTTGGTGGCGCGATTGAAGTGGATGAAGTCGACCATTTGATCATTAAACCTAATGAGTTGGCTCAATCTTTTTATGTCGGTTACGGTGTGTCGACCAACGTAGAAGACAAGAATGTGTGGCTCGCTGTGCGTCCGGAAAAGACTATCATTAGCCGTGAACAGCCTGAAGGTCAGTACAACTGGGCGAAAGGAATCGTACACGATATCGCGTATTTAGGCGGTATTTCAGTGTATTACATTCGTTTAGAGAATGGTCAAATAGTACAGTGCAGTATGACTAACCGTGAACGCCGCGCCGATCATGCCACATGGGATGACGAAGTGTTCATCAGTTGGGAGGACACCAGTGGCGTGGTGTTGAGATCATGAAGATACCGACTAAATTAAAGTGGCTCAAAGGCCGCATTTGGACCATAGGGATACCCTATGCTTGGCTGTTATTGTTCTTCGCCTTGCCATTTGCGATTGTCCTTAAACTGAGTTTTTCGACGGCGGCGATTGCGATCCCACCCTATGAAGCCACGTTCCAATATGCCGATGATGTATTAAATATCTTCCTGCATTTTGGTAACTATTTGATGTTGCTTGATGATTCGCTGTATTACATGGCGTATCTCAGCTCATTGAAAATGGCGTTAATTTCGACCATCGGCTGTTTGATTATTGGCTATCCAATGGCCTATGCGATTGCCCGTGCGCCAGCGCGTTTGCAAACCGTATTGCTGCTGTTAGTCATGTTGCCTTCTTGGACCTCATTTTTAATCCGGGTTTACGCTTGGATGGGGATCTTAAGTAACACAGGGATCATCAACCATTCGCTGATGTGGCTGGGAATCATCTCTGAGCCATTACAAATCCTCAATACCAATATTGCCGTGTATATCGGCATTATCTATGCGTATTTACCTTTTATGATTTTGCCCTTGTACGCCACCTTAGTGAAACTCGATATGAGTTTGATTGAAGCAGCGTCTGACTTAGGCTCAAGCCGTTTAAATACCTTTTGGAAAATCACTTTTCCGCTGTCAAAAAGCGGTGTGATTGCCGGTTCTATGTTGGTGTTTATTCCTGCCGTGGGTGAGTTTGTGATCCCTGAGTTACTCGGTGGTCCAGATTCCTTAATGATAGGTCGAGTCTTATGGCAAGAATTCTTCAATAACCGCGACTGGCCTGTGGCTTCGTCACTGGCGATTGTAATGCTGGGCTTATTGATTATTCCTATTACCTTATTCCATCGCTATCAGGCGCGTAGTTTGGAGAAAGACCTATGAAAAAGTTAAGTTTTTCTTCAGCGATGTTGTGGTTTGGCTTGTTCTTCCTTTATGCACCTATGTTAGTGCTGGTGATTTACTCCTTTAACGACTCTAAATTAGTGACGGTATGGGGCGGATTTTCACCTAAATGGTATGGCGAGTTATTTCAAGACCAACAGATTTTAGACGCAGTATGGACCAGTTTGCGGATTGCCTTTTATAGCTCAACCATGGCGGTGATTATTGGCACTATGGCGGCTTTTGTGATGACGCGCTTTAAGCGTTCATGGGCGAAGCTGACATTATCGAACATGATCACAGCACCACTGGTTATGCCAGAGGTGATCACAGGTCTGTCTTTGCTACTGCTATTTGTGCACATGGCCGACTTGTTTGGTTGGCCGAAAGAGCGCGGGATGTTAACTGTGTGGATTGCGCATTCGACCTTCTGCGCTGCCTATGTGGCTGTGGTTGTGTCGTCAAGATTGCGCGAGCTGGACATGTCTATCGAAGAAGCGGCAATGGACTTAGGGGCAACACCGCTGAAGACCTTCTTCCTCATCACAGTGCCTATGATTTCGCCGGCGCTGGTGGCGGGTTGGTTGTTGTCATTCAGTTTGTCCTTGGACGATTTAGTGATCGCAAGCTTTGCCTCGGGCCCAGGTGCAACGACGCTACCTATGGTGGTGTTCTCCTCGGTACGTTTAGGGGTTTCGCCTAAGATCAACGCTTTAGCGACACTGATCATTCTGTGTGTTTCGTTAATCGCCTTCTTGTCTTGGTATATGGCAAGGCGGGCAGAGAAACGCGACCGCACACCGATGAACTAGTTTGCTTAATCTTGGGGTGGCTTTGGTATCGCCAAAGCCACCCTTGTTAATTGTCACCGCTCCCATCATCCGCTTCGCTTTGCAGGCTTGTTCTGCGACTCGACACCATTAATATGACATCGCTAAGCTTAAGTAGCATGACATCATTGAGCTTAAGATTATTGCGTGTTTGAAATATCAAACAAAATGTAAATTATTGCACTTTTCTGGCTAGTGTTTCGTTTTCTGAAGGTGTAGGATGTGATGGCTGTTTAAAATAATGAACATTAGAATTCAAGGGAACAACATGTCTGCCATAGCTCACGCTGGATCATATTATGCGGCATCGGCCAACGATAAGGTTGAACGTCCGTGTCTACAGGAATCGATTGAAGCCGATGTTTGTGTGATTGGCGCGGGTTATACGGGCCTTTCTGCCGCGCTGCATTTATTAGAATCTGGCTTTAGTGTGGTGGTGTTAGAAGCCGCTCGCATTGGCTGGGGCGCCTCGGGCCGTAATGGCGGACAAATCGTCAATAGTTTTAGCCGTGACATTGATACTATTGAAAAAACAGTCGGCAAAGAACAAGGTAAACTCTTTGGCCAAATGGCTTTTGAGGGCGGGAAAATCATCCGCGATCGGATTGCTAAGTACAACATTCAATGCGATCTAAAAGATGGTGGCGTGTTTGCCGCGATGAACGAAAAACAAATGGGTCATCTGCGCCATCAAAAGCAACTGTGGGAAAGCCACGGTCATGTTAATCAGCTCGAACTTCTCGATGCCAAAGGCATTCGCGGTGTGGTAAATACTGAGCGCTATGTCGGTGGTCTGCTCGATAAAAGCGGCGGCCATATTCACCCGCTTAACTTAGCTCTTGGCGAAGCGCGCGCGGTCGAATCCCTCGGCGGCAAGATTTTTGAAGACTCAGCAGTGCTGAGTGTCGATGAAGGCGATAGCCCAGTTGTGCATACGGCGCAGGGCAGTGTCAAAGCCAAGTTTGTGGTCGTGGCGGGTAATGCTTATTTAGGTAAGTTAATGCCAGAGCTGCAGGCGAAATCTATGCCCTGCGGCACGCAAGTGATTACCACTGAGCCTTTGAGCGACGATCTGGCGGCGAGCTTATTACCGCAGGATTACTGCGTCGAAGACTGTAACTATCTGCTCGATTATTTCCGCCTGTCTGGCGACAAGCGGATGATTTACGGCGGCGGCGTAGTGTATGGCGCCCGCGATCCGGCGGACATTAAGTCGATCATTATTCCGAACATGCTTAAAACCTTCCCGCAATTAAAAGATGTGAAGATCGATTATGCGTGGACGGGTAACTTCCTACTGACGCTATCGCGCCTGCCACAGGTCGGTCGTATCGGTAAGAACATCTATTATTCACAGGGTTGCAGTGGCCACGGTGTCACTTATACCCATCTGGCAGGCAAGTTACTGGCCGAAATGCTCAACGGCCAAGCCACGCGCTTCGACGCCTTTGCTGCATTGCCACATTATCCATTCCCCGGTGGTCACGCACTTCGCGTCCCTTTTAGTGCTATCGGAGCTTGGTATTACACGTTAAGAGACAAACTGGGTCTCTAATATCATCACTTTTAAGAAGCTAGGTAGCTTCACAATACGAGGAAATCCTTGTGCAATTAAATGATCCGAGTTTGCTACATCAACAGTCTTTTATTAATGGTCAATGGTGTGATGCCGTTTCTGGTGACACGCTAAAGGTGGTTAATCCCGCAACCAATGCCCTGATTGGTCATGTTCCTAATATGGGACAAGTTGAAACTGAGATGGCGATTAAGGCGGCAGAAGCGGCTTTACCTGCATGGCGAGCGCTCACAGCCAAAGAGCGCGGCGCTAAGTTAAGGCGTTGGTTTGAATTACTCAATGAAAATAGTGATGACTTAGCATTGCTCATGACGACTGAGCAGGGTAAACCGCTAGCAGAAGCCAAAGGTGAAGTAACCTATGCCGCTTCGTTTATCGAGTGGTTTGCCGAAGAAGCGAAACGTATTTATGGCGATACCATTCCCGGACATCAAGGGGATAAGCGCTTGATGGTGATCAAGCAGCCTGTCGGTGTAACTGCCGCGATAACGCCGTGGAACTTTCCTGCGGCTATGATCACCCGCAAAGCCGCTCCAGCGTTAGCTGCGGGTTGCACTATGGTGGTAAAACCGGCGCACCAAACACCATTTACCGCATTAGCGATGGCTGAACTCGCTAAGCGTGCCGGTATTCCTGCGGGCGTATTTAGTGTGTTAACGGGTGATGCGGTGCAGATTGGTAATGAAATGTGCAGCAACCCGATAGTGCGTAAGCTGTCTTTCACTGGCTCAACCAATATCGGTATTAAATTAATGGCGCAATGTGCGCCTACCTTAAAAAAACTGTCGCTAGAGCTTGGCGGCAATGCACCATTTATCGTGTTTAACGATGCCAATATCGATGCCGCTGTCGAAGGCGCCATGATTGCTAAATATCGTAATGCCGGCCAAACCTGTGTCTGCGCTAACCGCATTTATGTGCAAGATGGCGTATACGACGAGTTCGCCTTAAAACTCAGCACTGCAGTGGGCAAGCTTAAGGTTGGAGAGGGCATCAACGAGGGCGTCACTACGGGTCCGTTGATCAATGCTGCCGCGGTCGAAAAAGTGCAAAGTCACCTTATCGATGCCATCGCCAAAGGTGCATCTGTGCTCGCTGGCGGTAAAGTCCACGACCTTGGCGGTAATTTCTTCGAGCCAACCGTGCTTACTAACGTTGATAAAAGCATGCTCGTTGCCCGCGAAGAAACCTTTGGTCCACTCGCGCCGCTGTTTAAATTCAGCGATGTCGACGATGTGATTAAACAGGCTAACGATACTGAATTTGGCCTTGCCGCTTATTTCTATGGCCGCGATATTTCACTGGTGTGGAAAGTCGCCGAAGCCTTGGAATACGGCATGGTTGGGGTCAACACTGGTTTGATTTCGACGGAAGTCGCACCCTTTGGCGGGATGAAATCCTCTGGACTGGGCCGCGAAGGTTCTAAGTACGGCATCGAAGAATATTTAGAAATGAAGTACATCTGCATGTCCGTTTAATACGGTCCGATTTGGCGTGTGAGGAACACTAAATGACAACAACCAATGATTCATTGATGGCACGTCGCCAAGCCGCAGTTGCGGGTGGTGTCGGGCAAATTCACCCAATCTTTACCGCGCGCGCCGAAAACGCGACCGTGTGGGATGTTGAAGGGCGCGAGTTTATCGATTTTGCGGGCGGCATTGCTGTGCTTAATACCGGTCATCTTCACCCTAAAGTGAAGGCGGCGGTTGCGGCTCAGCTGGATAATTTCTCTCATACTTGTTTTATGGTGCTCGGTTACGAGAGCTATATCCAAGTGTGTGAAAAGCTCAATCAACTGGTGCCTGGGGATTTTGCCAAGAAGACAGCATTATTCACTAGTGGTTCAGAAGCGGTTGAAAACGCAGTTAAAGTGGCGCGTGCCTATACCAAACGTGCTGGCGTGATTGCGTTTACCTCTGGCTACCATGGTCGCACTATAGCAGCCTTGGCACTGACCGGAAAAGTCGCGCCTTACAGTAAAGGTATGGGGCTGATGTCGGCGAATGTGTTCCGCGCCGAATTCCCCTGCGAGATGCACGGCGTGTCCGATGATGATGCTATGGCTTCGATTGAACGTATCTTTAAAAATGATGCCGAGCCAAGTGATATTGCCGCCATTATTTTAGAGCCAGTACAGGGCGAGGGTGGTTTTTATGCCGCATCACCTGCTTTTATGCAGCGGTTGCGGGCATTGTGTGATCGTGAAGGCATTATGCTGATCGCCGATGAAGTGCAAACGGGGGCTGGCCGTACTGGCACTTTCTTTGCCATGGAGCAAATGGGTGTGAGTGCGGATATCACCACTTTTGCTAAATCTATTGCGGGTGGTTTCCCACTTTCTGGCATTACTGGCCGCGCGCAAGTGATGGGTGCGATTGGTCCGGGTGGTCTTGGCGGTACGTATGGTGGCAGCCCGTTAGCGTGCGCCGCAGCGCTTGCTGTCATTGAAGTGTTTGAAGAAGAAAAACTGTTAGATCGTGCCAATACCATAGGTAGGCGCATTAAGTCTGCATTGAATGTGATGCAAGTCGAGCATGCACAAATCGCCGATGTGCGTGGTTTAGGCGCGATGATCGCCATTGAATTAATGGAAGATGGCAAGCCTGCACCGCACTATTGCGCGCAAGTGTTGGCTGATGCCCGTGACCGTGGATTGATTTTATTATCCTGCGGCACTTACGGTAATGTGCTGCGTATTTTGGTGCCATTAACCGCGCCGGATGCACAAATTGATGCAGGCCTTGGTATCCTCAAAGCCAGCTTCGATGCCGTACTGAAAAGCTAATTTTGCTTTGATATAAAGCTGTTTTAGATGATAGTTTTACATAATACAAATCCCGCTTCGGCGGGATTTTTTATGGAAGTTGCGATTGTTTTGGCGTTTGCCATTTTTACTGCCAATGGCTTTCAGCACGAGTCAGTTTACTGAATCGCTACTGTTTAATCTCCATTAGGATCTGCAGCGCTTTTTTGCGTTTATCAAGATCGTACAAGTCGTTGGTGAAGATAAACTCATTCACGCCAAGTTCTTTGACGATCATTTCCAAACGATGTTTAATCGTCGCTGGGCCGCCAATGACAGATAAACCTAAGAAATTATCGACATAGGTTTCTTCCTGCGCACTCCATAAGCCATCCATTGTTTCAACCGGAGGTTTTAACCATAACTCGTGACCACGGATAAGTGCCAGCACGCGCTGTTTCGAGGTCGTGCCCAGAAATTGCGCCTCTTCATCAGTGTCGGCGGCAACGAGCGGCAAACCTAACATCACATAGGGCTTATCAAGCACTTGAGAAGGTTTAAAGTCGCGACGATAGATTTCAATCGCATCGTAAAGAAAACGTGGGGCAAAGTGGCCCGCAAACACATAGGGCAAACCGCGCTGCGCCGCTAACTGCGCGCTAAAGAGACTTGAGCCCAATAACCAAATCGGCACATTAGTGCCTTCTCCAGGAATCGCTCGCACCGCATGGCGACCATTGTAAGGGCCGAGTAAGGTTTGTAATTCACTGACTTCTTCAGGGAATTGTTCGGCGCGACTGGTATCGCGGTTCAGTGCTCGGCTGGTAACTTGATCGCTGCCGGGTGCGCGTCCCAGTCCTAAATCGATACGACCAGGATAGAGACTTTCAAGGGTGCCGAACTGTTCGGCGACCACTAATGGCGCATGGTTTGGCAGCATAATGCCACCCGCGCCGACGCGAATACGCTGCGTATTGCCAGCAATATAACCAATTAATACTGAGGTCGCCGCGCTGGCGATACCGGGCATATTGTGGTGTTCGGCAAACCAAAAACGATTAAAGCCGAGGCGATCGGCTTCCTTGGCATACTGCAAACTGTTGTGCAGCGTTTCACCCACAGTCGAACCTTGGCGCATGGGCGCGAGTTCCAGTAGCGAGAAGGGAATATCGGCCAATATTGATGTCGGTTGTGACATAGTGTCTCCAAGTGACTGCCGTCTTTTGCTAGCGAAAACATTCTGCGCTAACTGTGTAAGTCGCATTGCTAGTGGCATTGTTAGGCGGATAGCGAAGAACAAGCGTTAACGGCTCAGTCTTGATGAATAAAAGGTATTCAGTGATATTGATATGGGGCTAAGTACCGCGCTTCTCAAGCTTGAACGGCTAACTCTTTTCCCCCTTCGTTATTTCATTAGTCATGTCAATTTGAGTTTGCACTTGAGCAGCGCTATTAAACCAGATGCGTCCGAGTCCATACTTGCTTTGTAACAAATCGAGACGGTGAAGTCATCCCAGCGTGAGGGACGATAATGTGGAACTGAAGATCTTATTCTCAGCAACTCAGCGCTAGGCCTGTCACTGCGGGATTGGGTGAGGTTTGCTACAGTTCATTTGGTTATGAGTTGCAACACAAGGGTATAACTAAGTGAAGTGATAGAAAACTGCCGATAGCAGGGCTATCGGCAGTTGATGTTATGCAATAGATAAATCGCTATTGTCAGTCGAGCATTACTGTTCGGCTTTCACATCCCTTAGCGATGCCGCAGCACTTTCATTCTCAGTATTATTATGTGAATGGTGAGTCTCAGTCAGGCGACGCATTAGCGGCAATACCGCAAGGGCGATAAAGGTACAGACCACAGCCGCGATACCCAATTTATTAAATAGGCTGGTGTATACGGGTAAGGTTTGCAGTGGATCGACTAAATCTTTTGGTACACTGGCGAAGTTAGCGACCACACCGCCCAGATACTGTGAAATACCTGAGGCGACGAAATAGGCGCCCATCATAAAGCCGCCCATACGCGCAGGTACGTAGCGGGCAATCATGGCAAGACCAAGACCACTCACCAGCAATTCGCCTAAAGAGTAAGAGGCATAGCCCCAGATCATGATCCATGAAGAGGTTTTACCGTTGACGGCGAATTGTCCGGCAAAGCCATAGATAAAGAAGCCGATAGCGACGACGGCAAAACCGAGGGCAAATTTTGCCGCAATAGAGAAGTCTTTATCATTACGACCCGCCCACGAATAACTCCAAGCCAAGATTGGACTTAACACCATAATCCATAATGGATTTAATGCTTGGAACTGGGCCGGAGACCAAGTCCACAAATGGGTACCAAAGATTTGGAAATCCCAGTCCACGTTACGCAGGGCAAACAGCGCTAATGACGTCGACATTTGCTGATAGAAGATAAAGAAGAACACGGTTTGTACTGTGAGGATCAGCGCCGCAATCAGTCCCGCTCGTTCACTGGTTTCGCTGGTGCGGATCAAGTGGAAGAAAATGGCCAATACGGCTACGCCTGCGGCGTAAACAAAGACACGGGCAACCGCTTCGTATTCAAGAATAATGGCCGAAGCGACTACTGACAACGCGGCTAGAGCTAATACTATCGCGAGGCTTTTCTTGTTCACTGGGCGAGTATCTGGCTCAGAACCGTAATGGACTAAACTCTTACGCATAAGTGCATAGTTGCCTAACCCCACCAATATGCCGACACAACACACGGCAAAGGCGGCATGCCAGCCAAACTCGTTGCCATACTGGGCGTTGACATAATCTTTAATCCAAGGCGTCAGCAACATAGAGAAGGTCGAGCCAACGTTGACCGCCATATAATAGATGGTAAACGCACTGTCGATTTTAGAATCGTCACCTTCGTAAATTTTACGAACTAAGTTACCGGCATTGGGTTTGAACAGGCCGTTACCGACCACAATCACGCCGAGCGCTGAAAACATAAACCACGTATTTTCAGTGGGTACGGCCATCAGCGCATAACCCAGAGACAAAATCCCCGCGCCGAGCAGCATAGTGCGTTTAGTGCCGAGGATCTTATCCCCAACCCAACCACCAATCGCCGGTGATACATAAATGAGCGCCGCACAGGCACTCCATACTAAGTTTGCACGTGAGTCATCAAAGCCAAGGCGCTGCACCATAAAGTACACAATCAGCGCTTGCATGCCGTAATAACCAAAGCGTTCCCATAATTCGATAAGAGACACTGTCATAAATGAATGTGTTTTACTTACCGGAGCAGTCCCAATAGTCATATCGCTTGCTTCCAACATTGTTGTTTTAATATTTGAGCTCAAAAGTATAAGGCGATAACCCAAGCAAACCAATGGCAGAGACTGGCAAAACAGACTTTGTTACAAATGAATTGATGAATTTTAATGTGTGTTTAAGGCTTTGGGCGGTGTTAACAACGATTTTGGGGACGTCAATAAATCCAGCTAAACCTAAAGTCGTCAGCGTCAGTAACAGTGAGATAACACTTTATGTATCGCTGAGTTAGCGGACTGAGGGTTTAATTTTTTCAGACATAGTTATTATCTTATCAACTCAATACGTTCGAGTGATAAACTTAACAAGGCATTTTAAGAAAGCGACTTAACATTGCCAGTTGAAAGACCTGAATTTAACTCATGCGACAGTCCGCTAATGTGAAACAGAGAATGCAGAATTGGCAACAATTTAAACCGTAATTTTGTGAGAAGATAATGATATATGGCTCGTTTTTAGCGGCAGCTCGTCACGTTAGCATGATCATTTTGAGTTTTAACCTTTCCATCAGTTGCTGTGTGAATAGATAAACTGATAATGGTAAGTATTTATCAACTAACCTATTTTTGATTATATTGAGGTTGATTGATGTTAGAGCAGAGGGAATAGTGCGTTTGGCTATCCTAATTTAGATAACTTTAAAATTAAGATTTTTTACTTCCGTAGAGTCCCTACATTTACAGGAATGTATCAAGCTGTTAATGAGCCGCTTTGCGTTAAATATATTGAGATGGAGTAAGTTGATGTTACGAATTGGTATCGATCTTGGCGGCACAAAAATCGAGTTAGTCGCATTGGATGACGATGGTAAAGAAGTGTTTCGTAAACGCATCCCAACGCCAAGAGAATATGTTGCGACAGTCGATGCATTAGTCGCACTCGTGACAGAAGTCGAAGAGAGTCTGCAACAAACCGCCACAATAGGCATAGGTATTCCTGGGGTGATTTCCCCTTTTACTGGCCTAGTTAAAAATGCCAATTCAACGTGGATCAATGGCCATCCCCTCGATGTGGATCTAGGCGCTCGATTAAACCGTAAGGTGAAAATCGCTAATGATGCTAACTGTTTTGCCGTATCAGAAGCGGTCGATGGCGCAGCTGCTGGCAAGTCAGTGGTCTTTGGCGCCATTATTGGTACTGGATGTGGTGCAGGTATCGCCATCAAAGGCCAAGTGCATGATGGTGGTAATGGCATCGGCGGTGAGTGGGGTCATAATCCTTTACCTTGGATGAAAGCCGATGAATTTAATACCACGACGTGTTTTTGTGGTAACAGAGACTGTATCGAGACGTTTATCTCAGGGACGGGTTTTGTACGCGATTTTCGCGCCGCAGGTGGCGTTGCTGACAGCGGTATTGAAATCGCCCAAATGATGCAAGCAGGCGATCCGCTGGCGACTCAAGCTTTTGATCGCTTTATTGATCGTTTAGCCCGCTCATTGGCCCATGTGATCAATATGATGGATCCAGATGTTATCGTCCTTGGCGGCGGAGTGTCCAACATCGATGCCATTTACACTGAATTGCCAAAAGTTTTACCGCGATATGTGGTTGGCCGTGAGTGTCACACTCCGGTTGTTAAAAACTGTTATGGCGCTTCATCGGGCGTACGTGGTGCCGCTTGGTTGTGGGGACGCTAACTTTAACCTTAATTTGAAATAGTGTTTGATATTTAAGGCCGAATTCATTTATTTGAATTTGGCCTTTTTTTTGATTTTGTCATTCTAAAGTTTTACATTTCATTATCAAATCTTTATCTTAAGTGCTGGTAATTCTTACGCTAAGTGCTATTTTTAATGCTGGGTAGAAAGTATAAAAATGAATTAGATCATAATAATTACGCTATTGTCGTTCTCTTGGGAGTTTACTAGATGAAGCATTTGTCCATCAGTACTAAGTTGTTGTGGATTACATCAGCATTATTTTTATCGATAGTGGCTATTTTATCTATCAGTTTATGGTGGACGCTGTCGGCTCAAAACGCACAATTGTCGGATCAAGTTCAAAATACCCTACAAACGGAAACGCGGGATAAACTCGAAGCCCGCGCCGGTGAATATGGTGAAATGGTCGCCGGATTTATCAATGAAGCCTACCGAATTCCTTTCTCTTTTGCGGGTATGCTTGAAAGTACTGCCGAGGAATTACCCTTAAAACGTGACCGCTTAGAACTCGCAGTGGCGGCAGTGCTGAAGAAGAATGCGCAAGTCTCTTCCATGTATGCCCAGTTCGAACCTAATGGTTATGATGGGCTCGACAGTGAGTTTTTGAATGTGAATGTCAGTCACAGTGTGGCGACATCTGGCGCTCTAGAGGTCTATTACACCCGTAACGACGATGGCACTGTGGAGCATAACCAAGTTGAAGATTCGGCAGAAAAGTACCTCACTAGCTTAAATGAGTTTGGGATCCGTGATGCTGAATGGTATTTATGTGGTAAAGAAACCTTAAAACCTTGTTTGATGGAGCCGTATTTATACGAGATCACCCCAGGTAACAAGGCATTAATGACCTCGTTGACTGTGCCCGTGCTTAAACATAAGCAATTTATCGGTATAGTCGGTGTAGATGTAAACTTGCCAGTGTTTCAAACCCTTATCGATAAGTTATCCAAAAGCCTCTACGATGGACAAGCGAAAGTCACTTTGCTGAGCACCCGCGGTTTAGTGGTCGCGGCCAGTCATTACAGTAAAAAGGCGCGTCCATTAGCTGAGTCGATAAATCCTACTCTCGCTTCGCAAATCATCTCTCTGCACAAGAATTCCGGCTACATGGTTAACGATGATGAAATTATTGTTGCCTATCCCATTAAGATCCCGCTAGCGAATGCCGAGTGGTCCTTGGTTATCCAAGTGCCGACTGCACAGGCGTATAAGAGCTCGATTGAGCTAAATAATGATATGGATGAGATGGCGACTTCCTTAGGAAGTTTGCTGCTGATCGTGGGTATTGTGGTATCGATTGCCGCTGTGATTACCATTAGCTTAGTGATCCGTAGCATTATCTCACCATTGAGAATGATCCAAGGCCGGGTAGAGCACCTTGCGAGTGCCGATGGCGATTTAACGCAATCGATTGAGGTTGATTCCCATGCTGAATTGATTGCGCTAGCGAAAGGTTTCAATTCCTTTATTTATAAACTTAAAAATTTGATTGCCGAACTGAAAACGCTTGCGAGCCGCTCTCAGGAGGAAAGCCAAGCCTCGGCGAAAATTGCGCAGCTCACCCGTGACAGTGTGAATCGTCAGTACGGTGAAATTGAGAGTGTGGTAACGGCTGTGAACCAAATGAGTGCTACTGCACTTGAAGTTGCTAAGGCGTCTGAGCAAACTGCGGCTGAAACTGAAGCTATGTCGCGCAATATTCGTCATAGCGAAGAGAGCCTGACTAAGGCAATGGGTTTTGTCGCGACTATGTCTCAGGAGTCTATGGAGGCTAAGCTGGCGGTGAGTAAAGTGGCTGAAAGCAGTATGAACATCAGTCGTATCCTTGAGGTGATAAGCTCCATTGCCGCACAGACTAACCTGTTGGCACTCAATGCGGCGATTGAAGCTGCAAGGGCGGGTGAGCAGGGACGAGGCTTTGCTGTGGTTGCTGACGAAGTCCGCGCGCTAGCATCTAAGACTCAGAGCTCGACGAACGACATTAGTACCCTGATCGACGCACTGCAAAAAGAGGTCCAAAGCGCTTCTGGCATCATAGATAAAGGCGCTGAGCGGGCACAAATGGCCGTATCTCAAACTGAGCAAGCGTTAAACTCATTGAATTCAATGGTGAGTCAGATTGGGGAAATTTCGGGCCAAGTGACCCATATTGCCGCCGCCGCAGAAGAGCAGAGTGCGGTGACTGAAGAGGTTAATCGCAATATCACAGGGATTTCTGACTCTGCTTCTGAGCTTGCACGTCTTGCGGGTGAAGCACAGCAAAGCAGTGTAGTTTTAGCAAACTTAGTGAAGCAGCAGCATGAGCAGTTAGGTAAGTTAAAAACCTAGCACGCAGAGGTTTACTGAATTAGCGCATTGATTTTAAATAGGCTCTTTGATTGTGTTGTTGGTTAAGCACTGATCAAAGGGCCTATTTTTATTATAAGTACTATAAAAAACTATAATTTAAGATAGTTACAAATACTTAAAGTCGTTGTTAGACGCCTTTATTCTCGCAACCAGCTTTGTTCTTATCAATGATAAGGTCACCCTCAACTCTCATACCAATAGAACCAATAAGGAATGAGTGGTTAAGTTGAGTAACGACAAGATCTGTAAGGCCAACAGCACATGTTTCAGTCTCGATAGCTTTATCCATAGCTGTTTTAACATTCGGTATTCCAAAAGGGAAAATAAAAACAGGGTATGAGTCTTCACCCGTTACACGTGCGCCCTTAACGAGATTACCTGAATTTAAATCGAAGTTTTTAGTACTTCCAACAGTCAGATCTGCAACTCGTACAGTACAGCCTGAAATAGTTAGCATTGCCACTGATGTTAGAAGTAAACCAAGTTTTTTCATCATATTTCCTTTGTGATGCTTTTTCTGAAAGCTCTTATAAACTTAGGGCTAAAAAGTTTCTCTAGATATACAAGAGAAGCACTGTTGTGGCTTAGAACATTACTTTACATGTAATGCTTAGATATGAAAAAGGCGTAGCGGTTACTAACCTGCTACGCCTTATCAAAATTGGTGGCCCCTCACGGACTTGAACCGTGGACCTAACGATTATGAGTCGTGTGCTCTAACCAACTGAGCTAAGGGGCCGACTTAAGGTAATCGTCATTACCTGAAGCGGGAGGAAGTATACTAAGCTTACTAACGCTTGTCACCCGTGTTTTGGCTGGAAATTCACGCAACTGATTCAATTGGTTATCTGTTAATCAACTTAAATGCCATCGTCGGCTAAATTTAATGCTTTCATGGCGTGCTTATGCGGACATTGCCGCCGGAGAGGCAATAAAAAGCCCTGCATAGGCAGGGCTTCAAATCTTACTTAGCTGACTTTAGGCTTATAACGGCCTATTCATCTAGGAATGATTTTAAGATTTCTGAGCGTGAAGGGTGGCGCAGTTTGCGCAGTGCCTTAGCTTCAATCTGACGAATACGTTCACGGGTCACGTCGAACTGCTTACCCACTTCTTCAAGTGTGTGGTCAGTGTTCATATCGATACCAAAACGCATACGCAGTACTTTCGCTTCACGGGCGGTTAGACCTGCTAACACTTCGTGAGTGGCGTTTTTCAAGCTTTCGCTGGTCGCTGAATCCAGTGGTAGTTCGAGGGTCGTATCCTCAATAAAATCACCTAAATGCGAATCTTCATCGTCACCGATTGGGGTTTCCATGGAGATAGGTTCTTTAGCGATTTTCAGTACCTTACGGATCTTATCTTCCGGCATCATCATACGCTCAGCCAGTTCTTCAGGTGAAGGCTCACGGCCCATTTCCTGTAGCATTTGGCGAGAGATACGGTTCAGCTTATTGATCGTTTCGATCATGTGTACTGGAATACGGATCGTACGCGCTTGGTCAGCAATAGAACGAGTAATCGCCTGACGGATCCACCAAGTAGCATAGGTCGAGAACTTGTAGCCACGACGGTATTCGAATTTATCCACGGCTTTCATCAAGCCAATGTTACCTTCTTGGATTAAGTCCAAGAATTGCAGACCACGGTTGGTGTATTTCTTCGCGATAGAAATTACCAGACGTAAGTTGGCTTCAACCATTTCTTTCTTCGCACGGCGCGCTTTAGCTTCACCGATTGACATACGACGGTTGATGTCTTTTATGGCAGAAATTGCTAAGCCGGTTTCTTCTTCAACTGCAGCAAGCTTGGTGCGACAACGGATCACGTCGTCTTCAACCATTCTTAGGCCTTCGGCATAAGGTTTAGTTGAGGCTTTCTCAGTGTTGAACCAATCGAGGTTAGTTTCGTTGCCAGTGAAGAGTTTGACGAAGTTTTTCTTCGGCATTTTGGCTTGTTCAACGCACAGTTTTAACACTAAACGCTCTTGAACACGCACGCGATCCATCATAGTGCGCATGCTTTTCACTAAACGGTCAAACTGTTTAGGTACTAAGCGGAATTCTTTGAAGATTTCACCGATTTCGAATAGCGCTTTTACCGATTCAGGGTGTTCACGGCCCTTAGCTTCGATAATTTTCAGTGCACTTTCGTAGGCTGTTCTCAGTTGACCGAATCTTTCGCGTGCTTCTTCAGGATCAGGCCCTTTGTTGCCTTCTTCTTCATCTTCAGTGTCGTCGTCATCTTCTTCGTCATCTTCATCTTCCAGCTCTTCTTCAGATAATTCTGAGCCGATGTGAGTGGCGGTCGGTGCAACGTCTTCGTCCGGGTTAACAAATCCAGAGATAATATCAGATAAGCGCAGTTCGTCGGCTTCAAATTGGTCGAATTGCTCAAGGATCATAGCGATCGCTTGTGGGTATTCGGCGACTGAACTTTGAACTGTGTTGATGCCTTCTTCTATGCGTTTGGCGATAACAATTTCGCCTTCGCGGGTCAGAAGCTCAACGGTACCCATTTCACGCATGTACATGCGCACGGGATCGGTTGTGCGGCCAAGTTCGCTTTCTACTGTTGCCAGTGCGGCAGCGGCTTCTTCAGCGGCATCTTCGTCTGTGTTGTCTTCCGACATCATCATGTCATCGGCATCAGGGGCTTCTTCGAACACCCGGATACCCATGTCATTTATCATCTGGATAATATCTTCGATCTGGTCAGAATCGACCATGTCTGCAGGTAAGTGATCGTTCACTTCTGCATAGGTTAAGTAACCTTGCTCTTTACCTTTGGCAAGCAACAGCTTAAGTTGCGACTGCGGAGTATGATCCATAGATATCATCCAAGTTGGGAAACTGTTACAACGACGGACACTTAGCATGAGCTAAGTGCCGCGCAAATCGTCAATTATAGCCGTGTGCACATGTCTGTGCTAGTCACTGGGACAGTGAATGAGGACATTTTTGCCTCAGTTTAACCCTTTCATGACTGAGATCAGCTTCGAGAGCTGCATCTTCTCTTCTTTAGTATGAGTCTGTTTTAGACTCAATTCCTGATATCGTTGTTCAATATATTGATTGTTCAACCAAACCAGGGTTTGTTTAAACTTTTCGAGCAAGTTTTCATCCGCCACTTGATGGTCCCATTGGGCCAATTTATGGAGAGTGCCGCTGTAAGGGTGCTCTCTGAATTGTTCAAGTAGTTGTGCGCTGTTTAACGTTTGCTCTCGAGTCATCTCCAATAACAGTGGCAGCAATTCTATGCCTGGCATCTGCAAGTGGGCGAGTGCGGGTTGTGGGGGTAAGCCCATACCCAGTTTAGGATGTTGTACTAGCAGTGCGATGGCGAGTCGCAATGGTGTACCGCGTCCTTTTAATCCTTTATTTGCCATTGGTTTAGCTTGTTTCACGCTAAAGCCTAGCTTCTTTTTCATATCTTCTGAGCTGTTCATTCCTAACTTGTGAGCTAAGTTCTCAAGTAGTAAATTTTGCAGCACAGTGTCTTGAATTTTTTCAATTAAGATAAAAGCTTGTTTCGCTAAGTTGCCTTTATCTGTACCGTATTTTGTCGCTAACGTATCAAACAGAAACTCGGGTAGTGCAATGGCTGAAACCATTAAGGTTTCAAATGTATCTTTACCAATCTTACGTACCATAGAATCAGGATCTTCGGCCTGAGGCAGGAACATAAATCGCACTTGATCGCCTGGTTTTAATAATGGCAATGCCGTTTCTAAGGCACGCCAAGCCGCTTCAGTACCCGCTCTGTCGCCGTCGTAACAGCAAATCACTTCATTAGCGCTGCGCAGCAAAAGCTGAAATTGCTCCGCCGTGGTCGAGGTGCCTAATGATGCGACAGCATAATCGACACCAAATTGCGCCAACGCCACCACATCCATATAGCCTTCAACGATCAGTACTTTGTCAGGATCGCGATAGCGTTGCTTTAGTTCATAGAGACCATAAAGCTCATTGCCCTTATGAAATATGGGCGTTTCTGGAGAATTCAAGTATTTGGGTGTGCCATCACCTAAAACTCTGCCACCAAAACCAATGACTCGTCCGCGTCTGTCGCGGATAGGAAACATGAGGCGGTCACGAAATCTGTCGTAACGTTTCCCACTGTCGTTGCTAATTAACATACCCGCAGTCAGTAACTTATCCTGCGCATCTTGATTCTGACGATAGCGGCCCAATAAGCCGTCCCAACCGTCTGGCGCAAAGCCAATACCAAAATGTTCGACTACATCATCGGATAAACCGCGATAGGCAAGATAATCGATAACTTTTTGTTTATCTTGGTGTTGTCTAAGTTGGTTTTGAAAGTAAAGGCTCGCTTCTTCCATGAGTTGGTATAAGTCACGACTTAAACCGTCATCATGTCGCTTGCCTGTGCCTTGTTCTCTGGGAACCTCTAATCCAAGCTGGCCCGCCAAATCTTCAATGGCATCAATAAAATCGAGTCGGTCATACTCCATCACAAAATCGATGGCGTTGCCGTGAGCACCGCAGCCAAAGCAATGATAGAACTGTTTATCACGGCTGACGGTAAACGAAGGTGATTTTTCGCTATGAAAAGGACAACAGGCCGAGTAGTTCTTACCCGCCTTTTTCAAGGGCACCTTACGATCGATAAGTTCGACTATGTCAGTGCGAGCGATTAGCTCATTGATAAAATCACGAGGTATTGCCATTGAGTGCTTAAAATCCCGCCTTGCGCGAATTTAAACAAACAAGCCGCGCATAGGCGCGGCTTGTTCATACAGTGAAACGCTAATTATTGCAATTTAGCACGGATCATAGCGCCGATAGCGCCCATGTCTGCACGTCCTTGCACTTTAGATTTCAATGCTCCCATTACTTTGCCCATATCCGCCATGGCGGATGCACCTACTTCTACAATAGTTGCATCGATGAGCGCCGCGACTTCCGCCTCTGTAAGAGGGGTAGGCAGGAAAGCTTCAATAACTTGAATCTCTGCTGCTTCCACGTCGGCCAACTCGTTACGACCCGCTGCTTCAAATTGAGCAATCGAGTCACGACGTTGTTTCACCATTTTGGTTAAGACCGCTATAACCTGTTCATCAGTCAGAGATTCGCGGGTATCCACTTCAATCTGCTTGATGGCGGCTAATGCCATACGAATAGTGCTCAAGCGCGCCTTCTCTTTGGCGATCATGGCCTGCTTCATGTGGTCTTTTAGCTGATCAATTAGGCTCATATGAGATTAATATAAACGTACGCGACGTGCGTTTTCGCGAGAAAGCTTCTTAGCTAAACGTTTAACTGCAGCTGCTTTTGCGCGCTTACGTGCAGTAGTTGGCTTCTCGTAGAATTCACGAGCACGCACGTCGGCTAAAATACCAGCTTTTTCACAAGAGCGCTTGAAACGACGCAGAGCTACGTCGAATGGTTCGTTTTCACGTACTTTAATAATTGGCATACGCCATCACCCCTTAGGTGTAGGTTGTTCTGGTTCAATTACTCGAACCAAGTCTATTTAAAATGGTGCGGAATTTTATACCGAGACACCTAGGCTTGTAAAGCCCTAAAACTGAGCTCAGTCCTATAGTGGACTCAATATGGCCTGTGCGACTGGAGTAATCGAGCGCTTGCAGGTAGAATTAGCGCCCTTTTGTTAGCAATTGATGAGACACCATGCGGGTTCTAGGTATTGAAACATCTTGTGACGAGACAGGTATCGCCGTCTATGACGATGAACTGGGCTTATTATCGCACACTTTATACAGTCAGGTTAAGTTGCATGCTGACTATGGTGGTGTGGTGCCTGAGTTGGCGTCGCGTGACCATGTACGCAAAATTGTGCCGCTTATTCGTCAAGCGCTGAAAGATGCGAATACTGAAATGGCTGATCTCGACGGGATTGCCTATACCAAGGGCCCAGGTTTAATTGGTGCTTTGCTTGTCGGCGCCTGTGTGGGGCGTTCACTGGCTTTTGCTTGGGACAAGCCTGCAATCGGTGTGCACCATATGGAAGGGCACCTGCTGGCGCCTATGCTCGAAGATGACGCACCTGAGTTCCCCTTTGTGGCCTTATTAGTTTCTGGTGGCCATTCTATGTTGGTTAAAGTCGATGGGATTGGCCGCTATGAAGTGTTAGGTGAGTCGGTTGACGATGCCGCGGGTGAAGCATTCGATAAAACTGCCAAGTTGATGGGGCTGGATTATCCCGGCGGTCCGCGCTTAGCGAAACTGGCCGCTAAAGGCTTACCCGCAGGCTATAAGTTCCCGCGTCCTATGACCGACAGACCCGGACTCGATTTTAGCTTTTCGGGCTTAAAAACCTTTACCGCCAATACCATTGCCGCTGAACCTGACGATGAACAAACTCGTGCCAATATTGCCCGCGCCTTTGAAGAAGCCGTGGTTGATACGCTAGCGATTAAATGTCGCCGTGCGCTGAAGCAAACTGGCTATAACCGCTTAGTGATCGCCGGTGGCGTGAGTGCGAATACGCGTTTGAGGGAAACCTTAGCTGAAATGATGAACTCGCTAGGTGGACAAGTGTTTTATCCCCGCGGTGAGTTTTGTACCGATAACGGCGCCATGATTGCCTTTGCGGGATTACAGCGTTTAAAGGCGGGACAATACGAAGATTTAGCGGTAAAAGGTCAACCTCGCTGGCCGTTAGATACCTTGCCACCTGTGGCATAACACGCCTTTGATGCCGATGTATTAATGCTGAAATAAAAAACTGCGCTTTTAGCGCAGTTTTTTATTGGGGTAATTTTATTGGGCGTAATGTGATCTCAAGATTTTTTTGGACGCTTCTTGCGTGACACTTTAGATTCTTCACCCTTGAGTAAGCGCTGAATATTGTCTTTATGGCGAATGATGATAAGTGTCGACAACATGGCAACGGGAATGGTGAATCTGTCGTCTAGCCACCAAGTATAAAGGGGCGCCAGTAAAGCGGTAAGAATGGCGGCAAGGGACGAGTAGCGGCTAATTAACAATAGGACGACCCAAGATGCCATTAGGCAAATCGCTAAATCATCACCAATGGGGGCCATAGCACCAAAGGCAGTAGCAACGCCTTTGCCACCTTTGAATCCAAAAAATACCGGATAAATATGTCCAAGACAGGCGGCGATGGCGATGAGCCCGAGTGACACTGCATCTATGCCCATGAGATAAGCTAAATAAGAAGGCACTGCACCTTTCAGCATGTCAAAAAAGAGCACCATGGCAGCCGAACTCGCGCCGCCAATTCTTAGTACATTGGTGGCTCCTGGATTGCCTGAACCTTGCAATCTTGGATCGGGTAGACCTCTCATCCTACAAACCAGCACGGCACTTGAGATTGAACCCGCCAAATAGGCGGCCAAAATCATCAAAAGTGTCTGTGTTAATGGACTCACATTGGTTTCCTTACGCGTCTTAAGGTATTATCGCGCAACAATTTAAAAAGCTGACTCAGTTGCCAATCCCGCTTTAGGTTTGTGCGATAACTCGCCTAGTTAGGGCTGAGATATTTTCTGAATGAGCAAATCCTTTTAGGGCGTTATCCTACTGTGGATTGGCTCGAGTAGAAAGTAAATTAGTTATCTGTCAGAAGATTGCGGATTATACAGCTAGGATCGCTTTTAGCTTATCAGACCTCATAGTAGTCAGTTAGTTGGAGAAAGCATGGATAAGGTACTTATACGGCAATTGCGCATTGATACTGTGATTGGTGTCTATGAGTGGGAAAAGAAAATCCATCAGAGCCTGTTATTAGACTTAGACATGGCGTGGGATAACAAACCTGCCGCAGCGACGGATGATTATCAATATGCGCTGTGCTATGAGACAGTTTCCAATCGATTAACCCAACTTGTTACTGAGCATCCAATCGAGTTAATCGAAACGGTTGCCGAGCGAGTGGCCGATTGCCTACTTCAAGAATTTAACGTGACTTGGGTGAAAGTTGTCGTGATGAAGCCAGGCGCGGTAGCGACTGCAGCTTCGGTTGGCGTCGAGATTGAACGTTCACGTTAGATGAGTACTTGATCAACTGCGCTGTTGATTGAGAAATAGTGTTTATCTTCAGATAAATCGGACATTAGCATGGCACGTATTTATATCAGTCTGGGTAGCAATATCGAGCCTGAACAGCATCTGCAAGCAGGATTAACATCGCTGCGAGCGTGTTTCGGGCCGCTGCGCCTCTCTTCTATGTATGAAAGTGAAGCGGTAGGTTTCAGTGGCACTAATTTTTTGAATATGGTTGCTAGCGCTGAAACGGATCTTAATATAGCGGCGGTAGTTGCACAGTTTAAGCAAATCGAGCAGAATCACGGCCGGCTTGCCGGGGCAAAGAAATTTAGCCCAAGAACCTTAGATTTGGACCTGCTGCTTTATGACCATGTGGTATGCCAAACACCTGTTGTGCTGCCCCGTGCTGAGATAGTCAATAATGCCTTTGTGTTATGGCCATTAGCCGAGTTAGCGCCGGAATTGATTCATCCCGTGGTAGATAAAAGCTATGCAAGTTTGTGGCAAGAGTATGACAAAGATTCACAGCGACTTTGGCCTGTGACGTTTGAATGGCCCCCAGGGCTGACGTTTTAATTTATTGATAGGATTGTCATGGATACGTTTCAGGTCATTATTTTAGCGCTTATTCAAGGGCTAACCGAGTTTTTACCTATTTCTAGTTCTGCCCACTTAATTTTACCCGCACAGCTTTTAGGCTGGGAAGATCAAGGTTTATCCTTCGATGTGGCGGTGAATACCGGTTCGTTATTTGCTGTGGTAATTTATTTCAGACACGAGTTATGGACTATGTTTAATGCTTGGATTGCGAGCATTTTCAGAGGTCAACAATCCGAAGACAGCAAGCTGGCGTGGTGGATTATTCTGGCGACCTTGCCAGCGGTGTTTTTTGGTTTTCTGGCAAAGGATTTTATCGCGACTCACCTACGTAATGCTGAGGTCATCGCGGTTACTACCGTCGTATTTGGTTTATTGTTGTGGTGGGCCGATAAGATGTCGCGCCGCGATTTAACGGTTTATCAGACGGGCTGGCGTAAAGCCTTGTTAATTGGTTTCGCGCAGGCATTGGCCTTGATCCCAGGGACTTCGCGCTCTGGTGCCACTATGACAGCGGCGCTAATGTTAGGCTTAAGTCGTGATGCAGCGGCCCGCTTTTCATTCTTAATGTCAGTTCCTGTGAGTTTAGGCGCGGCGATTTTAGTGGGTAAAGACCTGGCGAAAAGTGAGCTTCCGATTGATTATCAAGCGTTAATCCTAGGAACTATGATTTCGTTTGTTGCAGCTTATGCCTGTATTCATTACTTCTTAAAAATCATCAGCCGCATGGGAATGACACCGTTTGTGATCTATCGTTTAGCACTAGGTGCAGTCTTGTGTGGATTTATCTTCTTCTAGCCACGCGAGTTTGGTCATCATAGTGAGATAATAAATCATAGAATCGGGTCATGTACCCGATTTTTGTTTTTGGAGCTTCCTCATTTTCTGAAGCTTAACTTATTTTTGGAGCTTTATATGGGTCTCGAATATCAGTGTCCAACCTGCGGACTTGCGTTAAAACAACACAAAGCCTCCCAAGGTTTTTATTGTGTCAATAAGCATCACTTCGATCGGAATGAGCAAGGCTATTGGGTTTTTACTAAACCACAACGCCAAAAGCCAACTGGTGATTCGCGCGAGCAAGTTAGAGCTAAGCGTTTTCTGCTCGAATCAGGCATCTTTTCACCTTTGATCGATAAACTGGCTGAGATAATCACTGGATCTATTACGCCTGATGCTTGTTTATTGGATTATGAATGCGCTGAGGGCTTCTTCTTGCGTGCTTTAGCTTCCAAGCTGGCTGAGGTCGAAAATCCGCTAAACGTCCAGTACGTGGGCGTAGCGGACGCAGAAAATGCTATTTTTGCTGCAGCGAAGGCGCAGACTCCTGGGATCTTGTGTTTAAGCTCTTCTAAAAAATTACCCTTTATCGATAATTGTGTGGATTTTATTACTGTTATTGATCGGCCGTTAAAGGGAAAAGAGTCTGTTAGGATGTTGAAAGACGATGGGACCATGTTACTGGTTATGCCTGGGCCACGACACCTATGGCAACTCAGGGAATATATTTATCCTGACTTGGCTGAAAAACCTTTCAAAGTGAATTTGCCCTCTGCATTATCGGTAAAAGACACTCAGGCACTGAGCTTCACCTTATCTGTTACCGGTGAGCAGGCATTAACGCTATTGGATATGGCGCCTTATGCGTGGCGTGCAACTGACAAGATGAAACACGATATTCAAGCTAATCATTTTGAGTCGTTGGAAATTGACTATGTATTAGTCTCAGCACATAAACGCGTGGTTGAATCGCTATAGGTTAAAACCTGCAGTTGATGCGGTTAATTTTAAGCCAATTCATAGACTTAGTTCGATGGTTTTTAGATGCTTTAAAAGGCTATATTACTCAAGTCTATGATTCTGTTTGACGTTTTTATGTTGTTTTTATGTTGGATGGGCCGAAGCTGTTATTATTTTTAACTTTAGGCCTATTTGTTCTGTGACAAATACAACCTTCTTATTGCCTTTGTTTCCCATGTAGCCTCGATTTTTGTCAATAGCTTTTCTTTAAAAGAGAAATATTATTTTTTTATAAAAAACCATTTTTAAGATAAACGAGACTGACTTTTAAGAATACTTAAAAGTTTAAATGAGAAGCTTAGATTAATAACAAAGGTTTTAATTAAAAGACGAATGGGATCCGTTTATACAGGCGCATACAAAAGTTAACTTTTTAAGGGGATTGGGGAATAGCCTTTAAAGATGCGTTTGGAAATTTAAAGTCAATTTTGCGTTTTTGTATTACGGGATTGGCAATCTTGAGTATCAAGACCTTGAATGACAGGCATAAAAAAAGGCTTAGATTGATGTGCTTAACGCTTTCATCTTTCTTAAGCCTTTTGTCTTAACTTACTAAATAGTAAGCTAAATTACCTTTCATTACTTCTTGTAACGAGAAGCAACGTTGTCTAAACGGTCGTTTGCGCGTTTAGCTTCTGCTTGTGCGTCCATAGATGCTGCTTTTGCATCTTTAACGTCTGCAGACAGTTTGCTTTGCTCTGATTTCAGAGAACCAACATCAGCTGACAATTGATCAACTTTGTTGCCCAGAGTTGCAACGCTTTCTTCCAGAGCAGTAGTGTTCGCGCAACCACCTAGTAGGGCAGTCATTGCTAAACCAGCAATCATCAGTACTTTTTTGTTCATTGTAAAAAATCCCTTAAAATAGGTTGGATTTGAATGTTTCGTTACTTTGTAAGCGAAACTGCCTAATTATGACATAGCTATTTTAATTTGCTACGAATATTAATGTGTTTAACCACTATAGGCATATAAATTTTTTTTAAAAGCTTTTTTTATAAGTTATATCGACATTTCTAATCGTAAAGGAGGGTATTTTTCACTATAAAGTGATGCGCCACTTACAAATCCTTTACAAATTACTGTTCATCCGTCGGCAGTTTAGTTTGCATTTTTTGTTTAAACTGACTGACCGCTTCAATCCGACGTAAATTTAACGCCTGCTTTATCTCTGCGCCTTGAAAACCTGCGGCAATAATGGCGGCAATATCGACATTATTGGCGGCAAGGAAGCATTGAGTTAAATATTCACCCTGAGGGTAGGGGTTGTTTTCAAATCCTGTGCGACCACGCATATCGGCGATGCAGGCTAATATAAGCTGCGTCAAGCGCTCTGGCTTACGCCAAAAGTCAGCTTTATCGAATATTTTTACGATCGTTTCGGCTCTAAGCTCGAAGGCCTGATGAACGTTCTGATGTTGGTCACTGACGAGTAACGCAAGATCGCGGGTTTCGTTCGGCACTCGTAAGCGGGTGCAGAGCGCTTTTATCAGCGGCAAGCCCTTTTGGCCGTGACTGTGATGTTTAGGTAAATGCTCTTTTGGACTGAGGGCTTTGCCTAAATCATGTGCGAGAGCGGCAAAACGAACGCTTTTATCCTCAGTGAGAAGGGCGGCTTGGGCTAGCACCATTAAAGTATGCACGCCGGTATCAATTTCAGGATGCCATTTTTCTGGTTGAGGAACGCCAAATAAGGCAAAGATCTCAGGAAAGAGTACTTCAAGGGCGCCGCATTGGTGCAGTACTTCAAAAAAGACCTCGGGGTGAGGTCCGCCTAAGCTTTTATCGACTTCTTGCCAAACTCGCTCCGCTGTTAACGCGTTAAGCTCATCGCTTGCGCTAATTTGGCGCATCAGTGCCAGAGTTTCTGCGGCAATGTGAAATCCTAAGGCATGAAACCTTGCGGCAAAGCGGGCGACACGCAATACGCGAAGCGGATCTTCAACGAAAGCATCCGACACATGGCGCAATAGGCGCGCGTTAATATCCTCAATGCCATTAAAAGGATCGTATAAGTTGCCCTTTTCATCTTGGGCGATAGCATTGATGGTCAGATCTCGGCGCAACAAGTCTTGCTCTAAAGTCACATCGGGACTTGCATGGCAGCTAAAACCACCATAACCCAGTCCAATTTTTCGTTCTGTTCGGGCTAACGCATATTCTTGTTGGTTTTTAGGATGCAGAAATACTGGGAAATCTTTACCGACTTGGCGGTATCCCAGTTGCAACATTTGTTCTGGAGTCGCACCAACGACGAGGTAATCTTTGTCCTTGATAGGGAGATTGAGCAGGCTGTCACGCACAGCACCGCCGACGAGATATATTTTCACAGGCAAGATTCGGCTAATGTGTCATAAACATAGCTTATCATGCCCATTAAGGTGATGGATAAAGTCGTCGCGAGATATTTGCGCACTTATGTGTCACATTGATGTTGCGGATATTTTGACAATAACATTGGGACGCTTTAACGTGGGGCGTTATTTTTAAATTAGGATGATTGGTGGTATGTACAAGGCCTTTTACGGACTCAGCGATAACCCTTTTTCGATTGCACCCAATCCCCATTATTTGTTTTTGAGTGATAGGCACAGAGAGGCGTTGGCCCATTTAACCTACGGGTTAGGGGAAACGGGCGGCTTTGTGTTGCTAACAGGGGAAGTTGGCACGGGTAAAACGACGGTATCTCGCTGTTTACTTGGGCAATTGCCCGATAATACCGACACCGCATTTATCCTTAATCCATCGCTAACAGAGCTCGAGTTGCTCGCCACGCTTTGCGATGAACTTAAGATTTCCTACGGAGACAATCCCACACTCAAGCAGTTGACCGACCACTTGAGTCGTTTTTTATTGGACAATCACAGCAAAGGTCGTAATACCGTGCTCATTATCGATGAAGCGCAGCATTTACGCCCTGAGGTATTGGAGCAACTGCGCCTTCTGACCAATCTTGAGACGGACACCAAGAAGTTACTGCAGGTCATTTTAATCGGTCAGCCAGAATTACAGCTGTTATTGAAGCGCCAAGAGTTGCGCCAGTTAGCCCAGCGGATCACTGCTCGCTACCATTTATTACCGCTAAATGAAGATGAAATCGCCCTTTATGTATTGCATCGCTTGCAAGTGGCGGGACGATTTGAACCTTTGTTTACTCGCAAAGCCGTTAAGGTGTTACAAAAGTACAGTGGCGGCATCCCTCGATTAATTAACCTCTTATGTGAACGTTCGCTGATGGCGGGCTATGCGCAATCTCGGGTGCCCATCGATCATCATATGGTGCGGCAAGCTGCGGCTGAAGTATTAGGTGAAGAGGAGCCAACTCAGAATAGGTATCTTTGGCCGACAGCGACCGCTGCGGCGTTATTTGTCGCTTTTGGTGTTTCCTATTGGCTATTTACCGACAAGCCTGTCAATACTGCGTTAGCGTCTAGTATGGGCCTAGAGTCTGCGTCAGCAAATGTTGCTGCATCAAACATTCAAGCTTTGAGTGCGACCGAAGAGATCAGCAAGTTAGTACAACCCGTTGATCAGCAAAGCAGTCAGGGGTCAATTCCAGATCCCAATCAGCGCTTACTTAATGATGCGATTAATCAGAGTCGCGATATCGATACTGCCTTTGCGGGTTTGTTTAGCGTGTGGGGCAAAGTACCGTATAAAGGTTTAACCGCCTGCCAATCTGCGGTTGAGCAAGGATTGGCTTGTTATCAGCAGCAGGGTAACTGGATGTCACTGACTCGGCTTAATTATCCAGCCGTGGTGTATTTGGTTGATGATAACCTGCAGGATTTTTATGGCGCTGTGATTGCGGTAGATGGCGAGCAGTTGCTGATGCAGTTAGGTGAACAACAACTTTGGGTTGATAGAGCATGGTTTAATCAACATTTTAGTGGCACCTTCGAAATCCTATGGCAAGCACCTAATTTGCCTATGATGGATATCAGTCAAAAATCGAGTCCAGGTCAACTGCAATGGTTAGAGAATGCCTTAGCCCATGTGAATAATCGCAATACTCGCAGGGTCAATCAATTCGATGTGCAACTGGAAAATGATCTTAAAAGCTTCCAAAGTCAGCATGGCTTAAAAGCCGATGGTATTGCCGGAAATCAGACATTAGTGAGATTAAATTTGTATTTGAGTCAGCAAGGTCCACGTTTAACCGATAATGGGGCGCGCAGCTGATGTCCATTTTACTCGATGCCGTGACCCGCAATAAACAACAGCAACAATCGCCTTTACCCGATGCAGTGATGACGCCAAGGGCGAATTACCCGCAGCCACGTAAATCAGGCGTACCGATAGGCAAGCTGTCTTTACTTGTCGTCGCAGTCGCCGCCGGAATTGGCGTCGCTTGGGGATTAAGTGTGTGGGATCAAACTCGACACATTTCAACCGAACATGCTTTAACTAACAATGTGGCGGTGGCAAAGGTATTGCCACTAACTGCATCTTCATTACCAGCTTCGACAGTGGCTAAAAGTGAGCTTCAGACTGCCTCGGCAGAATCGGTTGCTCAGCCGCAATCTGAGGGCAGTGCTAATACAGGTGTTCGACTCGCAGGAAAAGTGGCGCTGCCTCGGGCACAGACTTTGCCCGAGTTGACTGCATCATCGCAATATCAGGGCGGGGCTGTAGCAAACTCGGCTCAGGCTTCTAGCGCGAATATGAACAGCAATGCTGCTCAAAGTTACAGTGTTCCTAAAAATAGTGTTCCTAACAACAGCGATCCGATTAATAGTGATTCCAGCTACGGAGACTATATGTCGACGTCAGCCCAAGTAGACGCAGCAAGTCGCGAAGTTGCGTCTATGTCTACAGACACGCAAACACAGCAACCTATGATGTTAGGTGCTAATGCTAATGAGTCGGGTCTTGCGAGTCTTGAGGCGCTGCGTCAGCAAGTGAGTGCGGCGGCGGAAGATGTCGGTTTAGAAACCAACAAAAGTCGCGATGAAGATAAGTTAGTTGCTTCCTTTCAAAGTGCGTTAAAGGATGTGGAATACACCAATGCGGCGGAGACGAATGTCACTGAAGCAAAATTAGATCCTATTCCTAAAACGGCTGCAGATGATATCCCTAAATACGGTCAACTACCTGCTGGGCTGCAATTACAAGTGCCAGAATTTAATATTGTCGCCCATGTTTATTCCAGCGATCCGACCCAAAGGTGGCTGAATGTGGACGGTGCAGAGTTGCAGGAAGGGGATATGATTGCGGGTAAGCTGAAGATTATCTCCATTCGTCCACGGGACATAGTGTTAGATATTCAAGGTACCCAGTTTAAAGTGCCTGCAATTTAATCTGGCTTTACGATGAGTAATGCTAGCGGTTATCTGTGCAAGCCACAGCTAAAGAGTAGAAATGAAAAAGGCGCCTAGGCGCCTTTTTTGATCTTAATGAATCTCAACTTAATCAAACAGTCTGTAGGCTAAGAATAGGGTCAGTGCGTAACCGACGCTGTAGCAAAGGAAAAGTGCTGGAACGTATTTTAAATAACTCACAAACGTCAGTTCTTTCACTTTACTCATGGCCACAATACCCGATGCAGAACCGATAATCAGCAGTGAGCCACCTACGCCAACGCTATAGGTTAAGCCAAGCCATTCTGGAGTATTCAGGACAGGGCTTGCTTTTAACAATGCCGCTGTTAATGGCACGTTATCAATCAAGGCTGAGCCGATACCTGTGACGAAGTTAGAGATGTTTGGATTAAACATAGTATAAGCTTCGGTCAGCATGTCTAAGGTGCCGATTTCTTTAAGCATACCCACGAGCAGCAAAATACCTAAGAAGAACAACAGGGTGTCGTATTCAACTTGGCGAATATACTCAAGGATTTTGATTTCTTCTTTATCGCTACGTGTGGTATGGCCAATCAGGAACATGATTGACAGACCCGTTAGGAAGGTCAGCACTGGCGGGATACCAAACAATATGTTCAGTAACATGGTCATTAAAATCGTGCAGAAGAACACGAGGGCAATCATGACATCAACGGTTTGATAGGTGTGTTTGATGGGTGTCGTGCTCACCACGCCTTCGGCTTTGAGTGAGAACAGGGTTGCCAACAAAATCACGCTCACGGCCGATGGGATAAACAACATCAGCAGTTCGGACATATGCACATGGCCGCCTAAGAAGATCATCAATGTTGTCACATCGCCGGTGATCAAAGCGACACCGCCTGAGTTCACTGCGAAGATAATCAACACTGCCATTCTGCGGCGCATTTGCTTGTCGAGTTTAAAGGTGGTTAATAAGCCTAATGACACTAACGTCGCGGTGACGTTATCACAAAATGCCGAGAGCACGAGTGCGAACAGGGCAACTTGGATCATCAACATGCGCACCGATACTTTCTGCGGGAACAGCTTTTGCACCATGATTTGGATCATGCCTTTAGCGTTCAAGTACGCGACGAAGGTCATGGTCGACATCAGAAAGAGCCAGAGTGTGGCAATTTCGAGCAAATTTTCATTGAGTTGATGGGCAACGAGTTTCTCATTGGCCGGTTCTCCAGCAGCCATAAACAGCGCTACCCAAGAGATACAGCCAAAGAATAAGGTGGTTTTTGCTTTATTAAGGTGGGTCACTTCTTCGAAAATAATACTGAGCAATGCGAGCACGGCCAGTATGATGAGAAAGGTATTTAACATAACTGCAATTCCAACTGCTGTTTTAATGTCGTAGGGCGACTTGAGTCAACCTAAAGATTGAGCATATCAAGGCTGAATTAAGCTAGCCGTGTTAGCGCGTGCGGATCAGAACATAATGGGCTAAAGAACGCAACTGTTAGCTGTGACTCAATTTACTGCTGCTTTGTGATGTTGATCCCATGCATTTTAGCGATAAACTGGTTTTATATATCGGCACTTTGATTTTTGTTAGTGTGATTGACTATATTGTTTGATTTGATTACCGCGTTAAAAGTGAGATCTACGATTAAAGTCTAAGCAGTCAGTTTGTCGATCCTTCAATTAATTTTTGTTCAGCAAGAGATCCATGAATGCTGAGGCCAAAGTGGAGTCGTTTTTCCACACTTTCCCCTGTTATTGACCTTAATGGCTTAATTGATTCGCGTGTCACAAAAATGTCTTTGCCAAAATCTTGACTGGATACAAAGTGAGCGCTATCTTGTGGCTGTTTTCTTATCTGGGCACAGGATATTGTGTTAACACGGGATGTTGTGTTTTTGGAGTAGATGTAAATGACATTTGTTATTCGGAGCCTTTTGCTTTTAGGCTCACTGGTTTGGTTAACGTATTCGGGCAAGCAGCTTTTTGCGCTGGGTGTGATGAGTCAGCCTGAGCTCGCCATTGAGCATATCAATTTGACCATACAGCTGGTCGTGGCGGCGATAATATTTAAATCGGCTTTAGGTTCTAAAAAGTCCGATAGCTACTAACGCTAAATAAAGCTAACTGAATCTAAGTAAAGCTAATTAAATTTAATAAAAACAAAGGGACGCTATTGCGTCCCTTTGTTATTTTTAAGGTGTAGCAACCCTAAAATCTAGGTTTAGCTTGCCGCTTTCATGCTCGCTAATACGCGGTCAGCCGCTTCTAAGGTCAAGCGCATTTCTTCTTCGCCATGGGCCATAGACAGGAAACCGGCTTCATAGGCGCTCGGTGCCAAGTACACGCCTTCATCTAACATACCGTGGTAGAAAATGCGGAACTGCTCAATACTACATTGGGTCACTTGGTCAAAACGGGTGATTTCCGCTTGTTCTGTGAAGAAGAAACCGAACATGCCGCCAACATAGTTGATCGCCATTGGAATACCGTGCTTGTCAGCTGCCGCTTTAAAACCTTCTGCAATACGTTTGGTTTTTGCGCTTAGCTCTTCGTATAGACCTTCTTCACACAGGGCTTCCATTTGCGCCAAACCTGCTGACATCGCAATTGGGTTACCAGATAACGTTCCCGCTTGGTAAACCGGACCCGTAGGCGCGATAAACTGCATCACATCTTTACGGCCACCGAAGGCACCCACTGGCATACCGCCACCAATCACTTTACCAAGCGTGGTCAAGTCAGGTGTGACGCCGTAGTAACCTTGAGCGCCGCTTTGTGATACACGAAAACCTGTCATCACTTCGTCGATGATCATTAAGGCGCCGAACTCATCACAAATATCACGCAGACCTTGAAGGAAACCTGGGATAGGTGGAATACAGTTCATGTTGCCAGCAACGGGCTCGATGATGATGCAAGAAATGTCAGTTGGATACTGCTCGAACAGGGTTCTTACAGTATCTAAGTCGTTATACACAGCCGTTAAGGTGTGCTTGGCGAAATCTTCTGGAATACCGGGTGAGCTAGGTTGGCCTAAGGTTAGAGCACCAGAACCTGCTTTAACTAACAGGCAATCCGCATGGCCGTGGTAACAACCTTCGAATTTTAAGATCTTGTCACGATTAGTAAAACCGCGTGCTAAACGAATGGCGCTCATAGTGGCTTCTGTACCTGAACTCACCATACGAACTTGCTCGATAGAAGGCACCATAGAGATGACTTTCTCGGCCATTTGCACTTCAAGTTCTGTTGGTGCGCCAAAAGACAAGCCATTTTCCACTGCCGCTAATACCGCTGCACGGATTTTAGGGTGATTGTGGCCGAGGATCATCGGGCCCCAAGAACCGACATAGTCGATATAAGCTTTGCCATCGGCATCGTAAATATAAGCGCCGTTTGCTTTTTCAATAAACAGGGGCGAACCGCCTACACCATTAAATGCACGAACCGGAGAGTTAACGCCGCCGGGGATGGTTTTTTTAGCCTGTTCAAATAGCGCTTCGGAACGGGTCATGTTTAGTCCTTAAAGTCTGTAGCCAACTAGCGATCGGCTTTACGTGAATACCAATTAACCGGACACTCATATTTTTCGAGTTGATGATCAACGCCGAGTGTCAATGCAAACAAAGCCATGCGAATTAACAGCCCATTATCCGCCTGTCTGAAGATGGCGAGATTAGGGTGGCTGTTCAAATCATTATCTAACTCATTGGCTTGCGCGCGTGAATCCCTTGGAAGCGGATGCATAATGACAGTGTTAGATTTGCAATGCTGAGTGTAAATACTGCGATTTAAGCGGAACTTGCCGCGATACTTATTCGCTTCTTCCTGTGAAGGGAAGCGTTCTTCCTGAATGCGAGTGAGATACAGAATATCTGCTTTATCTAAATGGCCTTCAAGCTGGTCGGTTATTTTGATGCTATGGCCAGCATTTTCAATGTCGGAGATCACATAATCAGGCATCGCTAATTCAGCAGGTGAAATCAGTGTGAAACTGATGTTCTTATACATGCAGAGTAAGCGTGATAGTGAATGCACGGTTCGGCCAAATTTTAAGTCGCCGACCATTGCTATGTGCATGCCATCGATACCGCGACCGGCACATTTGAGTTCTTTTTGGATAGTGTATAAATCGAGTAGAGCTTGGGTCGGATGTTCGTTCGAACCATCGCCACCGTTGATCACTGGGACGCGGCTGCCTTCGGCAAACTCTTTTACCGAGTAAGAGTCAGGATGGCGCATGGCAATGACATCAGAATAGGTGGATAACACCCGCGCGGTATCGTACAGGGATTCACCCTTAGATAAAGACGATGAAGCCATACCTGTGGTTTCACGCACATGGCCGCCAAGTAAGTTAAAGGCACAGCCAAAACTTACGCGGGTACGGGTACTGGGTTCGAAAAACAGGTTACCTAAAATGGCGCCATCGAGCACATTATTGCGCTTCTCTCGAAGTGCATAGGGCATCATGCGGCTAGCGACATTAAAAATAGTTTGGATTGAGTCAAGATCTAACTGGTTTACGGAGAGGATATGGGATCCTTCGAACTGATTCATCAGCCTGTTTTCCAATTTGCTAGGGGGCATTTTAAGCTGCGGTATCGCGCTTATCTGCCCTGATGTTATGTAGGGTGGCTGAGGCGCGATTGTAGCAGAAGCACAGGGGCAACGAAATAGCCACATTGCCACTGTGTTAGATTTTTGCGATGAAGCCCAAAGCTTTTAATCTGCCGCCTTAGGTTTGGTATCAAGGTTTGGCATCAATACTAGGTTTTGCATCACTATCAGATTTTAAATTGATATCAGGTTTTAAATTGACGTTAGGCTTGGCCTAAGCGAATTTCCTGTTGCAGGTTCGACCAACTGATCACTCCGACCACGTTATCTGGCGTATCTTGATAGATAAACACCTCACCGCTGCGCTTGGGTGACAAGAGTAAATAGGCCTCATTGAGCGTGGTGCTGTCGCTTAAGCCTTGCATGGGATGGCGCGATAGCGTGGTACTGTCATCGTAGGATTGCATTTCAAGGCTGAGCATTTCGATAACGCCATCGGCATTGCGAACCAGCACAGGTCGACCTTCGGCCCGTTTAAGCACTTCGAGTAACAATTCATCGTTGTTATTGACGATAACAAAGCGTTTATCCATCAAGGCTCGCACGCCTTTTTTCTGCAGCGCTAAATTTACTGGCGCAACTTTATAGCCTAGCCCCATGATTTCTAATTGTTTAAAGAAAATAGAGTTAGTCTTAAAACCTTGATAGGCAATCAAAAATGCGGGAATAGTCACAAACATCGCCGGCAGGATAATACTGGCATCATTGGTCATTTCTAGCAGGGCGACTAACGCCGCCAGCGGCGCGCTTAAGCACACGCCCATCATGGCTGTCATGCCGATCACAGTGTAAAGCCCTACATATGGAGCGATCGACGGGAATAAGATGGCACTGATCAGCGCCAAAATCGCGCCAAGCAGCGCGCCGATGCCATAGAGTGGACCAATCAAACCACCTGGAATACCTAAGCCAATCGCTGCAATAGTGGCAATGATTTTGGCAAATAATAGGGCGATTAACAGCAACAGGCTTGGATGTTGACTAATGGCTTCGCTAATGGCGAGATCGCCCGTGCCAAGGGCTTGCGGCAACACGAGACCGATTAGCGTGGTGACGCTGCCCGCCAATAATAGTCGGTAAATCAGTGGCCAGTTTTGCCCCGTCGCAGTAACTTTTAAGAGTGAGTAATTAAACAACGCCGCAGCGCAGCCTAGTACCACGCCGCCGATGGCGAGAATAGGGTAGTGATCTAAGGGAATGTGGATCACTTGAATACGGTCAAATTCGTGCACATTACCAAACACTAATTGGCTTGAAACCGCGCCACAAATCGCGGAGAGCATAATCGGGAAGAAGTAATGGACTTTATATTCACGGACAATTACTTCGAGGACAAAAATCACTGCCGCCAAGGGTGCGTTAAAGGTCGCGGCAATCCCTGCGGCAATGCCACTGGCGCACATAATGCGCACACTGTTATCGGGAAGATTGAATTTTTCGGCGAGAAAGCTGGCACTGACAGCACCCAGATGAATGGCTGGACCTTCACGGCCGACGGAGAAATTGGTGCCGAGGGCGAATAATGCTTGAAAAAATTGCCCTACGGCAGATTGCAACGGAATTTTACCATAGTGCAGTTTAACTCTATGTAACACATAGGCTATTCCCATGCGCTTATAACGTTTGGAGCCTAGCTTAGCCACAATCCAAATTAATATTGCGCCTAAAAGTGGTAACAGGGCTCGCCAGTCGGCGACGTTCCCCGTAAAATCCAGCGCCTGTATTTGGGTGTAATGATTGGCCCAAACGAGCAAGAGTCGAAATAGTAAGATCACGCAGGATGCGAAAATGGCAAACAGCAGTGCCAGTATGCACAGTTGTGCACTGATCCTCGCTTGGGATAAATGGTCACGTAGCTCATTAGTTAAATACTTTTTGGCTGTGACTATGGCATGTTGAATAGCGACTTTATTTATCGTTAATTGCACTGCATTGGCCTGAGTTGTATTGTATCGAACTCGTTCTTGAGTTGATTGTATTTTATATAAGGGGCTGTTACCTAATGCCAAATTATCATCGTTGGCTAGATCGGCTGCAAGTGATGGATCTCAAGTATCGTCCATCTTCAGTGTATTTATCGCTTTTAGTGTTAGTTTCTATTCTTTTTGGTGCTTGGATAAGTTTTCTGCTATTAAGCAGTGATGAGCCCGTGGTTAAACACATCAGCAGTAAAGCCCAACGCTTGAGTGCTGAATTAGAAACACAGACCCAATTACTAGCGACCCGAAATCTAGAGCTGTCCGTCGAGCGTGAGGCTAACGCCCAAATGCAAGATATGTTTGGCCAGCAGATGAAAAAGCAAAAAGAATTGGAACATGAGCTGGCGTTTTACCGTAGCATTATGACACCGGATGATAATGCCGAAGGTGTCGCCATCCACGGACTTGAAATGACGCCGGGCGTTTTAGCCGATGAGTACAATCTCAAACTGGTATTAACTCAGCTGCAAAAGCGCAAGCAAGCGATTCAAGGTCGAGTCGAATTGACATTAATTGGTGTGCAGGAGGGGAAATCCGTTAGCTTGAGTGTGAACAAACTCACGGGTTCTAAGTTGGAATTTGATTTTCGCTATTTTCAGGTCATAGATACCAAGGTCACTGTTGCTGCTGGCTTTAGTTTACAGCAAGTGAAAGTCAAAGTGCTGGTGCCTTCGAGCCGCTGGACCAAGAATTCGCAGACAGAACATGTCTATAGTGCCCCTGAGTTATTACAGGGTGAAAAAGAACCACGGGTAATACTTGAACAAAACAGTCAGGTAAAGGATAATTTGCCCCAGAAAACTGATGTAAGAGGTAGTAATGACTGATCAAGCTGATACAGCAATGCCAATCCAATTTACCGATGCGGCAGCCGCTAAGGTGAAAGGTTTGCTGGAAGAAGAGCAGAATCCTGCACTTAAGCTACGAGTCTATGTGACTGGTGGTGGTTGTTCTGGATTTCAGTATGGCTTTACCTTTGATGAAAAGGTCAATGACGGCGATTTTACGATAGAAAAACAAGGCGTTCTCTTGGTTGTCGATCCTATGAGCCTACAATATTTAGTCGGTGGTGAAGTGGATTACACTTCAGGACTCGAAGGTTCTCGCTTCTTCGTGAAAAATCCTAACGCAACCACGACCTGTGGCTGTGGTGCCAGTTTCTCTGTATAAAGACTGCTCACTTAGCGCTTTTAAGGTGTGAAGTGAGAGCAAAAAAGCCGTCGCAATGACGGCTTTTTGTTGGGCAAAATTCAGTATGCTACGAACTTAACTCATGATGTTCAGGTTAAGCTTAGGTTTAAACCACGCCTTTACCTTTTTATCAAAAGCGACCCAGACTTGCAGTAATGACAAGATGATTAACGCGATAAAAATCACATAGTCAGGCAGTTTGCCCTGCCATTCACCTAAATGCACCGTCGTCGGGCCTACCACTAAATTGCCGGGATCGTACATGATCACTGGCAGCATGCTAATCAAGCCAAGCTGCACGACTGTGTAGCCACGCAGCATGATAAGCGCCGCCTTTTGTCGACCAATAATGGCAATCACCATTAAAAGTGTCAGTAGACAAAATAACACGCCTTGTTTAGCGACTAAGCCACTCACGGACGCAACAACATACACTAGCAGCAGGGCAATCAGTCGTTTGGGTAAGCGTGAACTCACGGCCGCGTCAGCCTTAGGTGTCGGTATAGCCGATTCTTGCTCGCTCATAGACATTCTCGCTTAGCGATTGAGATTAATGGCTTTGCTTAGGCGCTAATCGTTGATCTAACTCATATGGTGGGATAACCACACCTAAATCATCTAATACTGGGAACACGGCAACGAACAGGTCGTCATCTTCCATGCCTGGCACCCATCTTTCGTGAAATTCATCGAATGGGATCGCTAATGTTTGGCAATCGCTCCACTCATCCACAGCCCAAGATTCAGCCGCTTCTTCGGTTGGCCACATTGGAATGCAATCTTCTTCTTCAGTGGTCAGCATTACGCAACCGTCTTGGTCTTGTAATGTCCAAAGAACTTTATGTTCTTTGACTTGCTCAACGAGGTAATCGTAACGGGCTTCTGGCGTCATTGCTGCTGTCTCAGCGAGGGTTTTAACAGTCTTGCTCATGAAAAATATCTCTTTTGCTTGAATAGGGCGAAGCCTGTTGTGTCTCTAATGTAAAAACCTAGGGCACAGCAAAATTCACCAGTTGGCTAAATGGTAACATTAGAGCGGGATTAGAAAAAGAACAACAGCGCCAAGAGGGCGCTGTTGTGTTAGATCTTCGATGTTTATTCTGCCGCGCGGAAGTAGCGATAGATAAAGCCTGCCAAAATGGCGCCGACAATCGGTGCTACCCAGAATAACCAGAGCTGCGATACCGCCCAGTCACCGACAAACAACGCAGGACCTGTACTGCGCGCAGGATTCACCGAAGTATTGGACACTGGAATACTGATAAGGTGGATCAAGGTTAAGCCTAGACCTATCGCAATCGGGGCAAACCCTTTGGGCGCGCGTTCATCGGTGGCACCTAAAATAATGATTAAGAAAAACAGTGTCATAACAACTTCGCAAATCATGACCGACAGTATGCTGTAGCCACCTGGTGAATGCTCACCAAAACCGTTAGAGGCAAATCCGCCGGCGAGTGAAAATCCTTCCTGCCCAGAAGCAATAAGATACAAGATACCCGCCCCTGCAATCCCGCCCGCGACTTGGGCTATGATATAGGGCAATAATTCTGCCGCTGGAAAACGTCCGCCAGCCCAAAGGCCGAATGACACCGCTGGGTTAAGGTGACAACCTGAAATATGGCCAATCGCAAAGGCCATAGTGAGAACAGTTAAGCCAAATGCGAACGCTACACCGAGTAAGCCTATGCCCACCTCGGGAAATGCAGCGGCAAGTACCGCACTGCCACAGCCTCCAAGGACTAACCACAAGGTGCCAAGAAATTCCGCCGCCATTTTTTGTGACATATTCATTGATTGGTTTCCTATTATGTTAAAGACACTTGTTTGTTAACGAGTGCGTCTTTATTCCTTATTTACCTGTCTATTGGCGGATTTTGTCTGAGTGAGCAAAATCGCGCTCGAGACACGAGCTCCCTTAACAGCAATTTTTTGTCAAACGCTTGTGAGGCAATGACCAAGTGTTTGAGTTGGTTTAAAGCAATATTCAGCATCAGCTTCAATATAGTGAGATTTGATTAAGCTTCAGTGACGGAGTTGTTTACTCACACTCTGTTGCTACCACTATCAGTCATTAATAATAGATGGCTTTAAATGGGTTGCTGATTTTCTTGATTAATTTAGGCGGGAAGAGGGGAAATCGATACGTTGAGGGGTAAATACAGCAAGAGCTCCATGTAGAAGCTCTTGGTGAGGTCATCGCTTGATATTTTGAGAAGGTAAATTACTTAGCGCTAAATCTTCCGCCGAGTACGGCTTCGCGGGAGGCGCCTGTGACTGCTGGGAGGTTGGCGGGTAAGCCTAAGTGGTTACGCATGGCGAGCCACGCGAAGGCGATGCCTTCAGCCCATTTAGGGTCGACGCCAAGGGCTGAGGTGGTATTTAAGGTATAACCTGGCAATAGTGCGGCAAGACGCTGCATCAGTTGGCCGTTGAACGCGCCACCACCACAGACGTACAACTCCCCTTCATTCGATAATTTAATCATATCGCGGGCTATGCTGTGGCAGGTTAAATCCAATAACGTCGATTGGATATCTTCTTCATCTAAATGATTAAAGGGCGATAATTGCTGCTCTAACCAAGCTTGGTTAAACAGCTCACGGCCGGTGCTTTTAGGGTAAGCAAGGGAGAAATACGGGTGCGAAAGCAGTTGAGTTAACAGGTCTTGGTCGGTTTTGCCGGACGCAGCCCATGCACCATCTCTATCGAAGGGCTCACTTTTCACCTGCTGGATCCAAGCATCGATCAAGGTATTGCCAGGTCCCGTGTCGAAACCCAGTACTTGGTCACTGTTGCCCGGTAAATAAGTAATGTTGGCTATGCCGCCAATATTTAAAATGATGCGTTTTTTGCCGACTTCAGCAAAGGTTTGCTGGTGGAATGCTGGCGCTAAGGGCGCGCCTTGCCCACCTAGGGCAATATCTTTACGGCGAAAATCGGCAATCACATCAATACCGGTTTCGGTCGCAATAGTATTCGGGTCGCCAATTTGCAGGGTAAATCCCACTTCGAGGTTTGGCATGTGGCGCACGGTTTGGCCGTGGCTACCTATGGCGATAACCTCTTCTTTGGCAATGGCGCATTTGGTCAGCAGATTATTCACTGCTAAAGCAAACAGTTCACCCACATTACGATCTAAACGGCCAAGGCGGTTAATTTCATCTGTGCTGGGTGAACAAAGGCGCTGTAGGCCTTTGAGCAAATGGCTCGGTATGGCTTCGGTATGGCTGGCGATAAGCTGCGGCTGCGCGCCAGAAAAGTCGACCAATACGGCATCGACACCGTCCATGCTGGTGCCTGACATAAGTCCAATATAATAAGCGTTTTTCATTGGGAGGAATCCGTCCGTCGTTATTGCATTGCCAATTGCGTTTGCTTGTTTTGCGAAAGTGTAGTCATCAATTGCTGGCTAAGTGCATCGAATTGATTTTTTTCTTTTCTCGCAATCGATTCGGCTTTAGGTAGCGTTATGGTTCTTGGGTTGCGATGGACGCCATTGACGATAAATTCGTAATGCAAATGTGCACCCGTGACGCGCCCCGTTTTACCTAAAGTACCTATGATTTGCCCTTGCTTAACGCTGGCTCCTTTGCTGACGTTGCGCTTAGTGAGGTGGAGATATTTGGTGGTATAGGTATCGTTGTGTTTGATAAACACATAGTTACCGTTGAATTGATTGTAGCCCGCCTCGATGACGCGTCCGCTACCCGCCGCTTTAATGGGCGTGCCAATGGCGGCGACGTAGTCCACACCGCGATGGGCTTTGACTTGGCCCGTTACTGGGTGCAAACGTCTTGGATTGAAGTTTGAGCTGACATATTTAAAATCGACTGGCGAGCGCAAGAAGGCTTTACGCATGCTAGTGCCATTCTCGGAATAATAGTTACCGTCGGTATAGCGAATGGCTGTATAGCGCTCATCTTGGTTTACAAATTCTGCGGCTAAGATATTGCCGTTACGCAAAAATTCGCCATCGGCATATTCTTGCTCATAAATAATGGCAAAGCTGTCGCCCTCGCGTAAATCTAAGGCAAAGTCGATATCCCAGCCGAATACGGTCGATAACTGCATGATCTGGTTTGCATTCATGCCTGCATCGACGGCGGCGTTCCAGAAGTTGCTCTTAATCTTAGCGCTGGTGAAATGGCTGCGAATTTCCACATCCTTCTCGGATATTTTTTCTTGGTATTGATTTTGATTCTTGGTGATGATGAGCGTTGAAACTGCATTCACGCGATAACGCACTTCGGTCAAATCACCATTTATATCTTTCGAAATCACGATTTCTTCGCCCGGCATAATCTTAAGTAAATTTTGCTTGGCTAAGGGGAGTTGGGTGATTTCATACACGTCTTTACTGGTTAACCCTGCGCGATCAAATACCGCGGCTAAGGTATCACCGTTCTTGACGTTAAAATGTTCGACGTCCCTGTGATGGGCACTCTCTAAGGATTCAGTGGCTGGATTATTAGCATCACCCGCGGCAAGCGCGTCAGTTGACGATAATGGCGCAGCATTTGTGGGCGTATTGTCTGTTTGGCCCTCTAATAACTCAGGACGTTCAGGCGAGCGAAAGGCTAAAGGCACATCATAACGGGTGTTGATTTGAGCTTGGTCATCTATGCTGGTGGTTTGTCTTGAAGCTTGCGCTTCTTCAGAAGGTAGTAGCATGGTTATCATAGTGATAACTGAAAGAATGCTGAGGAGAATTTGATGCTTTTTAGGCAACAATTTAAATAACGTTATAACCTTTCCCATTGACGCCGATACCGATAACCAGAGACTTAAATAATCCCGTTAGTGTACACACTTTCAATTGTGGTGGCTAACAAGTAACATAAGTCTCTTCATTTTATGATCATGGCCTTAGGAGTCCCTGCCGAGATGGCTGATTTAGACCAAGTATTAGCAGAAATTAGACGTGGTACCGATGAGATTTTACTCGAAGCGGATCTGCTGGAAAAACTCAAAGAAGGACGTCCACTCCGTATTAAGTTAGGCGCCGATCCTACCGCTCCGGACATCCATCTTGGACACACTGTAATCTTAAATAAATTAAGGTTATTCCAAGAGTTAGGTCATGAAGTCATTTTCTTGATCGGTGACTTTACCGGTATGGTGGGTGATCCAAGCGGTAAAAACAGTACGCGTCCACCGTTAACCCGTGAACAAGTATTAGCGAACGCAGAAACCTATAAAGAACAGGTTTATAAGATACTTGATCCGGTTAAAACCCGTATCGAATTTAACTCAAGCTGGTTAGAGCCATTGGGCGCAGCGGGGATGATCCGCCTTGCTTCTAAGCAAACTGTGGCTCGTATGATGGAGCGCGATGACTTTAAGAAGCGTTATGCCTCGGGCCAATCTATTGCTATCCATGAGTTTATGTATCCTTTACTGCAAGGTTATGACTCAGTTGCGCTGCAGGCCGATGTTGAGTTGGGTGGTACAGATCAAAAGTTCAACCTGTTAATGGGCCGTGAACTGCAAAAAGCGGAAGGCCAAAAGCCACAAGCTGTGATCATGATGCCGCTGCTCGAAGGTTTAGACGGCGTGAAGAAAATGTCTAAGTCGGCGCACAACTATATTGGCGTGAGCGAACCTGCCAACGAAATGTTTGGCAAGCTGATGTCGATTTCGGACGACTTAATGTGGCGCTACTTTGAGCTTTTGTCATTCCGCCCACTGGCTGAAATTGAGCAGTTTAAGCAAGATGTGTCAAATGGGTCTAACCCACGCGACATTAAAATTGCCTTGGCTAAAGAAATCATCACACGTTTCCACGATGAAGCGTCTGCACAAAGCGCGCACCAAGCCTTTGTTGATCGCGCTAAGGGCATGATCCCTGACGATATCGACGCTGTCGAGTTAGTGGCGGGTGACGGTCTGGCGATTGCTAATCTGTTGAAAGATGCTGATTTAGTGGCGTCGACTTCAGAAGCCATGCGGATGATAAAGCAAGGCGCGGTGAAGATGGACGGCGAAAAGCTGGACGATAGCCGTATGACTTTGTCTGCTGGTACTGTCGCGGTATTCCAAGTCGGTAAACGCAAGTTTGCCAAAGTGACTTTAGTGTAAGTAGCTTTAGTTTAAGTCGCTTTAGTTTTAGTGACTTTGTTTAAGTCACTTTAGTTCAGATAACAGTGGTTTACCTGACTCTAGTTTGACTTACAATGGTTTAAGCCATTGTCTGTTAAATGAAAAAGTCGTTAAACGAACAAAAAGAGCGCCTTAGGGCGCTCTTTGTTTTTAAGTCTGTTTCACCCCATAAGATTAAGGCGCTGTGTTGGCCTCATGCTCGGCGATATTACATCTGTCTGTGCCAAAGTGTTGCCCACCACTGCATTTCCACGCCAGTTGCGCCGAACTCACCTGCCATTGTTTAGCATTCTGCTTCAAGGAAATAATCAACAGCATTTGTGGATGTTGCTTGGAGAGCTCGCTCACCTGATAGGTCAAAATGCTGTCTTTATTGGTTTGGGTTCGCACTAAGGTAAATTTGTTGCCTGCGTATTGGCTGCTGATCTGACTTGGGTCTTCCGACCAGGGTTGATGTTGTGCCTGAGCGACACGCAGTTGCTGATTAAAATGACTGACTGGCTGAACGGCGTAGGACACAATTATGGGCTGTAAGGCCTGTGCTTTGGGAGCCAGCATTAAGCCATTAAGGGCGAGTAGGGCTATCAATCCAAAAAACTTCATACAAACCTCATTGAAACGAAACGACTCAGTCAACCTATCGAAGGCGAAACACTCAGTGTTATTGACTCATTGTTAGTTTCGACCCGTTTTTAGGGATCAAGTTTCAAAGACAGCTAAATTTTGTGACTACTGCATCGCTAATTGGTCAGACATGGTCTGGTAATCGATAAGATCCACATGCTCAGTCACCCTATGGTTGAGCATATCGAGTTTAAGACTCGTGACGCCAGGAATCGCAATGTCGATGATTTTGCCAGGTTTGCCGAATTGTTCACCGGGTCCTTTGAAGTGATAGTTACCTATCATCACCACTAAAGAGCCGGCGTTATACATATGTTCTATGTTGAAGTCGTACTCGAGCACGCCCTCGTGGGCGCGCTCGAGAAAGTCGATGATAAAGCGGCCGCCAGTGTATTTACGGTTGGCGGTTTTATCGAAGAAGACGCTTTCACGGTTATAGAATTTTCTGAGTGTCTTGTAGTCGTGTTCGGTTAGCGCATTCATATACTTTACGGCTAACTGCTGTTCTTGTGGCATTTCACCTGAGTTGGCTTGCGCCGCTGCAGGATTGAGGGCTGGAACAAAAATGAGGCACAAAATAAGACACAATATTCGCAAACTATTCCCTCTTGGTTTTGAGATCAAAGGCCGGTAACGACAGATGCCACTTGATGGCGCTTAAGCGGATAAATAGGGCGCTGGTCATCGCCAGAAACAGCGCCGTTCTCTCGCCCATACCGTAGGCTAAACTCACGGTATAGCCGATACCACCTATGATTGAAGCTGTGGCATAGACTTCTGTACGTAACACCATAGGAACTTGTCTGCACAGTAAGTCTCGAATAATGCCTCCTCCCACGCCTGTGATCAAGCCCATTACCACGGCAATCATGCCACTCAAGCCCATATTGAGGGCTTTTTCGGCACCAATCACAGTAAACAAGGCTAATCCAAAGGCATCGGCGACCGGCAAAATATATTCAGGCACCTTGCGAGGCCGACGCACTAACAGCAAACAGGCGAGCACAGTTGCGAGAATCACTATGATGTAATTGGGATCGCGGATCCAAAACACAGGTGTTGCGCCAATTAAGGCATCCCGAATACTGCCGCCGCCCACAGCGGTGACCGAGGCGAGCACTATGACGCCAAAGGGGTCCATTCTATGACGCCCTGCGGCGAGTGCGCCAGATAGCGCAAATACAGCGGTACCCCATAAATCAAAAAAGTAGATCCACTGGCTCATTTACTCATCTCTTTGATATGGATATTTAATGCGTCAACAGAGATGCGAATTTCAATTACAGATAAAATCAGTGAATAGAGCAGCAGTAGCAGGCTAGCGCCAAAGATCACTGAGCCGGTTTTATTAAAGCCGACATAGATGAAAATCATGCACAGTACGCACAGGGCAAAGCTCGATACGCCCGCTTCTTGCATACGACGAATAATGGTAATGCGCTGGCTCAGGTTTTTGATTTGATCTTTATGTACGGGTTTTTCACCACTGCTTAAGTTTCGGATTAATGCCGCGAGGGCAAAAAAGCGATTGGTATAAGCAAGTAGTAACAATGAGATAGCAGGAAATAACAACGCAGGGGTTGTTAATGAAACATGCATGTTTTCGAGCAAGATAGTCAGCCTTTAACTTCACGTTGAGATAATGCGGCATCATATCACAGGCTATGTAACCAACGTAAACCTGCCCATAACAAGGGCAGGATAATGATAAAGCTAAACCAGATGGCGCAGGCGCGGGAGGTCAGCTTGATTGCTGGGGCGATGGCATCACTGGTCGGCTGCGGGCCATAACCTAGTTTGTCCACATTGATACGCACGCCATTAAACTTTTGAGGTCCACCGAGTTCGATGCGTAAAATACTCGCCACCAGATTCACACTGAGGATATAGCCTCGAATCGCGGGATGATTTTTTGGCGTACGAAATAGCTTAGCGAATGCCTTAGGGCCGCCTTGAATGGCAATTGATAGACTCCACAGCCAAGCGGGGATCGCTAGTAATATGGTCGATACGCCATTCACAGTACTGCAAAAATGTTGATACTTAGGCTGAATGGGCGGCCAGCTTAATTCGAGTTGTTTGAGCATTCGCACCGCCAGCACTAGCGGTGCTCCGGCGATAGCGAAAAAGAAAATGGTCAATGCTGTGCCGTAAATAGGCGCTGTGGCGAGTTTTTCTATGGTAGCTTTGGCTAGGCCGATTTCCGACAAGCTATCGGTATCGCGCACTACCCAAGGCTGTAAAAGCTTTTTTGCGCTGGCATTGTCTCCACGTTTTAAGGCTTTAGCGATTTCATCGGCGACTTGGCTAAACCCTGCATCGGTTAAACATAGATAAAGCACCAAAAATTCGAAAAACCATGGAAAGGCGGCCAGTTCGAGCAAAAAGGTGATAATGGCCCAAAACGGAAACAGTAATAGCATCATAGCTAAAAAGCCTGCAGTGGCTTGTTGGCTTGGGGAGCGTTCTGGACGATTTACCTTGGCGGCGAGTTGCTTAGCTAAATGGCCAAACCAAATAAGCGGCTGCATTTCACGTGGCAATGGCGCTAACCGCGCCAATAACAAAGCAAAAAAAAGTACCAAAAAGCCTTCAAACAAAGCGCCATCTATCTCGACAAGTTGTTGATAAAAAGAGGTGTGCATTCGGTACTTTTCCGCTTAAGTGATTATTTTACTGCGCTAGGATTCAGTTGCTCTAGTAGCAGCATCACCATCAGCGCCGAGTGGTAACCCGCTTTGACAATATAAGAATCAAAATCCACTGGCGAGTCATTGTTGGCGTTATCTGATAAAGAGCGGATCACCACAAATGGCACACCAAACTGATGACAAACCTGAGCGATTGCCGCGCCTTCCATTTCACAGGCGGCCATCGTTGGGAAGTTTTTCAACATGGCTTGGGTACGAACAGGATCGCAAATAAAGCTATCGCCAGTACAGATCAGCCCTTCAATCGCTTTGACTTCACCCAGTTGCGCAATGGCCTTGTTGGCGGCTTCAACTAAATGAGCGGCTGGGATAAACGCAGCAGGTTGCTGTGCCATTTGGCCAATTTCATAACCAAAGGCGGTGACATCCACATCGTGGTGACGCACTTCAGAAGAAATTACGATATCGCCAATGGCCAGCGTATCGACAAAACCACCGGCAGAACCTGTGTTGATCATGGCATCCGGCGCATATTTTTCGATGAGCAGTGTGGTCGCAATGCTTGCGGCGACTTTACCTATGCCAGAGCGAGTTACGACAACGTCTTTACCCGCGAGTGTGCCAGCAATAAATTCAATACCAGCAATAGTTTGCGATGTCGCATTTGTCATAGCGGCGATCAGGTGAGCGACTTCTGGCTCCATTGCGCCAATAATTCCAATTTTCATGGGAGACCTTTTTGATTCAACACTTAAGAGTGGGACACGAGAATGCTGGCTAATATACCACACAGTTTTGTGCTGTCGTTATGGTGAGATTGGGATTGCTTGATAATGGCAGGGTAAAAAGCGGGAAGGGTTAACGAAAAAAGTGCACCCCTAAGAGGTGCACTTTTATCTATCTATTTCATCTGTCTATTTTACTTATCTATTTTTCCATCAACCGATGGCGACAAATCACAAAATAATGGCTGGACTCGTTTGCCTAAGTCCAGCCATTACAGTGCTTGTTAAATGACAGCGGTAAAACAGTTTTTTAGCGATAGAACAAACACATTGGCGTTTAAGCTTAGCGCTTAGTCTAAGTAGTTAAGAATACCTTGAGCAGCATCGCGACCTTCGGCAATGGCTGTCACGACTAAGTCAGAACCGCGCACCATATCACCACCGGCAAACACTTTCGGGTTGGTGGTTTGGAATGGATTTTCGTCTAACTTACTCGCTTTAACTCGGCCCCATTGATCGAGCTCGATGCCATGGTCGGCAAACCAAGGTGCTGGGCTAGGTTGGAAACCGAAAGCAATAATAATCGCATCGGCTTCGAGCAACTGTTCGCTACCCGCAATCGCTTCGGCCCGTTGACGACCGCTGGCATCGGCTTTACCCATGGCGGTTTCGACGCATTCAATGCCGACTACTTTGCCATCTTGGGTTTTAATCGCCACAGGTTGACGGTTAAACAGGAAATCAACCCCTTCCTCCCGCGCATTTTGCACTTCGCGGCGTGAACCCGGCATGTTGGCCTCATCACGGCGGTAAGCACAGACTACGCTGCTGGCACCTTGTCTGACGGCTGTGCGCACGCAATCCATCGCAGTATCACCACCGCCTAATACCACCACACGTTTACCTTCAAGGTTCAGGTAGGGCGTTTCAGTATTCTGGGTGCCCATTAAATGATGGGTGTTACCAATCAAATAGGGCAGGGCTTGGTATACGCCTTGGGCATCTTCGCCCTCAAGGCCCGCTTTCATCGCGGTATAGGTGCCCATCCCAAGGAATACGGCATCGTACTCTTCGAGCAGTTTAGTAAATGGGATGTCTTTACCGACAGTAACCCCGAGTTTGAACTCAATGCCCATGCCTTCTAATACACTGCGACGGGTCGCCATGACGGCCTTGTCGAGTTTAAAAGACGGAATACCGTAGGTGAGTAGGCCACCAATTTGTGGATATTTATCAAAGACCACGGCTTTAACACCGTTGCGAGACAGAATATCCGCGCAGCCCAACCCAGCAGGACCTGCACCGACAATCGCTACTCGTTCAGCGCGCGGCGTGACTTTGCTCATATCGGGGCGCCAGCCTTGGGCTATGGCTGTATCGGTAATGTATTTTTCGACATTACCGATAGTGACAGCACCAAAGTCGTCGTTAAGGGTACAAGCGCCTTCGCAGAGTCTGTCCTGTGGACAAACACGGCCGCAGATTTCGGGCAGAGTGTTGGTCTCGTGCACTAAATCCGCCGCTTCCATGATGCGACCTTGCTCCGCTAGCTTGAGCCAGTTAGGAATATAATTGTGTAGCGGACATTTCCACTCACAATAAGGATTGCCGCAATCTAAACAGCGATCCGCTTGCTGTGCCACTTCAGGCTGAGCAAAAGGCTGATAAATCTCAATAAACTGAGTCGCACGTTTAGCCGCAGGGTGTTTGGTGGGGTCTTTGCGACCCACTTCAATAAATTGAAAATCGTTACTCATGCGCCATTACCCCGCTTTTACAACTAATTCTGGGCTCGATTTCTCTAACTTGAGCAGATCGGCCACGGCAATATTTTTAGGTTTCACTAATACGAAGCAATCTAACCAGTTACCAAAATCACTTAAGATCATCTTGGCATGTTCACTGCCCGTTTCGGCCACGTGGGCTTCAATCAGACCTTTCAAATGTTGTTGATGAATAGGTGATTCGAGTTTTTGAGTATCGACAAGCTCAGTGTTCACACGGCGATTGAAGCGGCCGAATTGATCGAATACATAGGCAAAACCGCCTGTCATACCTGCGCCGAAGTTCACCCCTGTTTTACCAAGGACAACCACTATGCCGCTGGTCATGTATTCACAGCCGTTATCACCGAGTCCTTCGACCACAGCAATCGCCCCTGAGTTACGGACCGCAAAACGCTCGCCCGCTTGACCCGCGGCGAAGAACTTGCCGCCTGTCGCGCCGTAAAGGCAAGTGTTACCGACAATGGCGCTGCGTTCACTCTGGAACGGGCTGCCAATCGGCGGATAAATCACAATTTGACCGCCAGACATGCCTTTACCGACATAGTCGTTAGCATCGCCGCAGAGTTTTAACTCAAGGCCAGGGCTGTTCCACACGCCAAAGCTTTGGCCAGCACTGCCGTTAAAGCTCAGTTTAACCGGCGCTTTGGTGCCTTTCACGCCGAGCGTGCTCGCGATATAGCCTGACAAGGTCGCGCCAACGGAGCGGTCTGTGTTGTTGATGCTGTAAGCGGCATCGAAACACTCGCCCTTATCGACGGCGCTTTGGCACTCGTTTAATAAATGTTGGTTCAGCAGTCCTAAATCCGCTGGTGGATTGGTTTCTTGCCAAGTGCGTGACGAGGTTGCCGGCACCTTAGGTTGATACAAAATCGGTGACAGATCTAAACCTTGTTGCTTAGCGGTTTGGCCTTCGAGGGCATATAACCATTCGCTGCGACCGACTAAGTCTTCAAACTTGCTCACCCCTAAGGTCGCCATCCATTCACGTACTTCCTCGGCGACAAACTCAAAGTACGTCATCACTCGCTCTGGCAGACCATGGTAATGGTTGTCACGCAGGTTTTTATCTTGCGTCGCCACGCCAGTCGCGCAGTTGTTCAAGTGGCAAATACGCAGGTATTTACAACCTAGGGCGATCATAGGCACAGTACCAAAACCAAAGCTTTCGGCGCCTAACAACGCGGCTTTAATTACATCGGTACCGGTTTTTAAGCCGCCATCGACTTGTAGGCGAATTTTATGGCGTAGACCGTTTTCCACTAGCGATTGATGCACTTCGGCTAAACCTAGCTCCCACGGACTCCCCGCATACTTCACTGAGGTGATTGGGCTGGCACCTGTGCCGCCGTCATACCCTGAAATGGTGATCATATCCGCATAGGCTTTAGCTACGCCGGTGGCGATCGTGCCCACGCCGGGTTCAGACACAAGTTTGACTGAAATCAGCGCTTTCGTGTTGATTTGCTTCAAGTCGAAAATCAGCTGGGCTAAATCTTCGATAGAGTAAATATCGTGGTGCGGCGGCGGTGAAATCAAGGTTACACCAGGGCGAGCATGACGCAGTCCGGCGATTTCAACACTGACTTTATGGCCGGGTAACTGGCCACCTTCTCCGGGTTTTGCCCCTTGGGCGACTTTAATCTGCAATACATCGGCGTTGACTAAGTAGTGCGCCGTAACGCCAAAGCGTGCCGAGGCAATCTGTTTAATCGCAGAGTTGCGTTCAGTATTAAAGCGGCGAGCATCCTCACCACCTTCACCTGAGTTCGAGCGGCCGCCTAAGCGGTTCATTGCAATAGCCAGCGCTTCATGGGCTTCGGGGCTCAAGGCGCCGATACTCATGGCTGCGCTGTCAAAGCGTTGATACAAGCCCGCTGCGCCTTCGACGTTAGCGACATCAATCGATGCTTGTGCACCCTTGATACCGATTAAGTCACGTAGCGTGGCTATTGGACGATTGTCGACGAGGTCGGCAAACTTTTTATAGGTTGTGAAGTTTTTGTCGATCAATGACGCCTGCAAAGTGTTGACAACATCAGGGTTGAAGCAGTGATACTCACCCCCTTCAACGTATTTCAGCAGGCCACCTTGTGGCAATGGCACATGGGCGCGGTAGGCCGCTTTGTGCAGAATCGCTTGGTCTTGGGCGATTTCTGCAAAACTGACGCCTTCGATACGGCTGATCACGCCTTTAAAGCACAGTTCAATTACATCACTGGCAATACCGATAGCTTCAAACTGTTGGCTACAACGATAGGAGCCGACAGTGCTGATGCCCATTTTGGACATGATCTTACGCAAACCTTTTTCGATGCCGTAACGGAAGTTCAGCATCAATGCTGTGGTGTCGGTTAACTGGTGACGTTTCGCCAGTTCAGAGATTGATTCATACACTAAGTACGGATAAATCGCGGTGGCACCAAAGCCAAGCAATACGGCAAAGTGATGTGGATCTCGCGCCGATGCGGTTTCAACAATAATGTTGGTGTCGCAGCGCAGACTCTTATTCACCAGCATTTGTTGCACAGAACCGACCGCCATGGCCGCAGGGATCACTTGCGCCGTTTTACCTATGGCTCTGTCTGACAGAATAAGCAAAGTCGTGCCGCTGCGGGCTAAGCGCTCGGCTTCGGCTGTGATACGGCGAATGGCGTTTTCTAAGCCTTCCTGTGGTTCGTAATTTAAATCCACAATGTTGGCGCGATAGTAAGTGCTATCTAATCCCAGTAACTGGTTAAAATCACTGAATAATAAAATAGGTGAATTGAACATGACGCGGTAAGCATGCCCAGTTGTTTCATTAAAGAGGTTCTGCTCACGGCCAATACAAGTGGTCAAGGACATAACGTGTTTTTCACGTAATGGGTCTATGGGTGGGTTAGTCACTTGAGCGAATTTTTGCCTAAAATAGTCATACAGTGAACGTGACTTTTTCGACAACACCGCCATAGGCGTATCGTCGCCCATAGAACCTGTGGCTTCTTCGCCTTGTTTTGCCAGTACCCAAATGACTTGCTCTAATTCTTCACGGGTATAGCCAAATTGTTTTTGGTATTGCAGCAAAAGCTCAGGGCTTAACTCGCTGGCACCATGTTGTTCAGAGGCTAAATCTTCCGCTGGCGTTAAAGTACGGCTGTTCTTCGCCATCCACTCTTTATAAGGGTGGCGACGTTTCAAGTCGTTATCAATCTCAAAGGATTGGTACAGGCGGCCGTTCAAGGTATCGAGTACCAGCAGCTCACCGGGCCCAACACGGCCTTTTTCAATCACTTCATCGGCGGCGTAATCCCAAATACCGACTTCGGAGGCCAAGGTCAAAATACGATCTTTTGTGATCACATAACGCGATGGACGCAGACCATTACGGTCAACGGCGCAGGCGGCATGGCGACCGTTGGTCATCACAATACCTGCCGGACCATCCCAAGGCTCCATGTGCATGGAGTTGAAGTCGTAGAAGGCTTTTAACTCGTCATCCATTTCTGGATTACTTTGCCAAGCAGGCGGGATCAATAGACGCATAGCACGGTATAAGTCCATGCCACCGGATAACAGCATTTCCAGCATGTTATCTAAAGATGAAGAGTCTGAGCCTGTTTCATTCACAAAGGGAGCGGCCTGCTGCAAATCTGGCAGTAGCGGTGAATTAAATTTATAGGCACGGGCGCGGGCCCATTGACGGTTACCCGTAATCGTGTTGATTTCGCCGTTATGGGCTAAATATCTAAACGGCTGAGCTAATGGCCATTTAGGTGAAGTATTTGTTGAGAAACGTTGATGGAATAGGCAGATAGAGCTTTTTAAGCGAATGTCCGCGAGATCGGGATAAAACGCGGGCAAGTCTACAGGCATCATCAAGCCTTTATAGATGATAACTTGGCCAGACAAACTCGCGACATAGAAGTCTTTGTCGTCGGTGATCTGCTGCTCTAAGCGGCGACGCGCCATATAAAGGCGGCGTTCCAAGTCTTTTTCACGCCAGCCAATGGGGGCGTTGATCAGCACTTGGTAGATTTGTGGCAGGCTAGCCTTGCCGATTTCACCTAACACATCGGGATTGACCGGTACTTTGCGCCAGCCTGCAATACTTAAGGTTTCACGCTCGAGTTCGCGCTCAAGAATAAACTTGGCTTGTTCGGCCAGTTCATCATCTTGACTTAAAAACAGCATACCTACGGCAAATTTACGGCTCAAATGCCAATCATTTTCCGCGGCAATCGCTTCAAAAAATTGCACTGGCAATTGCATTAATAAACCACAGCCGTCGCCAGTGCGACCGTCGGAGGCAATGCCACCGCGGTGCTTCATGCGATCTAGACCATGGATTGCCGTGCGCACTATACGGTGGCTGGCTTCGCCATCCATCTGTGCTATCAACCCAAAACCACAATTGTCCCGCTCAAAACTGGGATGATATAAGCTCATACAAAAACCTCCCTAGACCTCAACTGATTACTACTCGGGGAGAAAATGTAAAGACTTTCTATAGATATGCACCCGAACCACCCAAATTAGCCTGAGATTCAATAAAGGTCAAACCAAAAATTTGCATAAAACATGGGTATTAATTCATGTTTCATACACAAGTCATAATTGCTTTACGTTAACGTCAACAGTAAAAAGTGCTGTATAACATTATGAATAAAAAGAATTTTAAAAATGAGGAAACTATGGGTTTACTAAAATGTAACATGCTAGTGGGATTGTTTTTGATTTAGAAATAGTGATTTTTATTGCAAACACAGTAAATAAATAAAAAATTAAAATTGTTGAATTATTATTCATTTTGATGTGAGCAATATCTCAATGGTAAGCGCGTTAATTTGAGGATGCGCACATTTCTGACAATAAGGGTATGGGTCAGGCGGGAATTTGATGTAGCGCCAAGAAACCTCTCGCTACCTTGTTTACACTAAGCTTTTTCTTCTATTTGTTCACGTATTTTCTTTTCTATTTGTGATTTTATCTTGGTTATTCTCAATGAAGCGATATGAAATTTGGTGGGTGCTCTGATGGGGCTTGATGCATATGTGAACACCTTTGGTGCCGTTTGCAAGGCGCGATATGGTACGCGACTGCGAAAACTCACCATAGATGCCAAGTTTACTTGCCCCAACCGTGATGGCACCTTGGGGCGTGGAGGTTGTACTTTCTGCAATGTGGCGTCATTTAGCCACCAAACTGCTGATGTGCTGAGTATTACCGAGCAGCTCGAACAGGGTAAGAGTCGTTATCGTGAGGCGAAACCTCAGGCGCAAGCCGATAAATTTATAGCGTATTTTCAGGCTTACACTAGCACTTATGATGAGTATCAGGTGTTAATGGCTAAGTACGATGAAGCCGTTAAAGATGGCGAGATAGTGGGTTTGTGTGTAGGAACTCGCCCCGATTGTGTGCCAGATAATGTACTGGATTTACTGGCAAGTTATCAGGCAAACGGTGTTGATGTGTGGTTAGAACTTGGGTTGCAAACCGCTAAAGATGAAACGCTGCGCAAGATCAATCGCGGCCATGATTTCGCCTGTTATTGTGACACAGTGTCGAGGGCGAGAGCTCGCGGTCTTAAGGTGTGCACTCATCTTATTCTTGGCTTGCCCGATGAAACCCATAGCGATTATATGGCGACCTTAGCGGCGGTATTGCAGCAGGGCGTTGATGGCTTGAAGTTGCACCCTTTGCATATCGTCGAAGGTAGCACTATGGCCAAGGCGTGGCGAAGTGGGCGCTTACCTTTACTGAGTCTTGAAGATTATGCTCGCAGTGTCGGTGAGATGATCCGCCATACACCCGCGGAAGTGATTTTCCACCGCGTCACTGCTTATGCGAAAAAACCTATGTTATTAGCACCAGATTGGTGTGCCTATCGATGGGATGGATTGGTGGCAATTGTGGATAATTTACAGCTTTATGGTGGACAAGGGCACGTATTAGCGCAACGATAGAGGCAAGTTAGTGGGATACATTTCCTCCTTAAATGCTATGTCGTCGCTATTATTTTGTAAGTGTTTACTTACGACTATTAGTTTGTTTTTTGTTAATTTTAATCTGAATTTGGCCATGGATATCGCTATAAGTTGCACAGACAATTTTAGTGGGTATCATGTGATAAATTCGTTTTAAGCATTGGACCACTTAAGGGAGGCCTCATGGCCACAGTTGAATTAGAAGTAATCCTAGATCTCAATACTCTCGAACAGTACTGTAGCGCCATTGGTGCCGGTACTTTACTTAAGAGTGTGGTGTTATTTGAGCAGTTAATGCCTGAATATGTAGGAAATCTAGTGAAGGCTAACGACGCTGCAGACAGAGATACCTTATGTTCAGAAGCGCATAAATTTAAAGGTGCCGCAGGTTCGGTAGGTTTAAAACGCATTCAGCAAATCGCCCAGTTATTGCAGCACGGTGAAGAGCCAAGATGGGATGCTGAACACGGCGCTTGGGTTGCTGAGATCGTCGAACATGCGAGTGCGGATCTACAACAGTTAAAGTTATTCCTCCAAGCTAAAGCATAAGATATCGATACGCTAAGGCGCAGCAATAACATCTGTTGTTGCGCCCAATTGAGTGAATGATTGCGTTAGATTGTTGCGTTCGTTATTGCGTTAGTTTGACGGCTGAGTTTGTTGCTTTTTACGTTTCCCCGCGAGTGCTTTTCTCCTCTTTGTTTGTTACTCCCACTTAAGGTTTACAGCTAATCGGTTGAGTGTCGATTCGGCTCACATTCTTGAAATCTAATGCCGCGTTATTGGCTTTCAGTTATGCTAGAGTAGATTTAATTTCTTAATTCATAACCTTAATGGCAATCGAGAAAATGAAAAGTTTACCTAGCTTAAAAAACTTATTCTATTTGGTGAATCTCCATCAAGAGCAGAATTTTAACCGCGCGGCTAAGGTGTGTTTTGTCAGCCAATCGACGCTTTCGAGTGGGATCCAAAACTTAGAAGAGCAGTTAGGACATCAGTTAATTGAGCGAGACCATAAGTCGTTTATGTTTACCGCTATTGGTGAAGAAGTGGTGCAGCGCGCCCGTAAAATTCTCACCGATGTGGATGATTTGGTTGAATTGGTGAAAAACCAAGGCGAGCCGATGACAGGCGATATACGTTTAGGGTGTATCCCAACGATTGCGCCTTTCCTATTGAGCCGTGTTATTCGCCAATGCCAGCAGTCTTATCCAGCGATGAGTTTATTACTGAAAGAAGATACCACTGAGCGTTTGCTGGATGCCTTAGGTAAGGGTGAGCTGGATTTATTGATCCTTGCTTTGCCTGTGGATACCTGCGGTTATCACAGTATGAAAGTGGGTAAAGATCCATTCAAAATGGTGATCCATAAGGATTTAGCCGGAGAAATCCATCAGCCGATCGATTACCAAGCCTTGCCAGACGAGAGTATTTTCCTGCTGCAAAGCGAGCATTGCATTACGGGGCATGCCATCACTGCCTGTCAGCTTGGGGATAGCGCGAAAGTGAATCCGTTTGCCGCCACCAGTTTGCATACCTTAGTGCAGATGGTGAACAGTAAGCTGGGCACCACATTCCTGCCGCAAATGGCAATCGATGCGGGTATTTTGAATGACACTGATTTGGTGGTGATGACGCCGCCGGGTGAAGCGCCTTACCGTGATATCGGCCTTGTCTGGCGTCAAACGACCAGCCGGATCTTAACCTTCCGTACCTTAGGTTTAATGATCCAAAAGTTATTAACCAAAGAAGAACAATAAGCTCGCTGCAACAGCACAAAGTGTCACAGCAAAAAGTGTTACTGCAACTCAACGCTTAAATATGATGAGAAATTAGAGTGGGGAAACGCCAAACACTTCGATGGAGTGTTGTTTCCCTTTGAGTTTGACTGGGCCTAGATTCGATAGGTGATATTGCGTGTTGGGATTATCTAAACGTCCCGCGAGTGCGCCCGAGATCAACATGCGTTGCCCCAAGGGATTACACTGATCTTGCAGTCTCGCTAGGGTATTGAGCACATCACTAAAGAAACTAATCTCTTGTTTTTGCACGCCAACAACCGCTGCTACGACTTGGCCACAATGGGCCGCCGCTTTAAACTTAGGCACAAAGCCATAGTGTTCTTCAAAGTAACGTCTTTGCCAATTAAGTTGCTGACTAAATTCAAAATAGATATTCATGCAGCGGTCGTGGACTATCCCTTCTTCTAAAGGCCAGTGGATCAACACGGCATCGCCCATATAGCGATAAATCTCGGCTTCGTTGTTGGTCACAGTATCCGACAGCAAACTAAAGCTATCTTGGATCAAGCGACTAAAACGGTAATCCCCAAGTGATTCGGCGTGTGTGGTCGAGGCGACCATGTCTAGATAAAGGAATAATCGTTGTTCGTACCTTGGCTTATGGTATTTACCGAGGCCAATGTTGAGCAGTATACGTGGGCCAACTAACAGCGCCATTTGCTCAACGAAGGCTAAACTGACTCGCACGACCACCAGATAGACGATCAATGCTTGGAATGAAGGACTGTAGAGAATGTGCGCCGTCAGCATTTGTCTTAGGGTCGACATGTGATTTTCGATGGCCCACATATTCAAAAATTGGGTCATGTAAGCTAATGTTGTCGCTCCCAGTAATAAAAACAAGCCTTTAAAGATGACAGAAAACACATAGGGCAGGCGATTGATAGCACTGAAATCAGCAATAACGTTCGACATCCAATGCAGGCTGCCAAAAATTATCCCCATATAGATAGCAAGTGTCGCGAGATCAGCCGAACCTACCGCCCATTGGGGCAGTTCTGGTGATTGGGCATATCGAAAAAACACGAATGCAGCCATGGCAATCGCCCAAGCTAAAATCGCAAAAAGGAGTTTTTTCGCTTGTCTACGTGCTCTCACTGCGTGATGGGTATCCGAATACGGCTGTGATTTCAGAATGCCGTAGTTTATAGAAAAGAGTCACCTTAGTGCCAGTGAAATTTGTGATCTGGATCAATCTAAGTCTATATCGTCACTAAATATTAACCAAAAACCTTATTAAGTATCATGGCGGTGAAACTGGTCTTTAAATAAAAACCCCTAGGGTTGGTCATTTTGAGGCTTCCATCTTCGGCAATGCTTTGCGTTAATGCTTTACTGTTGGCGGCTTTGGGACGTAATTGCAGTACTTCGCCGTGGCGTGCGGTGAGTTTTTCGACTTTGCCGAGGGCGATAAGCTCCATGATCTCTTCCCAATCCTGTTGCAGCAATTGCAACTCCTGTGGATCAGGCTCCCACAATATCGGGGTGCCAATACGGCGCTCTCCCACAGGAATATGCCTCTCACCTTCAACGGGTACCCAAAGGACGCGCTGTAACTTATGGCAGACTAAGCTGTTTTGCCAGGTTAACCCTTGGATATTCGACAGCGGCGCCACGCAGACATAAGTGGTCTCCAATGGACGTCCCTGTGAATCGATGGGGATAGTTTTAAGCTCAACACCTAAGTGCAGAAAATCTTGCTCAGGTTTAGAGCCTGCCGTCGCGCCCAGTTCCATTTCGATTAATTGGCCGACCCAGCCTTTATCCCGCTTAAGATCCTTGGGGACACTTAGGCCTCTTTGGGCGGCAATTTGCGCCAAACTCACGCCAGCCATCATATGGGCGCGTTCGAGTAGCTCAGGGAGATTTTCGGGGGGGATAATTCGATTCATGGCTGGATTTTACTTAAAAATAACCGCTTAGCAATGGCGGTTAAAAAATGAACTCCGCAATTTGAGGAAACTTGTACCGAATGTTTTTATTCTAAGTATCTGATTTTAAATTTCATATCCGAGTTACCCCCCGTTTTGCAAAAAAGTGTTCAAAGTTACTCTCTGCTTTCCCTTGCGTTCCCCACATACTTATCCACAGATATTATGGATAACTCAGTAAAATGCGTCCCATAACCTAATAAAAACCCCAAGTCAATGCGAATAAAGGGCATTTATTCCGGCTTTTGTGGACAGTTGTGGACACTATTTGTGTATAAAGTTGAGTAATATCGTGAGAACCATAGAAATAGCTCTAGCTGGTTAAATAATGAGCTTTATTGCTTTTTTTGCCATTAATAAATTATAATTTTCATTCAAGTTATTGAATTTATTTTAGATAAAGTTTTAACTCTAAATTAATCAAATGGCGCTAAATAGATGTTTTTTGAGCGTTATAACAAGTTTACCTGAGTTTCAAACAGAGATATCCACAGAAAATGTGGATATCCCCGCATTTCATCCCCTAGCTTTGTTGATAAATGTCTTTTAAGTGTGATTTTATCCAATGCCTAGGGTGAAATAGAGGTTTGCTGAGAGACTAGCTTTATGAAACAATCAGTTTATTAAAATTTAATGTGATTTGGAGTCCATGTGATTGATAGCGACGGCTTTCGCGCAAATGTGGGCATTATAATTTGTAACAGATATGGCCAAGTCATGTGGGCCAGACGCTTCGGTCAACACTCATGGCAATTTCCTCAAGGTGGTGTCGATGATGGCGAGACAGCAGAAGAGGCAATGTACCGTGAGCTATATGAAGAAGTGGGCCTAAGACCCGAACACGTGCATATCCTAACCTCGACCCGTTCTTGGTTACGCTATCGTTTGCCAAAGCGTTTAGTCAGACAAGACAGTAAACCTGTGTGTATTGGGCAAAAACAAAAGTGGTTTCTGTTACAACTGAAAAGCCAAGATAGTGCGATTAATTTGAGTTCCTCTGGGCATCCTGAATTTGACGATTGGCGCTGGGTAAGTTATTGGTATCCTGTGCGGCAAGTCGTGTCATTTAAGCGTGATGTTTATCGTAAGGTGATGAAAGAGTTTGCGGTAACGGCATTGTCATTCCAGACCCTAGAAATACCTAGGAAACGGGGAAGGCAAAAAACAACGGGCTGATTTTCAAAAGAGGATTGAAAACAGTGTTAAATACGCTTAGGGATATTACTCAGGCTGTGGCATCTGCCCACAGTTTGGAAACCGCATTAGAAGTCTTAGTCTCATCGACTAAAGCGGCGATGGAAACCCAATGTTGCTCCATCTATATCCTAGAAGAGCAAGAACTGGTGTTATCTGCAACCGACGGTCTTGAAAAAAGCGCCGTTGGTCGGGTACGTATGCCGCTGACTGAAGGTTTAGTGGGACTCGCTGCCCAGCGAGAAGAGGCTGTTAACTTAGCGGATGCACGGCTTCATCCCAGATTCAAACTTTTCCCTGAAGTCGCCGAAGAAGAATACCGCGCCTTTCTAGCCGTACCTATCATCTACCAGAAAGCCGTGGTCGGGGTGATAGTGGTTCAGCAGGCGAGTGCGCGCCAATTCAGTGAAGGTGAAGAAGCTTTCCTGATGACACTCGCCGCCCAGTTAGCGATGGCGGTGCGCGGCTTAAAACAAAAAGCCCAAGTCAGTTCCCATCATCAACAAATTCTATTTCAAGGTACGTCGGCGTCAAACGGTATCGCCATTGCGTATGCCTTTGTGCTCGGTGGAGAAATCCCCCTTGAGCAGCCCGACGTGCGCTCTGACGACATTACCTATGAGTCCAGCCGCTTAACGACGGCTATGGTGCGTTGTAAAGAAGCGATTGGTGCTTTATCTCAGCGGTTTGATCGCGAGCAAGATGACGAAGTCGTCTCTATTTTCAATGCATTACAGCTATTACTTGATGATGCCAGTTTAGGCGGAGAGTATGCCCGCGAGGTGCAATTAGGTTGGGCTGCTGAATCGGCGGTGAGCCGAGTGTCCTTGCGTTATATTCAGCAATTTTTGGCGATGGAAGATCCTTATCTTAAGGAGCGGGCGAGTGATATCCGCGACTTAGGCCAAAAAGTATTGCGCCAGCTGATTGAGCCAGAGCGTTTAGAGCTTGAACCCGATAAACCTGTCATTTTAATTACCCGCGAAGCCGATGCGACTATGCTGGCTGAGTTCCCAAGGCAGAAACTTGCGGGGATTGTCACTGAGCTTGGCGGCGTAAACTCCCATGCCGCTATTTTAGCCCGCGCCTTAGGTGTGCCGGCCATTACCGGTGTAGAACAACTGTTATCCGCCAATATTGATCAAAAACTCTTAGTGGTGAACGCCAGCCGTGGCCAGCTATTGGTGTCGCCATCACCGGCGATTGTTGGTGAGTATCGCAGCTTAATTTCGGCGCAAAAAGCGCTGCAACGCCAGTATGCTCAAGAATTAGCACTGCCTTCTGTGACCTTAGATGGCTCACGTATTCGTTTGTATTTAAATGCGGGCTTACTCAGCGGCGTGGCTTCTGAAATTGCCGAAGGTGCCGACGGTATTGGACTGTATCGCACCGAAATTCCTTTTATGCTGCAACAACGTTTCCCGAGTGAATCTGAGCAAGTGAAAGTGTATCAACAGGTCTTGTCGGCGGCGTCTGGTCGACCTGTGGTGATGCGCACTTTGGATGTTGGCGGTGATAAACCTTTGCCGTATTTCCCGATTAAAGAAGATAATCCTTTCCTTGGTTGGCGTGGGATCCGTTTGTCGCTGGATCATCCTGAGCTATTTTTGGTGCAGTTACGGGCCATGTTGCAGGCAGGTGGCGATGGTAAGCAATTAAGTATTTTACTGCCCATGGTCAGTAACTTAGATGAAATCGATCAATCCTTAGAATATCTGCAGCAAGCCTATGTCGAACTTAAAAACGATGTAAATAGCAACATAGTGATGCCACGCATCGGCATTATGCTCGAAGTGCCGGCGATGTTGTATCAATTGGATGATGTGGCAAAACGGGTAGATTTTGTTTCCGTTGGCAGTAATGACTTAACCCAGTATTTGCTTGCGGTTGACCGTAACAATCCGCGGGTGAGCTCGTTATTTGACAGTTATCATCCGGGGATACTGCGGGCTTTGCATCAGGCTCACTTAGATTGTCGATATCATAAACTTGATATCAGTATTTGTGGAGAGCTCGCGGGCGAGCCTATGGGCGCCATTTTGTTGGTGGCCATGGGATACGATCAATTGAGTATGAATCAGGGCAGTTTAGCGCGAATTAATTATCTATTGCGCCGTGTTGCAAGGGCCGATTTAGATCAATTGCTCGCTCAAGCCTTGAGCCTATCAAACGGTTTTCAAGTGCGGGAACTGGTTAAAGAATATTTAAACCAGCATGGTCTCTCGACAATTCTTAATTAACTAATCTTGTCTTTTGCTTTAAGCTAAGGCCCTCAATTTATCACGCTGTAGGTACTCGTGTGGATAGTTTGTTGTCGGTGTTTTTTATTTGCTTAGCTTTAGGTGCATTTGTCGGCTTTATGGCGGGATTATTAGGTATCGGTGGCGGCTTGATTGTAGTGCCTGCGCTGCTTTATATTCTGCCTTCCGTTGGGATTACTTCTGCGCAATTACCCCATATTGCGATTGCCACTTCGCTGGCGGCCATTATTCTCACTTCTATCTCATCGATGCGAGCGCATCACAAGCGGGGGAACGTGCCGTGGGGATTGTTTCGTACTATGTTCCCTGGGATTGTGCTCGGTGCGTTGATGTCAGGTTTCATTGCCGAACAGATCCCTGCTGCAACTCTTAAACAAGGCTTTGCAGCTTTTGTGATTTTAATGGCGATTCAGATGGCGTATCCCCTTAAAACTGAATCGAATCGAGAATTACCTAGTTCAATTATTCTGTTTGTGGTTGCTGTAATCGTCGCTGTAATTGCAGGATTAATGGGAATTGGTGGCGGGGTATTGTTAGTGCCGTTTTTAACCTTTTTTGGTCTGCAGATGCGTTACGCGGTTGGGTTTTCGGCGGCGACGGGTTTGTTGATCTCCCTGTCGGGCAGTTTCGGCTATATCATCGCAGGTCTTAATGCGCCCGAGTTACCTTATGGCACCTTAGGTTTTATCTTTTTACCTGCTTTGTTCGGTTTAGTGATCACTTCTGTCCTGATGGCGCCCGTTGGCGTGAAAGCGGCAAGCACTTGGCCAACATCGGTACTTAAAAAGATATTTGCACTGTTATTGCTGTGTGTCGGCCTTAAATTAATTCTGACCTAGTTTTTATGTTTACCTCTATTTGAGGCTGCTAATGGATGTGTTATGGCGTTGAGTTTCCCCAATATCGATCCCGTGATCGTATCATTTGGACCCTTTAATCTGTTTGGACACACCTTTGAACCAGCACTGCGTTGGTATGGTTTTACCTATTTAGTCGGATTTGTTGCGGCTATGTGGTTGTTGAACCGACAAGCTGACCGCTCCAAAGGAGTGTGGTCGCGGGAGCAAGTGTCAGATTTACTCTTTTATGGTTTTCTTGGGGTGATATTTGGCGGGCGTGTCGGTTATGTGCTTTTTTATCATTTCGATTATTTCCTCGCCAGCCCTATGTATTTATTTAAAATCTCCGAAGGCGGCATGTCCTTCCACGGCGGTTTGATGGGCGTGATAGTGGCGATGATTTATATCGCCTGGAAACAAAAGCGCACCTTCTTTGCGGTCGCCGATATGGTGGCACCTGTGGTGCCTATCGGTTTAGGCGCAGGGCGTATTGGTAACTTTATTAATGGTGAACTCTGGGGCCGAACCACAGACGTGCCATGGGGCATGGTGTTTCCAACTGGAGGCCCCGAACCGCGCCATCCTTCTCAGTTGTACCAATTTGCACTTGAAGGTGTGGCGTTATTTCTTTTACTTTACTGGTTTAGTAAACGTACCGATAAAGTTGGTGCCGTCTCTGGTATGTTCTTAGTCGGTTACGGTATTTTCCGTATTATGGTAGAAACGGTGAGGCAACCCGATGCACAGTTGGGACTCTACTGGGGATTGATGACCATGGGGCAGATACTTTCTATCCCTATGGTGTTAATCGGTTTGTACTTGATTTTTCGTAAGCAAGGTAAGCAGCAATGAAACAGTATTTAGACTTAATGAAGCACATCTTAGCCGAAGGTGTGGATAAATCGGATCGCACTGGTACGGGGACTCGCTCAGTATTTGGCTATCAAATGCGCTTCGATTTGAGCAAAGGTTTTCCTTTGGTAAGCACCAAGAAATGCCACATGCGCTCTATCATCCACGAATTGCTGTGGTTCCTGAAGGGTGAAACTAACGTTGCCTATTTACGCGAAAACAAGGTCAGTATTTGGGATGAATGGGCCGATGACAATGGCGATTTAGGGCCGGTTTATGGTGCCCAGTGGCGCAGCTGGCCAACCCAGAGTGGCGATGCTATCGATCAGATTTCACAAGTTATTGCCCAGATAAAATCTCAGCCTGATTCTCGCCGCCTTATCGTTTCTGCGTGGAACGTGGGCGAGCTGGATAAAATGGCCTTGGCGCCATGCCACGCGTTTTTCCAGTTCTATGTGGCTGATGGCAAATTATCTTGTCAGCTGTATCAGCGCAGCTGTGATGTGTTTCTAGGTTTGCCATTTAACATCGCCAGTTATGCTTTGTTAACTATGATGGTGGCCCAGCAATGTGACTTGGCCTTAGGTGATTTCGTGTGGACGGGTGGTGATACCCATTTATATTCAAACCATATGGAACAAACGGCATTGCAGTTAAGTCGTGAGCCAATGCCATTGCCAACCATGACGATTTTACGTAGACCTGAATCAATTTTTGATTATCAATTCGACGATTTCGAGCTAACAAACTACGCTCCACATCCCCATATCAAAGCACCTGTCGCCGTGTAACGTGCATTTTTTCGACCAATACCTCGGAATAACCGAGGTGTTAGGTCGAAACTTACGATTATATTTGTTGTTACAATTCGTCTACACTCAATTCATTATGATTTTTAGGAGTGCACGATGGAAAAAGCAATTAGAAATTTTCTGAGCCAAGAATCGGCTGGCGGTATCCTATTATTGGTTGCTGTTGCCTTAGCTATGCTGATGGCCAATTCCCCTTTATCTGGACTTTATCAAGGCTTTTTAGGCACTGACGTACAAGTTAAAATTGGCGAGCTCGATATTCATAAGCCGTTAATTCTGTGGATCAACGATGGCCTGATGGCCGTATTCTTTTTGCTTATTGGTTTAGAAGTTAAACGTGAGTTACTCGAAGGTGCCTTATCGAGTGTCGCTCAAGCCTCTCTGCCTACCTTTGCGGCCATTGGCGGCATGTTAGTCCCTGCTGGGGTGTACTTACTGTTTAACTATGGCGATCCGGTCACACAAGCGGGCTGGGCGATTCCTGCCGCGACGGATATTGCGTTTGCTTTAGGTATTATGGCGCTGCTTGGGAGCCGCGTTCCCGTTTCACTGAAAGTCTTCTTACTTGCTTTAGCGATTATCGATGACTTAGGTGTCATAGTGATTATCGCGCTGTTCTACAGCACCGACCTATCAACCATCAGTTTAGTGATTGCCAGTTTAGCGATTGCGGGCTTGGTTGGGTTAAACCGCAAAGGGGTCACCTCACTTTTGCCCTATGGCATTTTAGGATTAATCCTTTGGGTCGCCGTACTTAAGTCTGGAGTGCATGCGACTCTGGCTGGCGTCATCATCGCTTTCTGCATTCCATTACGGGCAAAGGATGGCAGCTCACCTTCAGAAGGCTTAGAGCACAGTTTGCACCCTTGGAGCACCTTCTTCATTCTGCCAGTGTTCGCTTTCGCCAATGCGGGTGTTTATGTCGGCAATATGAATTTGGAGACGTTAATTTCTCCGGTACCTGTCGGTATTGCACTGGGCCTGATGTTAGGTAAGCCCATTGGTGTGATGGTGTTTAGCTATATTGCGGTGAAACTTAAATTGGCTCAGTTACCCGATGGCGTAGGTTGGAAGCAAATTGCCCCAGTCGCGGCCATGTGCGGTATTGGTTTTACTATGTCTATGTTTATTGCGTCGTTAGCCTTTGAACATGCAGATCCTATGTACGGTGACTTAGCACGCCTAGGAACCTTAATCGGTTCGATTATGGCGGCGTTAGTCGGGTATTTCTGGTTATCAAAAGTGTTACCTAGTAAAGGAGTATAACTATGATAAAGTTGAAATTAATGGGAATGGCAACACTCTTATGTCTATCGACAACCGCGACGGCATCGCAAATATCGGCCTGTAATCAGGATGCGAACTCGAAGACCTGCCAAAGCTATCTTGAAGGGATAGTGGATGGCGCTCTGATGTTTAAATCTGATTCCTTAGGGGCGAGATTAGAAACCAATGGTTATGAATCAAGGGCGCTTAAATATCGCGGCGGTAAACGTTTCCAAGAGGCGAATCGGACCTATTGCGCTGAACGTATCCCTGAACGTCATGTTTTAGTGTCAGGTGTCACTGAAGCGGTAAGTCTGGGTAATGCGACTGATTTGGAGCAATTACAAGGCATAGTCACAAACTTGCTTGATTGCCAGCGTTTGCAATAAACTGATTTAAAACAATAGATTTATAATCCCTCTGCGCCTTGGGCGTATGAGGGACGATTCACAACGGATGAGCATGCTGCACTTGAATTACAACCACCTGTATTATTTTTGGATGATTAAGAAAAAGGGCTCGGTTGCTAAGGCGGCTGAAGCCCTCTGTTTAACGCCGCAAACGATAACGGGGCAAATTCGTGCCCTAGAAGACAGGTTGAATGGCAGTTTATTCAAGCGAGTAGGGCGGACACTGGAAGCCACTGAGTTAGGTGAGTTGGTATTTCGCTACGCAGATAAGATGTTTAGTCTTAGCTATGAAATGCTCGATTTACTTAACTATCAAAAAGATGATGCCATGCTTTTCGAAGTGGGTATCGCCGATGCTTTGTCTAAAGCCTTAGTCAGCCGTGTCTTGTTATCCGTCGTCCCCAATGACAGTTCTATGCATTTAGCTTGCTATGAGGCGACCCACGAAAGCCTGATGGCGCGTTTACGTGAGCATAAATTGGATATGATCCTCTCCGATTGCGCCGGTGAATCACTGAAGTATCCCGAAATCTTATCTAAAAAGTTGGGCGAGTGTGGTGTGAGTTTTTTCTCCGCTGATACTTATAGTGCTGATTTCCCCGCCTGTTTAGAGCAAGGCCAGCTATTAATTCCCGGCCGCAGAACCTCACTTGGACAGCAGTTATATCGCTGGTTTGACGAACAAAATCTTAAAGTCAGTATCTTGGGTGAGTTCGACGATGCGGCCATGATGAAGGCCTTTGGTTACCTTAAACGGGGGATATTTGTCACGCCGTCGATTTATCGCCAAGAAGTGATTTCCCATGGGATGAATTTGCTCGGTGAAACCACGGATGTGAAAGAGGAATACCATGTGATGTTTGCCGAACGTATGATCCAACATCCTGCGGTAAAGCGCTTATTGGACACAGATTTCAGCGATCTCTTTGCGGGACGCGATATGCAAGTAAAACAATGCTAATTTTGTGAGCCAATGTGAAGGGTTAATCGACACTTTAGTCACTGAACTGATAGACTAATGCCAAATCTGTGTTGGGAGAAATACCTTGGAATTAATGAACATCGCAAGGGTTCGCTGGGCATGTCGCCGCGGGATGCTGGAATTAGACGTTTTGTTTCAACCTTTTGTTGAAAACTTCTATCAAGAAATGTCCGATGAAGATAAAACCGTGTTTATCCGTTTGTTGGAATGTGAAGATCCCGAATTGTTTGCATGGTTTATGGGCCATGAAGTTTGCCCTGATGCTGAACTCGCGCGTATGGTAGTGAAAGTCCGTGGAAGACCGGCACCATAGTTTCATCTTAAAAGCCTCCTTCGACCAACGACTCTCGTTGGTCGTTTTTATTTGTGTCTGTTCTAGCTCATTTTTACTCTGGCCCCAGAGCGATAATCTCGCCTTATCCCTGCTTAAATATCTGTTTATCCTGCTAGTTTGTGTTTTCTTGCTATCACAGTTGTGGCGACTGCAGCATTGGCGTTTAGATTTTGTGCTTAGTGATAAAGGCGAGGGACGTTTGTCAACGGGTGAGCACTTTCAGGTATTAAAGCGAACTTGGGTGACCCCCTTTGTTTGCTTGATGTATATCGAAGTGGATACTCAGTTGCGGCTCTTGATGGTTTGGGCGGATATGCTAGACGATACTGACTATCGGCATTTATGTCGGCTGTTGCTGCGGGCTAAAATACAACAGACTAAACCTCATACTGAGATTTAGTCTGTTTATCATTAAGTCACATAAGAACTTAAGTATATAAGAGCCTAAGCACATAAGAACCTAAGCTGTTACTTTTCGGGTAGTAAAATTGTTGGGCGCGGCGCGTCTAATTTCTCTGGATGGTCAATATTAAAATGCAGACCACGGCTTTCTTTACGCTCCATGGCACAGCGAATAATCAACTCAGCCACTTGCACTAAGTTACGTAATTCGAGCAAGTTATTGCTGACTCTGAAGTTACTGTAATACTCCTGAATTTCTTGCTGTAACATCAGACAGCGACGTAGAGCGCGTTCCAGACGTTTATCCGAGCGCACGATCCCAACGTAGTCCCACATGAATAACCGCAGTTCGTGCCAGTTATGGGCGATGACCACTTCTTCGTCCGAGTTAGAGACTTTGCTTTCATCCCATGCGGGAATTTGTCCCGGCATTTGAATTTTATACAGCTGGCTCTCTATGTCATGTGACGCCGCACGGGCAAACACTAAACATTCGAGTAGCGAGTTACTCGCCAGACGATTCGCGCCATGCAGGCCGGTATAGGCCACTTCACCAATGGCATAGAGGCCATTAAGATCGGTTTGACCGTGCATATCTGTCATCACACCACCACAGGTATAGTGCGCGGCAGGGACCACAGGGATTGCATCTTTCGTGATATCAATTCCCAGCTCTAAGCAACGGCTATAGATGGTTGGGAAATGCTTCATCACAAAGTCAGCATCTTTATGGCTGATATCCAGATACACGCAATCGGCACCGAGTCGTTTCATCTCATAGTCGATGGCACGGGCAACGATGTCACGGGGGGCGAGTTCAGCGCGTTCATCAAAGTCCGGCATAAAACGACTGCCGTCTGGACGACGCAGGTACGCACCTTCACCACGCAGGGCTTCAGTGAGTAAGAAGTTGCGCGCGTCTGCATGGTACAAACATGTCGGATGGAATTGGTTGAACTCCATATTCGCCACGCGGCAACCTGCACGCCATGCCATGGCAATACCATCGCCGCTAGCAACATCGGGGTTTGAGGTATATTGATAAACCTTAGAGCTACCGCCTGTTGCTAACGCAACAAACTTGGCCTTAACCGTTTCGACGTGTTCTTCGTTGCGATTCCACACATAAGCGCCTAACACACGATTACCTGGGCGATTTAACTTACGGGTGGTGATGAGGTCGATGGCGTTATAGCGTTCTAAAACTTGAATATTGGGGTGGGCGAGTGCGCGTTCTTGCAGCGTTGTTTGCACTTCTTTGCCTGTGGCATCGGCAGCGTGCAGAATACGTCTGTGGCTATGGCCGCCTTCACGGGTTAAATGGTAAGGTGCGTCTTTTGCATTACCGTCAGTGGTTTCTTCTTTATCGAAGGCGACGCCACATTCGATAAGCCATTGCATCGCACTCTTAGCATTTTCAGCGGTAAAAGTGACGACGTCTTTGTCGCATAAACCCGCACCTGCGATTAATGTGTCTGCAACATGGGATTCGATAGTGTCACTTTCGTCGAAGACGGAGGCGATACCGCCCTGGGCGTAGTAAGTCGACCCTTCCGAGAGTGGGCCTTTTGAAAGCAGAATTACTTTTGCTTTTTCAGCAAGATGCAAAGCTAGTGTCAGACCTGCGGCACCGCTACCTATGACTAATATGTCAGATTGGTGTTCAACTACTTGTTTCATCGGGTATCATGATGTGACTGAAGAGTGCCAACTATGGTAAACCAACTCACGGATTATGGGTACTTTCCTTTTAACCTTACTTTTTTTGTATATTTTTTAGAACTTTTTCAAAGTACGCGAGTCTACATAAGTGAATATGATTCGAGCGACTGAGAAATCAGCATTTTAGATTTAGGAGAAGTCGGCTCGGATGAGTGGACAATTAAGTGATCAACAATTAGTTGAGCGCGTACAACAAGGTGATAAAAACGCTTTTAACCTGTTAGTGCTTAAATATCAAAGTAAAGTCATTAGCTTGATATCCCGTTATGTACGGAACCAAGCGGACGTTGCAGATGTCGCACAGGAAGCGTTTATCAAAGCTTATCGAGCTTTGCCAAACTTTCGCGGTGAAAGTGCATTTTATACTTGGTTGTACCGCATCGCAGTAAACACTGCGAAGAATTATCTCGTATCACAGGGGCGCAGAACGCCCGCTAATGATGTTGATGCAGAAGATGCCGAATATTATGAAGGCAGTGACGCGCTGAAGGAGTTCGCCTCCCCAGAACGGCTATTGTTATCGGAAGAAATCAAAAAAGTGATTTTCGATACCTTAGAAACGCTGCCAGAAGAATTACGAATGGCCATCTCGTTGCGTGAACTTGATGGTATGAGTTATGAAGACATTGCCATAGTCATGGATTGCCCCGTAGGGACCGTAAGATCGCGTATCTTCCGAGCTCGAGAGGCAATAGATAAAAAGCTCCAGCCGTTGCTGGAAGCCTAAATTCTTATTTTAAGAAACCCTTATATTTAGACAGGTGAAAAATGGATAAATTAGGTCAAGAATGGGTATCTGCCGCAGTCGATGGAGAGACTGATGCGCAGACCATGGCAGAGTTATCTGCTGATACACATTCACATGATAAATGGCATAACTATCATATGATAGGCGATGCCATGCGTGGCGAGTTGCCGCAGAATATTGTGTTAGATCTCTCTGCTAGCATTGCCGCCGCCATTGAGCTTGAGCCAGCGATAGTTGCGCCTAAGCACCATGCGTCTAAGGTTGCTGCACCTGTAACCCCGCAAGTTGCCGCCAATGCGCAGCAAAACCGCGTCGTACCTTTGTTTAAGCAATTTGGCCAATATGCCATTGCTGCGACGGTTGCCATGTTTGCGATTGTCGGTGTGCAGAATTACAATCAGAGCGCCGATGATGCCGCGTCACCATCGCCCGTATTGATTACCAGACCGCTAATTGGTAGCGCATCACCTGTGAGTCTACAAACGGGTCCAGTTCAACAGAATCAAGGTTATACCAATGATCAGGTGAACGAGCAGCGTCGCCGAATTAATACTTATATTCAAGATCATATGTTGCAACAACGATTGAATACCGGTGCGGTTGTAGAAGACAATACCGAGGTCGTACCCGTTCCGGTCAATCAATAACGAGGAGTTAGCTTGCGTCTAATCCTGTTGGCTTTATTAGCCTTGGTCTTTCCTGCGATGGCGCAGGAAGATATGCCTGCCAAAGTCTGGCTCGAGAAAATGAGTCAGGCTTTACGAGAGAAAGAGTTTAAAGCATCGATTATTCAACTTCAGGCCGATCATATTCGGCCTTTGGTTTACCTGCACGGTAAGGTGAATAATCAAGAAGTTGCCTTTCTAGAATACCTTAACGGTCCACCTAAAAATGCTGTGCGTGTCGGCAATCGTGTCACCTTTATTGAGCACGACGAGCCTGCATACAGTATTGTTTCTAATCATATCCAAGGTGTTTGGCCAGCCGCTTTTTCTGCCAATATGGCGGATTTAGAAGTGGGTTATCAGTTTGTGCTTGGTGGTCGCACCCGTATTGCTGGTCGTCCGGGGCAAATGATCCGCCTATTGCCCAATGATGAATTCCGTTATGGCTTTCAAATTTGGCTCGATATGGAAACCTATCTGCCGCTGCGATACGACATGCTGACTCAAGATAAGCAATTGCTTGAGCAGATCATGGTGATTGAACTCATCGAATTCAGCGAGCCGCCAGCCATTTTGCAAGAAGCCTATAAGCAAGAATGGCCTGCAGTTATCGATCAAGCCGAGCGCCAAGACGGTCAAAACTGGCAATTTGCTTGGTTACCCGCAGGTTTTACTGTGGTCGTGCGTGATCACCATAGATTGATTGGTAGCCATGAGGCGGTGGAATACATAGCACTAACTGATGGGCTAGCGAGTATCTCCGTTTATGTTGCGAGAGCAAGTACAAGTCCATTGCCTGAGGAGTTAATCACCCGTAATGGTTTGTCGTTAGTCTCAGAAAAAGTGGGTAATGCCGAAGTGGTTGCTGTGGGTAAAGTGCCGACAGAAACTCTAACACGCATTGCTAAAAGTCTGACGCTAGAATAGGACGCCGATTATGATGGAAGAAATTGCTCGAGTCGTCGCCAGTGATAGCCAAGGCTGGTTGACGGTTGAAGTCGAACTTAAGAGTACCTGTAAGAGCTGCAGTAACAGTGAGTCTTGCGGGACTTCTGCTGTGGCTCAGGCTTTTTCCTCGAAAACCCAGCAATTTTCGATTCAGAGTGAGCGCCGCTGCGAGGCGGGTGAGTTACTCAAATTAGGACTTCCCGAGAGCGTGATCCTCAAAGCTGCGGCATTAATCTATTTAATGCCGCTGTTTGGTTTGTTTGTTGGCGCGGCGTTAGGCCAATTTTTAGGCCAGTTGCTTGAGTTTAATCCTAACCTCGGTGCCATGGGCTTTGCGGCCATTGGTGCCTTGCTTGCGTGGTCTTTTGGTAAGCAACAGGCCAAACGCTTAGAAGTCGATGCTCAACCTGTGATTTTGGCCTATTTGGGCATGAGCATCAATTTACAAGAATTAGCTCAATAATTTCAATGTGTTATTTTTTATCAAATAACAGCTAACTGCGGTTTTGGGCGTTGTTTTATCGGTCTGTCCTAAGTAGGAGTGAATGTGATTGGTATTGAAACCGCAATCAGGTACAATTTCGCTCCTTTGAACCGTATCCATTTTCAGTATTAGTCATTGCAGCATAATGAAACAAATTAGAAACTTCTCAATTATTGCCCATATCGACCATGGTAAATCGACGCTATCAGATCGTCTTATTCAGGTTTGTGGCGGTTTAACCGACCGTGAAATGGATTCTCAAGTTTTAGATTCTATGGATCTAGAACGTGAGCGTGGTATTACGATTAAGGCACAAAGTGTCACTTTGGATTACAAAGCCAAAGATGGCCTTGTCTATCAACTCAACTTTATTGATACCCCAGGTCACGTTGACTTCTCCTACGAGGTCTCGCGCTCATTAGCAGCCTGTGAAGGCGCTTTGCTGGTGGTTGATGCGGGTCAGGGCGTTGAAGCTCAGACACTGGCAAACTGTTACACCGCGCTGGATATGAATCTAGATGTGGTACCCATTTTAAACAAGATTGACTTACCACAAGCCGATCCAGAACGTGTTGCTGCCGAGATTGAAGATATCGTCGGTATCGATGCTATGGATGCTGTGCGTTGTTCGGCTAAAACCGGTGTCGGTGTCGACGAGGTTTTAGAAGTCATTGTTGCCAAAATTCCACCGCCAGAAGGCGATCCTAACGCACCATTGCAAGCCTTGATCATCGATTCTTGGTTTGATAACTACCTAGGCGTAGTGTCTTTAGTGCGAATTAAACACGGTAGCCTGAAAAAAGGTGACAAGTTTAAGGTGATGTCTACAGGACAAAACCACACTGCGGATCGCGTCGGTATTTTCACCCCAAAACAAACTGATAAAACCGAACTTAAAACCGGTGAAGTAGGCTTTGTGATTGCGGGTCTTAAAGAAATTCACGGCGCGCCCGTGGGCGATACATTAACTTTAGCCAAAAACGGTGCTGAAAAGCCGTTACCTGGTTTTAAGAAAGTGAAGCCTCAGGTATACGCTGGTGTATTCCCGATTTCTACTGACGAATATGAAAACTTCCGTGATGCGCTGAATAAGCTCAGCCTGAACGATGCGTCATTATTCTTCGAACCAGAAAGTTCATCGGCACTCGGTTTTGGTTTCCGCATTGGCTATTTAGGCCTGCTGCACATGGAAATCGTCCAAGAGCGTTTAGAGCGTGAATACAACCTAGAGTTGATCACTACAGCGCCAACCGTAGTGTACGAAGTGGTGATGACCAGCGGTGAAACGATTTACGTTGATAACCCGTCTGATCTACCAGCGATTAACAACATCGAAGAAATGCGTGAGCCGATTGTTGAGGCCAACATTTTAGTGCCAAAAGAATACTTAGGTAACGTGATTACCTTGTGTATTGAAAAACGTGGCACGCAAGTGAACATGGTTTACCACGGTAACCAAGTGGCTGTGACATATCATCTGCCAATGGCGGAAGTGGTCATGGACTTCTTCGACCGTTTGAAATCCACTAGCCGTGGCTATGCATCACTCGAATATAACTTTATTCGTTTCGATCCCGCTGACATGGTGCGTTTAGATATTCTCATCAACGGCGACAGAGTCGATGCCTTGGCTATGGTTATCCATAGATCCAACATTCGTCACCGTGGTTTAGCCTTAGTCGATAAGATGAAAGAGCTGATCCCGCGTCAGATGTTTGATATCGCGATTCAAGCGGCTGTGGGCAGTCAAATTATTGCTCGTTCAACCGTGAAAGCCCTGCGTAAAGACGTAACGGCTAAATGTTATGGCGGCGACGTTTCTCGTAAGAAAAAACTCTTAAATAAACAAAAAGAGGGTAAGAAACGGATGAAGCAAGTGGGTAACGTTGAGGTGCCACAGGAGGCATTCTTAGCGGTACTTAAGCTAAACGAGTAATCGTTAGCATAAGAAATGACCATTTAGTTGACTATTGCGCCGCTGTTTGCGGCGCTTTAGTTAGGTTATCGCATTGGTTTATCACTTTGGTTTACCAAGGTCGAATACGGTAAGTTAACTAAAGTATGATATTCGCTGAGTTAGGCACCTTTAAATGATTTTAAAGCAGGAGTTCAATAAGCAATGGCAGCGTATTTTTCCATTATTCTAGTGCTAATCACCCTGATCTCGGGACTTATTTGGTTAGTCGATGTGCTCGCATTCGCCCCTAAGCGTCGTGAGAGTTTAGCGTTAGCCAAGGCCTCGCAAGCGACGTTAACCGAAGAAGCCGAGTACCAAATCATTCGTGAATCGACCATAGTCGAAACCGCGCACTCTATTTTCCCTGTGATTGCCTTTGTGTTGATCCTGCGTTCATTCATTTATGAACCATTTCAAATCCCATCGGGTTCTATGATGCCAACCCTCTTAGTGGGTGACTTCATTCTGGTGGAAAAATTCAGTTATGGGCTTAAAGATCCTGTATGGCGCACTAAACTGGTTGAAACCGGCGAGCCAAAACGCGGTGATGTGATCGTGTTTAAATACCCTGAAAACCCGACAATTGACTACATCAAACGTGTTGTCGGTTTACCGGGTGATAGAATTATTTACCGTAATAAGCAGTTGATGATCCAGAAGGCCTGTGGCGTTGAGCAAACAGATTGCCCAGAACCACAAGTTATCGCCCGCACTGAAATCAGTCGTGGTGATTACAGCCAAGATGGCGTGCCATTACTGCGTTACACGGAGCAACTGGGCGAAGTCGCCCACGATATTTTGATCAACCCAAGTCGTCCCGACATGCTGGGATATTTTAAACGCGAAGGTAATTTACCTGCGGGTGAGTTTTTAGTGCCTGAAGGCCATTACTTTGCCATGGGTGATAACCGCGATAACAGCACCGACAGTCGTTTTTGGGGCTTTGTGCCAGAAGAAAACCTAGTAGGTAAAGCGGTAGCGATTTGGATTAGTTTTGAATTTGACCGCTCAAAAGCCGACTTCCTCCCAACTTGGGTACCTAGCGGCGTGCGTTTTGAGCGTGTAGGTGGAATTAAATAGCATGGAACCGATTAAAAATTTGCCACGTTTGTGTCGTACTTTAAGTTATGAGTTCAAGAATATTGAGCTGTTGACTCAAGCGCTGACCCACAGAAGTGCGGCAAATAAACACAATGAACGCTTAGAGTTTTTAGGTGATTCAATTTTATCTATTGTGATTTCTGATGCCTTATATCATCAGTTTCCGAAGGCGACCGAAGGCGATTTAAGCCGGATGCGCGCTACCTTAGTGCGCGGTGATACCTTAACGATCATCGCCCAAGAATTTAAGCTCGGCGATTATTTATATCTTGGTCCTGGTGAATTAAAAAGTGGCGGATTTAGACGCGAGTCGATTCTTGCCGATGCGGTTGAAGCCATTATTGGCGCCGTTTACCTTGATTCCGATCTCGAAGTTTGCCGTGCATTATTGCTGAAATGGTATGCCGAGCGTTTGGCCGAAATTCAACCTGGGATCAGCCAGAAAGACGCGAAAACCTTACTGCAAGAACATTTACAAGGGTTTAAAAAGCCACTGCCTGATTACCAAGTAATCAACATAGAAGGCGATGCCCACGATCAGACATTTACCGTTGAATGTCGTATTGAAGACTTGAGCCAAAGCGTCATTGGTGTGGCGAGTTCACGCCGTAAAGCCGAGCAAATCGCGGCCGCTCAAGTATTGGAGTTACTAAAGAAATGACCAAAAAAACAGACTTGTCAGGTATCGATGCTGCAAAAGCGGCAACTGAGCCGAGTTTAGATGAATTACTGGCAAGGATGAATGCGGCCGCGCCAACGCCGTCGGCCCAATACGATGTGACTTATTGCGGCATGGTGGCGATCATTGGTCGCCCTAACGTCGGTAAATCGACGTTAATCAACCGTTTGCTTGGCCAGAAGGTGAGTATTACTTCTAAAAAGCCGCAAACGACGCGCCACCGTATTATGGGTATTCATACCGATGGTCCTAAGCAAATTGTGTTTATCGATACACCGGGTTTGCACATTGAAGAGCAGCGGGCGATTAACCGCCTGATGAACCGCGCAGCGGCCAGTTCGCTTGCCGATGTGGCTATGGTCATTTTCGTGGTCGATGGCATGACATGGACCGCCGATGATGAGATGGTGCTGAGCAAATTACGCCGTGGCGGCGAAGAGCGTCAGACGATTCTGGCGATCAACAAAGTCGATAATATCAAAGACAAAGAATCACTGTTCCCGTATTTGGAAGAAGTCGCCAAAAAATATCCTTTCGATGAAATTTTGCCAATTTCAGCCAGCAAGGGTACTAACGTCCAGCGAATTTTAGAGCTGGCAGCGGCATCGATTCCTGAGGGACCTTTCTTCTTCCCTGAAGATTATGTTACTGACCGTTCGCAACGTTTTATGGCGTCGGAAATTGTGCGTGAAAAACTGATGCGCTTCCTAGGTGATGAATTACCCTATGATGCGACGGTTGAGATCGAACAGTTTAAGATGATGGAAAATGGCGTTTATCAAATCAATGCCCTGATCCTCGTTGAGCGTGAAGGTCAAAAACGTATGGTGATCGGTAGCAAGGGCGAACGTATTCGCACTATTGCGACTCAAGCCCGCTTAGACATGGAAACCTTGTTTGATAATAAAGTCTTCCTTGAAGTGTGGGTGAAAGTGAAATCTGGTTGGGCCGATGATGAACGCGCCCTGCGTAGCTTAGGTTACGGCGACGATTAAGCATTAATTCCAGCGAGCGCGCTTACCGATGAAACGTGGCTATGTTCTGCATCATCGTCCGTATCGAGAGTCCAGTGTCTTAGTTAACCTCTTAGTTGACGGCATTGGACGGGTCGATGTGGTTGCCCGAACAGGCAGCGGTAAGCGCTCTATCAAGAGTATTCTCCAGCCCTTTCAACCGCTGATCTTCGAATTTAGCGGTAAGTCTGAATTAAAAACCTTAACTCAAGTCGAAGCCGCTGCGCCTGCTGTGCCTCTATCTGGCCAAAGTTTGTTTGCGGGCATGTATATCAATGAGTTATTGGTTCGCACTTTGTCTGTGCAGCACAACGCCGAAGAGTTGTTCCTCATTTATCATCAAGCCTTAGTCGGCCTTGCCGCGAAGTTTTGCCAATCCCAACTGCGTTATATTGAGCTCGCCTTGCTGCGGGAATTAGGTTTTATGCCTTCGCTTAGCCGCGATACTCAGGGCGAACCACTCGTTGCTGAAGATTATTACCAGCTCGTGCCTGAGTTAGGCTTTCAATTTGTGCTCAACTCCCGTGCTCGCAATGCCTATCAAGGTGCCATGTTGACGGCGCTTAACGATAACCAACTCACCGATGTGCATTTTTTGAGCGCTAAGTTATTGATGCGCTCCCTGTTAAAGCCATTACTCGGGACTAAACCTTTGCTGAGTCGACAATTGTTCGTCAGCGCTGCTACGCCAACCAAGATTGATGGGAATAATTCGCCCTAGCTCCTGTTTTTTTGTGTAAGCCTAAGTACAATAAGCCGCAATATCAGCGTTCAACATTAAGGAGTTCCCGATGAGCCGTATCTTATTGGGCGTGAATATCGACCATATTGCTACCCTGCGTCAGGCGCGTGGCACCAGTTATCCTGATCCTGTGCATGCCGCCGCCGTTGCTGAACATGCGGGCGCCGATGGTATCACTATCCATTTGCGTGAAGACAGACGCCACATCATAGACCGCGATGTGTATCTGCTGGCGAAAACCTTAAAAACCCGCATGAATTTCGAATGCGCGGTGACTGAAGAAATGCTTAACATCGCCTGTGAAATTAAGCCGACCTATGTCTGTTTAGTGCCAGAAAAGCGTCAAGAAGTCACCACTGAAGGCGGTTTAGATGTGGCGGGGCAGTTAGATAAAATCACTGCTGCGGTTACTCGTTTAGCCGCTGAGGGCATTCAAGTTTCCTTATTTATTGATGCCGATAAAACCCAAATCGATGCCGCTGTTGCCTCTGGCGCACCGCTTATCGAAATCCATACTGGCTGTTATGCCGATGCGAAAACGGAAGCAGAAGAAGCCACTGAGTTAGCGCGTATTAGCGAAATGGCCAAATACGCCCATGGCAAAGGTTTAGTGGTTAACGCGGGTCATGGTTTGCATTACCACAACGTTAAACCGATTGCGGCGATTCCTGAGTTATATGAACTCAATATCGGCCATGCGATTGTCGCCCGTGCCGCCATTGACGGTTTAGCGACAGCAGTGAAAGACATGAAAGTGTTAATGCTTGAAGGTCGTCGAGGCGAATAATGGCGATTGTCGGCCTAGGCACAGATATCGTCGAGATTGAGCGTATTCAGGCGCATGTGGCGCGCGCAGGCGACAAGCTGGCGAAACGTGTGCTGACCGAGGCTGAGTTGGCCATATATACTTCCCATAGTCAGCCAAGCCGTTATCTTGCCAAGCGTTTTGCCGCCAAAGAAGCTGCAGCCAAAGCGCTCGGTACGGGCATTGGCCGCGGCGTGTCGTTTCAGCATATTCACATTGGCAACAATGCGGATGGTGCGCCGACGATTCACTTTACCGAGGGTGCTTTAGCGCGCTTACAGCAGCTTAAAGCGACGGTTGGGCATATCTCTATTGCCGATGAAAAATCCTATGCGATTGCGACGGTAATCATAGAGTCTCAATAAACCCGAGTTGGTGTTTGTCGTCTATCAAAAAGGAACCTTAGGGTTCCTTTTTTCATTTCTGGATGGGTATCAAAATAAGTACCAAACAATAAAGTGCAACAATTCGTTTACTTTTACTGTTCAGCTTAATTGTTTTGCGCTAGTTTATGGCTTGCGCGTCGCTCAATTTGGCGCAGTTAAAAGCAGGGGCAAATGAAGAGGAACCCAAAATGAAATCCGCCGCAGAGCAGTTATCGACCTACAAAAGTGTGCATTTAAATCACCGTAATATTCAGACCCATTTTATTGGTATCCCACTGATTATTTGGTCTGCTTTCTTGTTGCTGGCCACTGTACGTATTCCGCTGGGCAGTCTGGGTGAGACCAGTTTAGCCGTGATTGTCGGCGTGTTAGTGTCGGCCTACTATGTCCGTTTACACTTAAGGCTCTCAATGGGGCTGATCTTATTTATGGTTCCTGTACTGCTCACAACTGAATGGGCGGCGCATATTGCCGGTGCCACTTGGCTTGCCCTAGGGGTATTTGTGGTGGGCTGGGTGTTCCAGTTAATTGGCCATAAATATGAAAAAGCCAAGCCTGCCTTTGTAGATGATTTGAATCAGTTATTAATTGGGCCATTCTTCTTGATGGCGGAAGTGTATTTTATGTTGGGCTTAGAAAAGGCGCTCAATGCCCAGATAACGCCGATGGCGATTGAAAAGCGCCGCGCACTTGAGGCCAAAAAGATTTAACTCGTTACATCACTTGGGAAAAGTATTGCTTGGGGGAGCAGTCGGCCGGACTACATATTAGTATGTGGTTCGGCCGATTTTTTATGGGGCAAATCGAAAGCTAAGCTCTGGGCGGGTGATAATGCAGCGGTATGATTCGCACAGTTTTAATCATATTTTCTGCTACATCGATAATCTCTAAGGGATAACCGGCTAAACGTAAACTGGTGTTAGCTGAGGGGATTTCCTCTAGGTATTCTAGGATCAGACCGTTGAGGGTTTTAGGGCCGTCGGTCGGGAAGTTCCACTTCATTTCTTTATTCAAATCGCGAATGGTAATGCTGGCATCGACTAAATAACTGCCATCTTGCTGCACTTTGATATCTTCACTCGGCGTGGTTAACATTGAAGTGGTAAAGTCGCCGACAATCTCTTCGAGAATATCTTCGAGCGTCACTAGACCTTGAATGTCACCATATTCATCAACTACTAAGCCGATACGCTCTTTGTTCTGTTGGAAGTTAGCCAACTGCACATTGAGTGGCGTACCTTCTGGCACAAAGTAGAGTTCTTTCACTGCGCGCAGCAGAGATGACTTGCTGAATTGCTCTTTAGATTGTAATCGCAGGGCATCGCGCAAATGAATAAAGCCCACAGCATCGTCAACTGTGTCGCGATACACTAGCACTCGGGTATGTGGACTTTGGATCACCTGACGATTGATGACTTTAAATTCGTCATTAACGTTAATCCCGTAGATATCTGAGCGCGGCACCATAATGTCTTCAACGGTGACTTTCTCTAAATCTAGGATAGATAACAGCATTTCTTGGTGACGTTGGGGGATAAGTGCCCCAGCTTCATGTACGACAGTGCGCAACTCTTCTTGGCTCAACGCATCGCTACTATTGACGGTTTTAATTCCCATTAAACGTAAAAAGCCTGACGTGATGAGGTTAACGCCTTTCACGAAAGGCGCTAATAGGATCAACAACCAGCGCAGTAGTATGCTGGAGGGGAAGGCGATACGTTCGGGATTTAGTGCGGCGATGGTTTTGGGGGTGACTTCAGCAAATACCAATACAACGAGTGTCAGCACACCGGTAGCGATGGCGACACCTAAGTCCCCCCAGAGGCGCATACCAATAATGGTGGCGATAGCCGATGCTAAAATATTGACTAAGTTATTGCCGATTAAGATTAAGCCAATCAAACGGTCTGGACGCTCAAGCAACTTCAAAGCTCTAATCGCCCCTTTATGGCCATTGCTGGCTAAGTGGCGTAGACGGTAACGGTTGAGTGTCATCATGGCGGTTTCTGAGCCTGAGAAATAGGCAGAGAATAGGATAAGCACTAGTAAAACGATCAGGAGTGCGCTTGTCGATATAGCGTCCAAAAAAGGCTCCAATATGGCCAGTAAACTTAAGTAAATACCGACATTTAAAAAAAGTGTCAAGTCGGCAGCGGCATTAACTGCCTTTGCCGACTTAAATGTTTAGTTGAGGATTAACTCTTTGACAATGCGCGCGCCAAAATAAGCGAGCGAAAGTAAGGTGGCGCCAGTCAAAGTGTAAATGACTGCGGTACGAATTTTACAGCCGACCCAATACTGTTGCCACAACATAGTAATGTATACAAACCAAGCCATTATCGACAGGATTGCCTTATGACCTTTGCCATCGGCGAACATGTCTTCAAGGAAGATAAAGCCGGTTGCGAGTGACAAACTGAGCAAGATAACGCCGATAATCACTAAATGATAAAGTTGTTTCTCAACTGTCATCAGTGGCGGAATGCCTGGGCTCAGCATAAATTGTTTTTTCTTCAGCTTATTTTGGATCATCGCCAGTTGTATCGCATACAGGGCGGCAATCATCAGGGCACTGTAGGCCATGAGTGACAATACTACGTGGGCTAATACTTCAGGATAAAGCTCAAAATGCGTGATGAACTTAGGCGGCAATAACCAGAGTAGGGCCACCGAGAGCACAGAGCAGGCGTAAACCACAGGCACTACAACAATCACCTTCAGCCTGAACATCAACACAGTAAAAGTAAAGGCGATAATCCAGTTCACTAAGGAAATCACGTTCGTCAGGCTAAAGTTTTGCCCATCAGTGGTGAAAATCACTTGGGATAATGCAGCAGCATGCAGAATGACCGCAATGGCTGCTATGCCTGCGACGGCGCGGCGATTCGGACCGTCGGGGTGGAACAATCGACTCGTCACTAGTACCAATGCAATGCAATAAAAAAACATGGCTGAGGCAGAAAAGATGACCATGGGTAATTAACCTATTTGTGTAGTTAAAGGTGCCTTATAAACGGGGCATACAGATCAATATTTTCCCTAGAATAACATGAGCTGTCGGCAAATGGGCAGTGACATGAGTTGCAAAATTTAGCAGATTCTTATTGTTAGGGTTAAATAGTGTGTTAACGACAATAAAACATGACTCAGCGCAAGTAAAACACTTAACCACAATCAAGATGGGTGCAGCAGTAGCATAATGCGCATGCATCGTTATAATACAGCCCATCAATCGAGATTCTTAAAGGTATAGAACAGGACGATGTTTGAGAACCTAACCGACAGACTGTCACGCACACTGAAAAATATCAGTGGCCGTGGTCGCTTAACTGAAGAAAATGTTAAGGAAACCCTGCGCGAAGTGCGTATGGCACTGCTGGAGGCCGATGTTGCCCTGCCTGTGGTGCGCGAATTCGTTAATAATGTAAAAGAACGTGCCGTTGGCCAAGAAGTCTCTAAAAGCTTAAGCCCTGGTCAAGCCTTCATTAAGATAGTTCAAAGTGAACTTGAAAAATCCATGGGCGAGGCGAATGAAGCCTTAGATTTAGCCACTCAGCCGCCAGCCGTGATCATGATGGCGGGTCTGCAAGGTGCGGGTAAAACTACCAGTGTGGCCAAACTGGGTAAATTTTTACGCGAACGCCATAAAAAATCGGTATTGGTGGTCAGTGCCGACGTTTACCGCCCAGCGGCGATTAAACAGCTTGAGACGTTAGCGCAAGAAGTCGCGGTGGAGTTTTTCCCATCGGACGTCAGCCAAAAGCCAATCGACATTGCGAAAGCGGCGATTGCCCACGCTAAATTAAAGTTCATTGATGTGGTGATCCTCGATACCGCAGGTCGTCTGCACGTCGACGAAGCCATGATGGACGAGATCAAAGGCTTACACGCTGCGGTCAAGCCTATTGAGACCTTGTTCGTTGTGGATGCTATGACAGGTCAAGATGCGGCGAACACGGCTAAGGCGTTTAACGAAGCTTTACCACTGACAGGGGTTATCTTAACCAAAGTCGATGGTGATGCCCGCGGTGGTGCAGCGTTATCGATTCGCCATATTACTGGCAAGCCGATTAAATTCCTCGGTGTCGGTGAAAAGACCGACGCGTTAGAACCGTTCCATCCCGATCGTATTGCCTCGCGTATTTTGGGCATGGGCGATGTGTTATCGCTTATCGAAGAAGTTGAGCGCGGCGTCGATAAAGAAAAGGCCATGAAACTGGCTTCGAAAGTGAAGCAGGGTGGCAGTTTCGATTTAGAAGATTTCCGTGAGCAGTTACAGCAAATGAAAAACATGGGCGGCATGATGAACATGCTGGAAAAACTGCCCGGTGTGGGTCAATTGCCCCCAGAAGCCTTAGCGCAAATCCAAGACGGCAAGATGACAGGCCAAATGGAGGCCATCATTAATTCGATGACGTCCAAAGAGCGTAAGAACCCTGATTTAATCAAGGGTTCACGCAAGCGCCGTATTGCTGCGGGTTCTGGCACGCAAATCCAAGACGTAAACCGTTTATTGAAACAGTTTACGCAAATGCAAAAGATGATGAAAAAAATGTCTGCTAAGGGCGGCATGCAAAAAATGATGCGCGGAATGCGTGGCATGATGCCGCCTGGAATGAAATTTCCAGGCCGTTAATCGGACATTTTTAGTTAAACCTAGCACTTTATCAGTCGGTTGACTCTGGTAACAATGAACCGCTAACGAAGGACGCAGGCGTAATAATCGCCATCTTTGGTTGCATTAGTTGGAAACTCAGGTAAAATCTTCCGGCTTTCTATCTGGGACTCTTCGCGAACACGGGGTTCCAGTTTTTATTTTTGCTTCAAAGCAAATCATTAGAGGATTGAAAACGCATGGTTACCATTCGTTTAGCTCGTGGCGGCGCAAAAAAGCGTCCATTTTACAACATCGTTGTTGCTGATAGCTGTAACGCTCGTGACGGTCGTTTCATTGAGCGTGTAGGTTTCTTCAACCCATTGGCCCGTGGCCAAGAAGAAACATTACGTTTAGACCTAGCTCGCGTTGAGCACTGGGTTTCTAACGGTGCAGCTGCTACAGAACGCGTAGCAAAATTGATCAAAGACGCTCGTAAAGCAACTGCTTAATAGCGTTAAGGTATAGATTGATGAGCAGTAACCAACAGCCAGTCGTACTGGGGAAATTAGGCTCCTGTCATGGCATTAAAGGTTGGCTGAAAATCACCGCCTATACCGATTCTGTTGAAGGTATCTTTGACTACTCGCCTTGGCTTATTAAAGAAAATGGTGAGTGGCGCGAAATAAAGGTCACCCAGTGGCGTTATCAAGGCAAGGCCGTTGTTGCCTTACTTGATGGCGTAGAAACACGGGAGCAAGCGCAAATGCTCACAAATTGTGAGATTGCGATTTTGCCGGAACAGATGAACGATTTGCCAGCAGATGAATTCTACTGGCGTGATCTCATCGGTTGCGAAGTGGTCAATACAACTGGCTATAACATGGGAATTGTCGATCAGATCGTGGAAACAGGATCGAACGACGTATTACTCGTTAAAGCCAACGCTAAAGATAGTTTCGGCAAAGTGGAACGTATGATCCCCTTTGTCCCTGAGCAGTTCATCAAAACGGTGGACCTGCAAGGTAAACAGATTTTAGTGGATTGGGATCCTGACTTCTAAGTCGAGGTACAACAGATGTGGTTAGGGGTAATAACCCTGTTCCCAGAGATGTTCCGTGCCGTGACAGACTTTGGAGTTACGGGTCGAGCCGTGAAAAACGGCCTGCTCGAGTTGCACACGTGGAATCCCCGTGATTTCACCCATGATAGACATAATACGGTAGATGACAGGCCTTACGGCGGTGGTCCCGGAATGTTGATGATGGTGCAACCCTTGCGTGATGCCATTCATGCAGCGAAAGCCGCAGCGGGTGAAGGTGCGAAGGTGATTTACTTGTCACCTCAAGGACGCAAGCTGGATCAGCAAGGCGTCACTGAGTTGGCTCAATCATCACGTTTGATTTTGGTCTGTGGTCGATACGAAGGTATTGATGAACGCATCATTCAAACGGAAGTTGATGAAGAGTGGTCGATAGGGGATTACGTGCTTTCGGGCGGCGAATTACCGGCGATGACTCTAATAGATTCAGTATCGAGATTGGTTCCTGGCGTGCTAGGAAAACAAGCTTCGGCGGAGCAAGATTCTTTCTCCGACGGTTTACTGGATTGTCCACATTACACTCGCCCTGAAAGCCTTGATGGTGTTGACGTACCGGCAGTGCTGCTAAGTGGCAACCACGAACAAATTAGACTCTGGCGTTTACAGCAAAGCCTTGGTAGGACTTTACTGAGACGGCCAGAATTATTGCAAAATCTAGCTCTGACTGACGAACAAACGACTCTATTAGCGCAGTTCGTTGAAGCAATGAACAAGCATGCTTAGTCGTAGCTCAGTTAATTCTAGAACGGAGTAAGTTATGAACAACATCATTAAAATGCTCAACGATGAGCAAATGAAACAAGACGTACCTGCGTTTGGTGCTGGTGATACAGTAGTAGTTCAGGTTCGTGTTAAAGAAGGCGATAAAGAGCGTTTACAGGCTTTTGAAGGCGTTGTAATTGCTAAGCGTAACCGTGGTCTGCACTCTGCATTCACAGTACGTAAAATCTCTAATGGCGAAGGTGTTGAGCGTGCTTTCCAAACGCACAGCCCACTGATCGCTAGCATTGAAGTTAAGCGTCGTGGTCGCGTTCGTCGCGCCAAACTGTACTATCTGCGTGATCGTTCAGGTAAATCTGCACGTATCCGTGAGAAGCTGGCAACTAAGTAATAGTTACCGCTACAGAAAACAAGACGTAGTGTTCGCACAGAAAACCGCCCTAGTGGCGGTTTTTTGTTGCTGTTTTTTGAGTATTTATACTTGATCTAAATAGAATGAACAGGCATAGTGGTCGCCTGATTGTAATGGTGTAGCATTACAAAAGTACATTGCGATGGATTTACGCTATTTTTCTTCCGAAATGAATGCCCAAGCTGACTTGAAGTCCTGCTTCGATAACTGGGTTAAACACTAAGTCTTAGGTGGTAAGCATGCAACAAGATACGATTAACAACGTACACATCAGTTCAGAGAAAGTTTTAATCACGCCGCAAGAGCTTAAAAATGCCTTGCCACTTTCTGAGCATGCTTATCGTTATATCCTCAATGCCCGCAAAACCGTGGCTGATATCGTCCATAAGCGCGACAATCGAGTATTGATCGTCACCGGGCCTTGCTCTATCCATGATATCGCCGCCGCTAAGGAATACGCTTTAAGGCTTAAAACCCTGCACGATGAACTCAGTGATGAGTTTTACATATTAATGCGAGTTTACTTTGAAAAGCCGCGTACCACGGTAGGTTGGAAAGGCATGATCAACGATCCCGATATGGATGAATCCTTCGATGTCGAAAAGGGTCTTAAAATGGCCCGTGAGCTGATGATTTGGTTGGCCGAATTAGGGCTGCCAGTCGCCACTGAAGCGCTTGATCCTATCAGCCCTCAGTACATTTCTGAGCTAGTGACTTGGTCGGCCATCGGTGCCCGCACCACTGAATCGCAAACCCATAGGGAAATGGCATCGGGTCTTTCTATGCCAGTTGGCTTTAAAAATGGCACCGATGGTAAGCTCGATGTGGCGATTAATGCGCTAAAGTCAGCGGCCAGCAGTCACAGATTTATGGGCATTAACCAACAGGGCCAAGTCGCCTTATTACAAACTGCGGGCAATCCCGATGGTCATGTGATTTTACGTGGCGGTGCATCACCAAACTACGATGCCGCAAGCGTGGCAGAATGTGAGGCACAGCTTCACAAAGCCAAACTCAATGCACGTTTGATCATCGATTGCAGCCATGGCAATTCATCCAAAGACTACAGCCGCCAAAAGCCTGTGTGTGAAGATGTGTTCGAGCAGATTTATAACGGCAATAAATCGATCATCGGCGTTATGCTTGAAAGCCACTTAAATGAAGGCAATCAAAGCTGCGATAAGCCATTAAGCGAGCTAGCTTACGGTGTATCTGTGACAGATTCCTGTATTAACTGGGAAAAAACAGAAACCATTTTACGTGACGGCGCGGTGAAGTTATCTTCAATACTCCCGGCACGCTTCGATATGCTTAAAGTTGCTAACGCTTAAATTGGCGACAGCTTAATGGACTCAGGTATGAATGAAAAAACAACGGCCGAATTAGAACATCTTCGTGGCCTGATTGATGGTGTCGATCAGCAATTACTGCATTTACTGCGTAAGCGCTTGGATCTCGTGGCGCAAGTGGGCACAGTGAAACACGGCGCCGGTTTACCGATCTATGCACCGCAGCGTGAAGCCGCCATGCTCGCTAAACGCCGCGAAGAAGCGAAAAACATGGGGATTGCGCCGCAATTAATTGAGGATATTTTACGCCGCTTGATGCGCGAGTCTTATCTCAATGAAAAAGATGTTGGCTTTAAGCAAGTTAAAAAAGATCTTGGCTCAGTGGTGATTGTCGGCGGTAAGGGGCAACTCGGTGGATTGTTTTCACAAATGCTGACCTTATCTGGCTACCAAGTGAATCTGCTCGATAAAGACGATTGGCAGCAAGCAGATAGCCTATTTGCCGATGCGGGCATGGTGTTAGTGACTGTGCCGATTGCGATTACTTGCGAGCTTATTCGCGAAAAGCTGACCCAATTACCAGCCGACTGTATTCTGGCGGATTTGACCTCCATCAAGACAGAGCCGGTTAAAGCCATGCTTGAGGCGCATTCTGGTCCTGTCGTCGGTTTCCATCCTATGTTTGGTCCCGATGTGGGCAGTCTGGCGAAACAAGTCGTGGTGGTGTGCCACGGCCGCTCGCCGGAGAAATACCAATGGTTGCTTGAGCAGATTGCCATTTGGGGCGCGCGGATTGTCGAAGCAGAGCCCGAACGTCACGACAGTGCAATGCAGTTAGTGCAGGCGATGCGACACTTCTCGACCTTTGTGTATGGTTTGAATCTCTGCAAGGAAGAGGCAGATATTGATACTTTACTGCAATTTAGCTCGCCGATTTACCGCTTAGAATTGGCTATGGTAGGGCGCCTATTCGCCCAAAGCCCAGAGCTTTACGCCGATATTATTTTTGCCCAGCAAGATAGCCAGCATGCTATTGGTGATTACTTAGACAACTACCGTGAAGCGTTAGAGCTGCTAAAACGCGGCGACAGGAACGAGTTTATTAAGCAGTTCCAAAGCGTCGCTAAATGGTTTGGGGATTTTGCCCCTCAATTCCAACGCGAAAGCCGCATTATGCTGCAATCGGTAAATGATATGAAAACTAATTAATAAAGAGTAAGTTATTCTTAAAAATGCCCGTCATTGACGGGCGTTTTTTTATGGATATTTGGCAGGTTTTATAGCCTTTATTAGTGATTGCTTAAGGTGATCGTTCTCTAACATTTAGCATCCCATTCTAGAAATGACTGTCGCTTATGGCGTGTTTAGGTAGACTAGTTTTAAACATGTAAAAATAAAGCATGAATTTAAATTAGGAGTCTATCCATGTTCTGTATTCAATGTGAGCAAACCATTCGTACACCCGCTGGCAATGGTTGTAGTTATTCCCAAGGTATGTGTGGCAAGTTGGCGGCAACGTCAGATCTGCAAGACTTGCTGATTTACATGCTGCAAGGCGTGTCTGTTTATGCCGTTAAAGCCCGCGAGCTGGGCATTATCGATGCTGAAATTGATAGTTTTGTGCCTAAAGCCTTTTTCGCGACCCTCACCAACGTCAACTTCGATGATGAGCGCATTATGGCCTATACCCAGCAGGCGGCTAAGTATCGTGCTCAGTTAAAAGCTTCTTACGAAGCGGCTTGTGAACAAGCCGGTATTGCTGCTGAGCAAGTGCCGCAAGTCGCTCAGTTAGTGCTGGGGATCAGTAAGATTGAAATGCTCGCGCAGGCACCGATTGCGCTGCTAAATAAAGATAAGCATGACGTTCATGAAGACATCATGGGGTTGAGGTTATTGTGTTTATATGGCCTTAAAGGTGCCGCTGCGTATATGGAGCATGCCCGCGTGTTGGGTCAGACTGATGCCGATGTAGCAGGGCGTTTTCACGAAATCATGTCTTTCTTAGGTGAGCCGAGTGTCGATGCCGACAAGCTATTTACCACGGCGATGGATATTGGTCAGTTGAACTACCGCATTATGGCCATGCTTGATGCGGGTGAAACTCAGGCCTTTGGTCACCCTGAACCTACAGTGGTCAATACTAAGTCAGTTAAGGGCAAGGCAATCCTGGTATCTGGTCATGATATGAAGGATTTAGAGCTTATCCTTGAGCAGACCGTCGGTAAGGGCATTAATGTGTTTACCCACGGCGAAATGCTGCCAGCATTGGCGTATCCAGCCTTTAAAAAATATCCACACCTTGTCGGTAATTACGGCAGTGCTTGGCAGAATCAGCAGCAAGAGTTTGCCAATTTCCCCGGCGCTGTGGTGATGACGTCCAACTGCATTATCGACCCCAATGTGGGCAGTTATAGCGATCGTATCTTTACCCGTAGCATAGTTGGTTGGCCTGGTGTGGTGCATATCGAAGGCGATGATTTCTCGGCTGTGATTGATAAGGCGTTGGCACTAGAAGGCTTTATCTATGATGAAATCCCCCACACTATCACGATTGGTTTTGCGCGTAATGCCTTGATGGCGGCTGCGCCAGCAGTGGTTGAAAATGTAAAAAGTGGCGCGATTAAACACTTCTTCCTCGTCGGCGGCTGCGATGGTGACAAGGCCGACAGAAGCTACTTTACTGAACTTGCGAAATCGACGCCTAAGGATTCATTAATCCTGACCTTAGGCTGCGGCAAGTACAAATTCAATAAACTCGAATTTGGTGACATTAACGGTATTCCACGTTTACTCGATGTGGGCCAGTGTAACGATGCCTATTCTGCAATTCAGTTAGCGATTGCATTAGCTGAAGTATTCGAATGTGATATCAATGAATTACCATTGAGTTTAGTGCTCTCTTGGTTCGAACAAAAAGCCATTGTGGTGTTACTGACACTGTTGTCGCTCGGCGTAAAAAACATTCGCACAGGCCCTACACCACCTGCATTTTTAACCGCTAATCTCGCCAAAATTTTGGAAGAAAAGTTTGGCTTACGCAATACCACCACAGTTGAGGCCGATTTAAAGACCATGTTGAACGTGGCGTAAATCAGTCGGTGCTCATTGCTGAAATCAGCTGAAAATAGCGATTTAAATCAGTAATGATTCGTTGTTTAACTGCGGTTTTCTTTCGGTTTTGCCGAGGGTTAAACCGCAGTGTGTTGCAGGTAAGAATGCTATGAATGCGATAAATTTGAGTGTGATGGCACGGGCGAAAGCGCTCCATAAACCCAAAAGTGTTAGCCCAGTAGACGCCGAGCCAGCGCGAAACGGACCAGTGCTTAGCGAACTGGTGTGCATTGAGCGCTGGAATGAAACCGTCGATGTGATGAGTTTTCGTTTTCAAGCGGGCGAGCCGATGAAGTTTGACTATAAACCCGGCCAGTTTATGACCTTTGTGCTCGAGATTAGCGGCGAGCAAGTGTGCCGCAGTTATACCTTGTCTTCATCGCCATCGAGACCCTATTCCTTGATGGTGACGATTAAGCGTGTGGCGGGTGGACTGGTGTCTAATTATCTTATTGACCACTTGCAGCCAGGCCAGCGTGTGCGAGTGCTGCCACCTATGGGTCAATTTAACTTAGTTGATATCCCCGCGACGAAATACTTGTTTTTGAGTGCCGGTTGCGGCATTACGCCCATGTATTCGATGTCGCGTTATTTAACTGATACTCAAATTGATGCCGATATTGCCTTTGTGCACAGCGCGCGCTCAGACGCTGATATTATTTTTAAATCGTCATTGGAGACGATGGCGAGCCGCTTTAATACGTTTAAGCTCAGTTATGCGCTGGAGTCGGCGGCAGCATCACTTTTATTCTCCCCAAAGATAAGTTTTGATATAGGGCGATTAACTGCACAGATGCTGCAAACTTTAGTGCCTGATGTTGCTGAGCGAACGGTGTATCTCTGCGGGCCCGAGCCTTATATGCAGGCGGTAAAAGCGTTATTGGCCGAACTCAACTTTGATATGAGTCGGTTGCACCATGAGAGTTTTGCCTCGGCCGAGAAAGCCGCACGTAATCAGCTCATGCAAGCAAAGTCGCCTACAGAAGCAGATGAAAATCCGCAAGAAGGGGCCTTTATCTTGCCTACTTTTAACTTAGCTATTGGCGATCGCAGCACAAGGCTAATGCAAGGGCAGAGTCTACTTGAGGGAATAGAGTCTGAAGGATTACCGATTATTGCTGCCTGTCGTTCAGGCGTGTGCGGCGCCTGTAAATGCCAAGTATTGGCGGGAGAAACGGTATCGACGAGTGTGATGACGCTCAGCGCCGCGGAAATTGAAGCGGGTTTTGTACTGGCGTGCTCTACAACGTTAACATCCGATGTGACACTTAAACTCTAGCGCGCTGATTAATTAGTGACAGTTACACAGGGCTTATCAGGCTTATTCTTAAATGGATGGAAATATTTCTAATCCTTAGTTGCGCTTATCTCAGTGAGAACGTAAGGTTAATGACAAGGGCGTATGATGTTTGCGCCCAGTCCATTAGTCTGGCTGGAGTCTCTCAATGACAATGACAACCACTTATGCCGCAAAAATTGAAGACCGTTCTCTTGGGCATTTGTTGTACGCCTTGATGTCGGGCTTTCCCTTATTATTACTTCCCGTGCTGCTAAGTTTGTTCATTAATGTTTCCCAACGTCAATCCCATGGTAATCCATTATTGGCGTCGCATTTGCGTTGGCAACGGCATTCTAATGTCGCCTTTCTTGGCTTGTTAGTGCTCGGCTATTGCGTGCCGTTAACTTGGCTCAGTCTTTCGATTTATCTCTTTGGGATCATTTGGTTTTGCCACAGGATCATTAAAGGGTGGTTAAGTCTATTGGATGGTTTAGAAATCTAAACTTGTGCTAGAGTCTCTAAATTGATGATTTTTAGAGGCTCTTATGTCCAGTTACCAAATTCTGTGTATCCTCTGCGCCTTGGCGCTAGTCACTTCAGTTGTCTCTTCACGCGTCCATAAACTGCAGGAAACTGTGGCCATTACGGCTATCGCCCTAGGCATGAGTTTGTTATTACTCCTAGGGGGAAAGGCCTTAGGCGGGCATGTCTATCTGTATTTTGTCTCAGGCTTAGAGAAGCTCGATTTTCAAGCCTTGCTGCTCAATGGCATGTTAGGTTTTTTACTCTTTGCCGGCGCATTGCAGATCCGTTTAAAAATACTGAGGCATCAGAAGTGGGAGATTTTAATCCTTGCTTTTGTCAGCACTTTATTATCGACATTTATCATAGGAGGACTGTTATTTGGGGTCGCGCCTATGTTGGGTCTCCCGTTACAGCTTAGCCACTGCTTGTTGTTTGGCGCCTTAATTTCGCCAACCGACCCCATTGCCGTTTTGGCTATTTTAAAGAAAATGGGCGCACCGGAAGATATTGCTATCCAAGTGGAAGGTGAATCTTTATTTAACGATGGCATAGGGTTAGTGATTTTTGTGGCAATATCGCAATTAGCCTTCTCTACTGAACCGCTGACGTTTATCCATATCTCTGAGTTATTTATTCGTGAGGCGGTAGGCGGGGTTATTTATGGTGGCGTTCTTGGTTTTCTGCTGCATCATTTTTTCCGCTATTGCGAGGAAGAAACGCAATTGATGTTGGTCACTTTGCTGATCCCAACCGCGGGATACGTGATGGCGGAAGTGTTTGGGGTTTCTGGGCCTTTAGCTATGGTGAGTGCAGGTATCATCATAGGTAATTTCAGTGTGCCTAAGTTTTTTGCCCGCCACGAGCGAGTGAAACTACTGACATTTTGGTCGCTGATTGAATCTTTCTTCAATGCATTACTTTTCCTACTACTCGGCTTACTGCTTTTGTTAGTCACTTTTAAAGCACCATTGTGGTGGTTTATGTTTGTGGCGATTCCATTGGTGTTATTGGCGCGTGCCGTGAGTGTGTTATTACCTTATATGGGCTTTAGGTTGTTTAAGTCTTACAACCCCTATGCAGAGACGATTCTGATTTGGGGGGGGGTAAGGGGAGGATTAGCACTCGCGATGGCAATGAGTTTACCTGAGGGGATTGTCATAGATGCCATTGGTGGTGTGGAGCTGCGGGAATTATTGTTAGTGATGACCTATGCCGTCGTCGTATTTTCGATTCTAGTGCAGGGCTCTACTATGACAGGGCTTATCCGCAGGAGTAATGCGGTTACCGAACCATCGAGGGCTGTTGGCTCTTCTGAAAATGCATAAAGGATGATTGGGCAGCGATAGTAAACAATATTAAGCCTGCTAGTCATCACGCTGACTTGCAGGCTTATTTCAGTCAATCAGGGATAAAAGAAGTCTCATTTATCCCTGAATACACTTCGAACTAATTACATTTCAGTTAAGATTAAATCACTCAAGATGAAGCGCTAGTTAGCCCTATATAATTCCCGCACTACAGCGCCTATTAAGTTAAGCGACTCAGAGTCATTATTGCTATCGAGTGGGCAATTGAGTATCAATCCATCCACTTTAAGCTGCTTAATACCTTGGGTTTGAACCAGTAGGGCATCATCTGATACGGCATAGCTAGGGTTGATCAAAATGGGCAAATGACTCGTGGCTTTAATCTGGATCAGGCTTGCTAAATCGAGTGAGGGTAGATTGGCGTTATTTAAGGTTCTAATGCCAGAGTCACACAGGATCAGTTGCTGATTGCCTTGGCTTAAGATCACTTCTGTTGCCGTGAGTAATTCTTCAAAACTTGCCATATCGTTACGTTCAAGTATTAAAGGTACTGGTAAGGTGCCCGCTTGAGTGAGTAAGGTTTGATTAAACATCTGCTTACCCGCCAAGAACAGCATATCGGCGTGTTGAACGGCTAATGGCATATCGGCTTCTTGCTCTATGGCAATAATGCACACTAGACCATATTGATGCAGGATTTGGCGCAGTTTAGCGAGGGTCACTTCCGCCATAGCCACTTGATTAACAGCATTAAGTAGAACCGCTTGGAATCCCGCTTCTTTAAGCTGTTTCACTTGCTGCTCGAAAGCCGATAACGCTAAGTGTGAAATATCATTATTCAGCGTGATTTGCGCTATGGCACCGACATGCCCTGAACCGATTGTCATTGCACCGCAGTTGATCTCACTGGCTTGTTCTTTATAGGCTTTGCTATATCGAATTGGACTGGTGTTTGCCCCATTCTCGCTGATGACTTGGTCCTTAGAGGTGCTAGGTTCAATCAGTAACTGGCTGTTGCTCAGCTGCGTGGGTTTGACTGTTTCGCAAGGATAGCAGCCTAATACTTTGATAAAACGGGTGATCCGCTCGAGTTGCTTTAAACCCGCCTGCATTGATTCACTGGAGATATTCGCGTCGATATCCAAATAAAACATCTCTTCCCAAGGTGTTCCTGGAATCGGGCGTGACTCTAGTTTGCTCATGTTTAGCTGATGCGCTTTCAGCACCAGCAGGGCTTCAACTAACGCACCGGCTTTTTGACCTGTTGCCATGATCAACGTGGTTTTAGCGGGTAACTGCTCTGGCACGGCAACGGCTTTGCGGGCAACGACGATAAAGCGGCTTTGGTTGATCTTCTGATTCGCTAAGCCCGCTTCTATCGACTCTAGTTGATAGAGTGCACCACCTTCGGCGCTACCAATGGCTGCTGCACTGTTATCTGGACTTTGGTTTACCTTGTCCATTGCTTCTGCGCTGCTTGAGCAGTACTCCAGTCTCAAGTCTTTGTGCTGACTTAAATATCTGCTGCATTGGCTAATAGGCTGAGGGTGGGCATAGACAGTTTTGATGTCAGCTAATTGACTGCCAGCTTTTCCTAGTAGGCAATGGCTGACTTCAATCGTCGTTTCACCAACGATCGATAGGCTGGTGTGCTGCAGTACATCGTAGACTTCGTTGATTGAACCCGAGGAAGTGTTCTCAATCGGCAGAAAACCATAATCAGCATGCCCAGACTCAACGGCTTGCACTATTTCATCGAAACTTTGGCAACCTAAGTCCAGCATTTCAACGTGGCGGCGTTGGCAATAGCGGGTTGCTGCGAGATAAGAGTAAGAGCCTCGTGCACCGAGGTAGGCGATACAATACTGCTGTTTTTGTGTTTCGGGGTTGGCACGGCCGTGAAGGTAAGCTTGTTGATTCAATACTGAATCTTCAATGATGCTCTGATAAAGGGAGATAACATAGTGGGCATCTAATCCCTTTTCTCTGCCTTCTTTCACTAGCCTAGCGAGTAGTTCTTTTTCCCTTTGAGTATCTCTGATGGGTCTGACATCCACTTCTTTACTACGGGCCACTTCTAGACTTAAGCGACGGCGCTCTGCGAGTAATGCCAGCAGTTCATTATCCAGATTGGTGATCTGCTCTCGGGTTTGATTTAAAGGCTGTGGTGTATGCATTCTGACCTCAATTGCCGCCATGTATTTTATCAATCGTTTAAGACAAAAAAGCCTCCCAGTTGGGAGGCTTTGGATTTTTACTTTCGTTTTTACACAGTAAATCCGCCTCCTAGAGTGGGGGTGTAAAAAAGAAAGTAAAAAAAGCTGCTGTTATCATTTTCATGGTCTTAAAACTAAAGGGCTAGGGCTTAGCTGTCAATCAAAACTTTCTCACAGACAGACTAAAAAGAAAGCGCACCCGGGGGTGCGCTGGTTTGAGTATGAATATATGGTCAAGCGAGTTTATCCTCCTTATAGTCAGTGTGGGACAAGGTAAAACACTCGTTTATCTTACATTTACGTGTAACAGTAAAACGTTAACAACTCACTAGATAACGACTTGCATTTACAATGAACATTAACAAGTACTTTATGCGGCATAGCGTATAACATTGAAACTATGCTTTTTGAGTACCAGCGAACTTACATTGACATGTCTTGCACTTATATTTTAACAATTACATGGATCTATAACATTAAAAACTAACACTAACAAAAAAACATTTAAAATAAACGATTTACGGCTCATTAGTTGTACTAGGTACATATTGCTGTAAAAACAGCTTAGCCTTGTCATGCGTTTAGGTCTTGCTACTTACATTGTTACTTTTTACTTTAAAACCTAACGTGTTAATACATGGAGCGTATAACAAACTCTCATTTACTGTTATTACATTTTTCGTCAAGTCTAGATGCCCTCCTTTTTAGTTGATAATTAAAAATTATTTAAGGTGTCTATAAAGTATCAAAACTCAACTAACGGTAAAAGTTAACGCATTACATAAATAAATATTTATACGATTTACAGTTTTTACTATACAAATAACACTAAGTAAACTAATAACTTTCAATAAAACCAACGTATTGCACTTACATTAAACACTTACATTAAATCTCACGCTAAAAACGCTAACTTGTATATCAGTGTAAATATGACTCACTTCAAATCACTAATCTACTTCTAACTAAATGTGACAGTTGTTACCTCATTTATCTCAGTGTTTAGCACGCATTGGTGCCGACCCGTCTTACAATAAGCACTTTTGGTAATTTAGCTTTTGATCATGTGACTTTTGTTTATTTTTACCTAGGCCTCCATTGTGGATATAAAAAATTGGATAGTTAAAGGTTTCGCTAATGTACTCGTTGCGCTGTACTCGGCTCCTTATGTTTACTCTGGTATTGAGCAATGCCGCCTGTTTCTGGTGGTCATCCTGTTATTCGGTCAAAATTGAGCACTACTTTAGTGAATGCCAACATACTTGATTGTAACTAATATCAACAATATCAATATTATCAAATTGTTCGCTTTGCGTTGCCTCCTTTCCTAACTTACTATTGAAAGTGGAACCTAGTTGAAAGTATAACGTTGAGCTTTTGAACGTGGAAATTATAAGTAAAATTAATCATTAACAGTAAATCTTAGAGCTTAAAACCCTTAGTGCTTAAAACTATATGGCTTAGATTGGTCGTGCTCCTTAGTTATATCCAGTAACGTTATTTATAAATTAATATCTGTTAACCAATATATGTAAATCAAAATTTAAAGTAAATCAACATTTGAAACGATTTAAATTCGCACCACTTCGATTCTTGCTGTCACTTTGTAAAGTGTAGTAGGTATTTAGTCAAACGAACTGTTTTTTTTCATCATTAAAATGATTGCACTAAGCTTTTGTAAAAACTGTGATCTGATTAAATATTTCTACTTTATTGCTCTCAAAGTGATGCGTTTCTCGCACTCACTAAACTTAAATTATGCCGCATCTTCCTCCTCGTACTCGTCGTCAACTTCAACAATATTATTAGTCGGTGTTAATGATGTGGAACGTTGTGCTTCCGGTTTGTGCGTTATGCGATTGAGCTGCTTCTCTAATTTTTGGCCCATAGCGTTAATCGCAGTATATAAATTTTCATGTTTTGCTTGAGCGAAGAGTTCTCCATTTGGGATGCCAACCGATGCTTCAATTTTGAAACCAGGTTTCTCCTCCGTAATGATTACATGGGGATTTATCATTTGCACATCATGCCTTGAAAGTTTTTCGAAACGGCTTTCAATACGTTCGCGAATAGGAGATGTGACTTCAAGTTGCTTGCTAGTAATCTTTAGCATATTTCGAACCTTCTGTTGTTTCCTTGGATTTCAGATTACCAAGGTCTGCACTATAAAACGAGATCTAGATCACATTTTTGTGCCAGTTAGTTACTGTTCGTTGGATATTTGATCACTTAGACAAATATCAATAATTCCTGGCCAAAAAGCCTTGTATTGCCTGCTAAATCGGGTCATATTCGATGGGATAACTCCGCAGTCTTTGCCCTAATTTACTTATATTTACTTTAAGTTTCATCCCAAATCCCGATAAAATACCTCAACTTATTTCATTCGTTCACTTTGAGTTTGCCCATTTTATGAATATTGAACACGTTAAGATTAAGGTCTGGGATTTACCCACGCGAATTTTCCATTGGGGCATGGTGTGTCTGTTGGCACTTTTATGGTGGAGTGCTGACGCTGGCGAAATGCAGTGGCATCAAATTTTTGCTTATAGTTTGCTTATCCTCATTGGATTTAGGATCCTTTGGGGGATCATTGGTAGCGATACGGCAAGGTTTAGCCACTTTGTTCATCACCCTAAGGTTGTGCTCGACTACTTGAAAGCAATCAAAACGAAGGGAGTCTCCGTTGTGCTGGGGCACAATCCTATTGGTGGCTACATGGTTGTCGCACTGATTGGGATCATTAGCCTGCAATTAGTCACAGGCCTTTTTGCGACCGATGATATTTTTACCGAAGGTCCGCTCTATAGCTATGTCAGTTCAGATACCAGTGGATTTTTGACTTGGCTACATAAGATGAACTTTAACCTTATCCTAGCGCTGAGTGCCATTCATGTACTGGCAGTGGTTATCCATGCTATCAAGGGCGATAAGTTAGTTGGTGCTATGCTCAGTGGCTACAAGAAGGTCTCTAAGGTGGCACTGTCATCAAGCGTGAATCGTGATCTTACATTCAAGTCAGAGTGGTTTGCCTTAGTGCTGCTGGCTGTATTAGCGGCTGTAGTCTTTGTGTATTTAATGTGGCCGATAGTGCAAGTGCTATAGTTTTACGCTGAGTGTTTGAGTAACAAAAAGCCTGCTAATTAGCAGGCTTTTTGATGGACGAAAAACTAAATAGAACTAGTCTTTCTTATAAACGTCGTGACAACCTTTACAGCTTTTTCCTGTATTCATAAAGGCTTGCTTGATTTCAGCTTGATCACCTTTTTGAGCAACAGTAGCAAGAATGGCTGCATTCTCTTGGAAAGTTTTCATTTTTGCATCGAAATCAGCTCTGTCTTGCCAAACTTTGGCTAAGGCTTCAGTATCGCCTTTGTCTGAGCCATCAATAAAACCTTCGAAAGGAATTTTTGATAATGCAGCAACATTCGTTGCGCGCATTGCGAAGGTTTCCGCTTCGAAAGGTTTTTTGCCTTTCATCATGGCAGCCATATCGCCAAAGTTATAAGCAATAAGACCAAATGCAGATTGGCGGTATTCAATCGCATCTTTAGAATCTTCGAAATTGTGTGCCTGTGCAGCTGAAGCCAATAGAGTACTGGCAACGAGAGTAAGTAGTAATTTTTTCATCGTATTCTCACAAATTAGCGTCGAAGTGTGACATTGCGCTTCTATTGTACACAAATTAACTTGATGTACTAGAAGCATTTTTGTCAGTTTTTGTCTGGATAAGATGACTAAACGTAACAAGTTATTTGTATGTAGAGTAAATCTGTTAGACTGCCTATGTAATGCTTGAACAGTACTTATGAGGGTTATTATGCGAGCAAACTGGGATCTAGTATTAGAAAAAATTTTGAGCCACAGCAATTATGAAGATCTTTCTGTGTTGTTTCATTTACTGTTAACCGAAGAAGAGCGTAGTGCGGTTGCCGGACGCTTAAAGGTATTTCAGTTGTTATTGGATGGGGATATGAGCCAAAGGCACATAGCTGCAGAATATGAAGTGAGTATTGCGACGATCACGCGTTGTTCTAATTACTTGAAAAATATGTCTCCTGAGCATAGAGCGAGAGTTCAAAAGTTGATTGGTTAATGCCCACATGGAAACAAGCCCTGTGGACATTTTTTGCGCTTGTTTTGGTGAATAGAACTCTGCCTTAAGGCGTGATGGGCAGCTTATGGCGACGATAGAGTGAACGACGCACCAGAATATATAAGCCGTAGCTGAGTAAGCAGATAGCCACAATAGGGTAAAGGTCCTTGGGAAGGAATTTAAAGATAGCCAATGCCGCTATGAGATAGATAAAAGGTAAGAAGTTATAAATCATTTCGGGAAGATAGCCCGACTTACGTCGCCTTGCCGAGTCAGTTCGACGGTTTTGAGAACGCATAACGTAGATCCTCGCACCTAAGACGAACACTACTGTAGCCGCAACTAGGGCATAGTTGATGTCGAGTGCAATAAAACTCGAACTACCGAGCGCCATGTAGCCAAAAGGCAAAATTTCGTAAAGGGGTTTGGTTAACATAAGCACTCCGTCGCTTAACTCAGGTTGATATCAATATCTAATTGAAAATATTCATATAAAATTTGAATGTTTTCAATTTACCAGTCAGTTATTTATCTATTACGAATAGTATAAACGCTTGTGCATAAAAAATGCACGACCTTAAATTAAGGGCGTGCATCTTAAAAGGTTAAACTATGGCAGTTCAACCGCTTAGGGATAAACTATTTCTAGCTCATCTTGGGCATCAATCAGTATCTAGCCGCGGCAACCACAGCCGCCATTGCCGTCACAACCTGTTTTAGGTGTGTCACAGGCTTCATGCTCTTCATGGTGATGTCCATGATCGTGCTCTGAACCACCACAACAGCCGCCAGCTTCTTCTTTACCTGAACCGCCACAGCATCCACCGCCATGGTCGTGATCATGTCCATGACTTCCACAACCGCCTTGGGCATGAACGTGGCCATGGGCAATTTCTTCAGCTGAGGCTTCGCGAACGTCAACGATTTCGACGCTGAAGTTGAGCGATTGACCCGCTAAAGGATGGTTGCCATCGACGATAACAACATCGTCTTTTACTTCCATAACTTGGACTGGGCGTTGACCCATTTCAGTTTCGGCGATGAAGCGCATGCCTGGGACGATATCTTCGATATCACCAAAGGCTTCTAATGGCACGGCTTGACGTAGGCCATCGTGGTAAGGGCCATAGGCTTCTTCGGCACTAATAGTGACATCGAGTTTTTCGCCTTTGGTTTTACCATCTAATGCGGCTTCTAAACCTGGGATCAGGTTTTCAGTGCCGTGTAGATATAGCATAGGTTCAGAGTCGAAAGAGTCTTCTAATAGTCTGCCTTCTTGATCTGATAAACGGTAATGAATGGTTACCGCGCTGTGTTGAGTGATCTTCATATCGCCTCCGGTTCGGAATGTGCGCGCATAATAACGTGCTTTTTTAGTGCTGGCGATAATTTGAAGTGGCTTATGTTAGATATCGCACAGCTTTTTTTTCGGCAGATTAAAGCCAGTTTTACGCGGTGCAGCATGTGTAATGTGATTTTTGCGCATTAGCCTGCCAATTTGGCCTGAGTGATGAGGTAGAACAAATAACGCATTAGTTAAAAGTGAACTATAAATAATTAACTGAAAAACAAGTGATTTTATAATGGATTTCCTATTTGATTACGTTAACGTCAACAGTTATCTATTGCATAAATCGCATTTTTACCCCTAGAAAACTTTATATTAACTAATCTTGATACAGTATTTTATCGTGTGTGAAGATTTGCTGATAAATAATCCATTTTAGGGGTTGACAAGCGCGGGTAAAAAAAGCAATTCTGTTTATCAAGAAATTAACATGGATTAGCCCAAACACATGCATAGCCTAGGTTTCGTAGTAACTACCATTATTACAACCACCACTACAACAATAGTGGGGGCGGGCTGATACACCCTAAAGAATTTTAACAAAAAAGCCCGCTTCCCACAAAGAAGCGGGCTTTTTTGTTTCTAGCTCTTATTTCTAAGTCGGGCGCGGTACAGGAGAACAAGATGAAAGTAATGAAATTTGGTGGTACCTCGCTTGCAAATTGGCAGCGATTCTCGATGGCTGCGGATATCGTTGCCCAGTCATCTAAGCTTGAACCCATAGCCACTGTGCTATCGGCCCCTGCGACCGTGACGAATGCTTTATTAGAAATGGTCGACGTAGCCGTTAAAGGGGAAGATTATTTACCTGTGTTGCAGCACGTTGAGCGGGTATTTACTTCGCTGTACCAAGACGCCGTTAACTCAGTGCTGTCGAGTGAGCAAAGCGAACAGCTTTTTTCTGGACTCAATGCCCAGCTGGTGATCTGGCAGGATAGATTACGTGGTATCGGATTACTGCAAGAGTGTCCCGATGGTATCCGCGCCGAAATCGTGGTCGCAGGTGAGCGTTTATCTGCAGCCTTGATGGAACAAGTGATGATATCTAAGGGGATCACTTCGGCTCAGCTCGACCCACGCGCCTTATTTTTAGGTCGTGGTCGTCCGTTAGAATCTGTCGTTGATATCGCTGTGAGTAAGCCAAGGTTTCGCGCGTTGGCGCTGGGTGAAAAACGTGTATGGGTAATGCCGGGATTCACCGCCGCCGATGAACAGAGCAAAGTGGTGACGTTAGGCCGTAATGGTTCTGACTATTCTGCTGCCGTACTGGCCGCCTGTTTGGATGCTTCAAGTTGTGAAATCTGGACCGATGTTGACGGTGTTTATAATACCGATCCACGGGTGGTTGCCGACGCCAAGTTGTTGTCACAACTGAGCTATCAAGAGGCAATGGAGCTTTCCTATTTTGGTGCTAAGGTGTTGCATCCTAAGACTATTGCACCTATCGCCCAGTTCCATATTCCCTGTTATATCAAAAACAGTTTTAACCCTGATGCGCCCGGTACTCTGGTATCAAACCAAGCCGATGAAACTGGCTTGCAGGTTAAAGCTATCTCCAATTTAGATAACCAGACCATGTTCGATATTTCAGGCCCAGGCATGAAAGGTATGGTTGGCATGGCGAGCCGTACTTTAGCGGCGATTTCCCGCAGCGGCGTGTCTGTGTCTTTAATCACCCAAAGCTCCTCTGAATACAGCATTAGTTTCTGTGTGGCCACATCTGATTCGGCCAAAGTGAAGTGGGCTTTAGAGCAAGAGTTTGAATTAGAAATAAAAAGTGATTTGCTTGAACCTATCGCTATGCGTCATGAGCTCGCTATCGTTTCTTTGATTGGTGATGGCATGCGCACCCATAAAGGGGTGGCGGCTCGTTTCTTCCAAGCGTTAGCGCAGGCAAGCGTGAACATTATCGCCATCGCCCAAGGATCGTCCGAGCGCTCAATTTCGACTGTGATCGAGCAGCGTAAGACTAAGCATGCAGTAGCAGCTTGTCATCAAGGCTTTTTCGATGTGCAGCAATATTTAGATGTGTTTTTAGTGGGTTGTGGCAATGTAGGCGCTGGTCTGCTTGAGCAGATAAAACAACAGTCCGCCATGCTCAAAGAGCAGCACATCAGTATCCGTGTTTGCGGCATAGTGAATTCGAACAAGATGTTACTCGACAGCGCAGGCATCGATTTAAGCAACTGGTCTAGCTTGCTTGCCGATAGTCAGCAAACTTGTGATATCCCAGCGTTACTGGCATGGGCGAAAGAGCAACAATTACTGAACCCTGTGCTGGTGGATTGCACTTCAAGCGAGCAAGTATCGGATCTGTATTTGGATGTGATGAACTCAGGTTTGCATGTGGTCACGCCGAATAAAAAGTCGAACACTCGCGATTATGCTTATTACCAAGCGCTTCGCCAAACGGCCTTAAAACAGCGCCGCCAATTTTTATACGAAACCACAGTCGGCGCGGGTTTACCAGTTATTGATAACCTGAAAAAACTGTTATTTGCGGGTGATAAGCTGCATAAGTTTAATGGTATTTTATCGGGCTCTTTATCCTTTATCTTCGGCATGCTCGATGAAGGCATGACTCTTTCTGAAGCGACTGGTCTGGCGCGGGAAAAATGCTTTACTGAGCCCGATCCCCGTGATGATTTGAGTGGTATGGATGTGGCGCGTAAGGTGCTCATTCTTGCCCGTGAAGTAGGGCTAAAGTTAGAGCTCAGTGATGTACAGGTTGAATCTGTATTGCCAGCCGAATTTGATGATTCAGGTGATGTTGAGAGCTTTATGGCGCGTTTGCCGCAGGTTGATGCGGCGATTGCCGCTAAAGTGGCGCAGGCCAAAGCCCAAGGTAAAGTGCTGCGTTATGTGGGGCAAATTGAGGATGGTGTGTGCCGAGTGCGTATCGCCGAAGTCGATGCACAGGATCCCCTTTATAGCGTTAAAGGCGGCGAAAATGCCTTGGCATTCTACAGTCGTTATTATCAGCCCATTCCCTTTGTGCTGCGCGGTTATGGCGCGGGAACGGAAGTGACCGCCGCTGGCGCCTTTGCCGATGTATTAAGAACCTTGAATTGGACTCGTGAGGTGAGTGTATGAGTTTGACCGTTTACGCTCCAGCCTCTATGGGTAACGTGGGAGTCGGATTTGATTTACTGGGCGCCGCTTTGGCGCCTATCGATGGCAGTTTACTCGGCGACAGAGTGACTATCGCGGCGGCAGCGTCGGGTGTGAGTCTGGCGCAGACTGGTGCTTGGGCCCATAAACTGCCTGAAAATCCGCAAGACAATATAGTGTACCAATGTGCCGAATTCTTCTTAACCGTCCTGAGTAAGGAGTATTTAGACGCGCTTGGTAAAGCAGATGAAGGCGTAGCGCTGACACTGGAAAAGAACCTGCCCGTCGGCAGTGGTTTAGGTTCGAGTGCAAGTTCAGTCGTGGCGGCGTTATATGCACTGAATGAACATTTTGACAGACCTTATAACGAGCAAGCCCTGCTGGAACTGATGGGCGAGTTTGAAGGTAAGATCAGCGGCAGTGTGCACTATGACAACGTCGCCCCCTGTTATTTGGGCGGCATGCAATTGATGCTCAATGTGCCGGGCACTGTATGTGAAGCGATACCGAGTTTTAAAGAATGGTATTGGGTTGTGGCCTATCCTGGGATTTCACTTTCGACGGCGATGATGCGTAAACTCATGCCTGATCAATACGATAAAAGTGTCACTATCGATTTTGGTCGTTATTTAAGTGCCTTTGTACATGCCTCTTATCAGCAGAATGCCAAGCTTGCGATCAGCGTATTAAAGGATGTGTTAGCCGAGCCTTATCGCGCCGCTGCGATTCCGGGTTACGACAATGCCAGAGTCGCTTTAGCCGCTTTAGGCATGTTGACTACGGGGATTTCCGGCAGTGGCCCAACGCTGTTTTCGATTACCGATGATTTAGCCACGGCAAATGCCGCTAAAGCTTGGTTAGAACAGCATTATTTAACCGAGGTGGGTGGCTTTGCCCACGTGTGTCGCCTCGATGATCAAGGCACGCGTAGAGTCGATTAATTCTTATTTTTAGTATCAAGCCTAAGCATTAAGGCTAAATATCCATCTTATGCATGAAGAGCATGCATCAAGAATTAGCATTTAAGGCTTAGCATCAAAAGGTCGAGTGAGCATGGAACTATATAATTTAAAACACCCTTCGCAGAAAGTGAGCTTTAAAGAAGCAGTGCAATTAGGTTTAGGTCTGGACAGAGGTTTGTTCTTTCCCACCCAAATTCCGGTCTTGGACGATATTGAAGGGCTGCTGGCGCTGCCATTTGTTGAGCGCAGTAAGAAAGTGCTCGGTGCATGGCTTGCCTCTGAATTAGGGCAAGATGCGGTAGATGAACTGGTTGAGCGTGCCTTTAACTTCGATTTACCTTTAGTTGCCGTCGATGAGCAGCGCGCTTGCCTCGAATTGTTCCACGGTCCTACTCTGGCATTTAAAGATTTTGGTGCGCGTTTTATGGCGCAATGCGTCAATGCCTTTGTCGGCGACACACGCTTAACCATTCTGACTGCGACTTCGGGTGACACAGGCGCCGCGGTTGCCGATGCTTTCTATGGACTTGAGAAAGTCAATGTGGTGGTGCTCTATCCTAAGGGTAAGATCAGTGAGCTACAGGAAAAGATGTTCACGACGTTGGGCAAAAACATCCACACAGTTGCCGTATCGTCCGATTTTGATGCCTGCCAAGACTTAGTTAAACGCGCCTTTGATGATCCAGAAGTCCGCGAGGGGCTGAGCTTAAACTCGGCGAACTCTATCAACATTAGCCGCTTGCTTGCGCAAATTTGTTATTACTTTGAAGCCGTTGCCCAGTCTAAACAGCGCCACGATGCCGATCCTGTGATTTCAGTGCCAAGTGGTAACTTTGGTAACCTGACGGCGGGTTTATTCGCCAAAGCCATGGGGTTACCGGTTAAACGCTTTATCGCCGCAACCAATGCGAATGATACTGTGCCGCGCTATTTAGAAAACGGCCAATGGCAGCCCAATCAAACCCAAGCGACTATGTCTAATGCGATGGATGTGAGTGAGCCAAGTAACTGGCCGCGAGTGGAAGCCATTTGTGAGAAATTAGCTTGGCCGCTGAGTAACTTAGTGGGCATGCGTTTATCTGAAGAGCAAACTTCACTGGCATTAGCTGAGTTGCATGCACAAGGTTACGTGTCTGAGCCCCATGCAGCGATTGCAGCTAAAGCCTTGTCTTTAACCTTAGTGCCCGATGAAGTGGGTATATTCTTAGGTACAGCGCATCCCGCTAAATTTAAGGATGTGGTCGATAGAGAGCTAAATCTTAACTTACCACTGCCGGTTGAACTTGAGGCCGTTGCCCACAAACCTATCTTGTCGGCTGACTTACCCGCCGATTTTGCGGCACTGAAAGCGCACTTATTCAAGATCTTAACCTAAGCTGCTTGTACTTAAGGTATTGGCCTAGCGGTGAGATAACATAGCGTTACAGAAGAGAAGGGAGCTTAGCTCCCTTTTTTATCAGCACAATTTTGATAAATACGTTTTTATAAATACATTGCCAACAAGTACACTTTTTACAAATGCATTTTTTTATAAGCGCACTTTTTACAGATGTAAGCAAAATAACGATAAATTGATGAAACTGTGTTGCAGGTAAGCATAAAAGAACTTTTATTTAACTACATGATATTTAATTAATATTTGTAACTTATTGTATTATCTTTGGTAATAAAAATGTGATTAAGTTCACAATTTTATTGGTTTTAATTGTTTATGTTCACCCGCGTGTTTACTCAGTGGGTTGATTGATTTGTCTAGATTTTTTCTATTAAGTGTCTGTTTTTGCGTCTTAGCCTCAGGGTGTGCAACCGATCAACGTGAGTTATATCGGCGCATAAATGTAGCCTACGATTTTGAAGTGACCCATTGCGACAGTTTTGCCATCGTCACTGGGGTGAGTCGCCGCGAGAATAATCTAGATGAAGCTAAAGAGTCTGCCATTGCTCAGGGAGAGCAATTGGGCGGCACGCACATCGTTTGGTTACAGACTGATATGGGCGATCCCACTAAGGTTGTTGCTGTTATTTATAAGTGTCAGATTTAGTTAGCTTAACCTTCAACTTGATTTCAGTTACTCAGGCGGAGTCTTTATGGCAAGTGCATTAAGTCGGCTACACTAAACGCGTTAAACTAGCTACTGTCCTTTTTTGTTGTTGTTCTCCGCGCCCTATTTCGGTTAATTACTATGATCTGACTGGTGTTTATGGCGCACTGTCTAAGTGCCAACTACGCTTATTTAGGTACTAAAACACCGCGGAAGCCTGACGTTGAACCGTTTTGCTTCATCTTCATCAGGAGAGGATCGCCAACTTAAGGGGCAAGTAACTTAGCCTATGTCATTGTTTAAATATGTTCCTGTCTTATTGCTGCTTTTTTTAGCTTTGCCCGCCAAAAGTGCGTTGCAGGTTAATAGTCCTTTACCCTGTAGTAAAACCATTAAAGTCGGTTATAACGACTGGCCTCCCTATGCTTGGCAAGATCCCCAAGGAGAAGCTCAAGGTTTAGATGTGGATCTGATGCGGGCATTTGCCGTGTATCTCGGCTGCGAAATCAATTTTATCAATGTGCCTGCGAAGCGATCGCATCAGATGCTGAAAGCTGGACAGTTAGATGTGTTGATGGGAGCGACAATGACGGATGAACGTCAGGCTTATGCGCATTTTTCCAGTTATTATCGAGACGAAGAGCTGCGCTTATTCGTGCTCGATGAGCAAAAAGATCAGATCAATGTCGATAAGTGGGAGGACATTTTTACCAAAAAGTTACGCCTGCTTGTGCCTTCAAGCGGTTGGTATGGCGCCGATTATCAAGAGTCTCAATATCGATTAGAGCAGGAGCATTTATTGGTGTTAAGCCCTGACTCAGATAAGTCGGTACAAATGCTCACCTATGGTCGCGGGGATATGATCGTCGGCGATACTATGGCCATGCCTTATATTGCTAGTCAGCATCAACATATTAAGCTAGTGCCGCTCAAGTTAGTGTTAGATCAAAACCATATCCATTTAATGCTCAGCAAAGCGAGTATGACGCCAAGCCAGTTAGAGCAGTTTAATCATGCGATTAAGGCCTTGATGGATAACGGTGAAATTGCACGCGTGATCAATAAATGGCAACAAATGTCACTGGCGAAACAATCCAATATGAGCCGCCTAAACAGTCCACTAAAGACGCTGTACGTCAGCCCGTAATCAGGCCTTAACGTTAGCCCTTAACATTAGTTCTTAATATTAGTCCTAAACACTAGCCCTAAACATTAGCCCTCACGTTAGCTAATTCTGTCTTACTCCTGATGATTTTTATCGTGATGCAACAGGGTAACGCTATGATCTTTGGTGTTTTCCGCTAAAGAAGATTGTTTTTTACTCAGTTGTTTTCCCGCGATTTAAGATGTGACACATTTGCTAAAACTTCTCTGGCTCGAAGTTACTGAACTCTCTATTAAATTCTGCTAGCTTGGTGGGCTAAATTGTCATGCTTTGGGCTTGATTGCGTTTTTTCGCAAAAGTCTATGGCAAGAATTTCTTCGCTAAATCTGCTAGCAAAATCTCGTAGTCAAAGAGTCCATTGCTAAAAATAACAATAGGATAGAGGTCATACATGAAACTTCGCCATTCTGTCGCCTGCTGCATGCTTGCCCTAGGCACGTTTACTGCGGCCCAAGCCATCGCTGCCGATGCGGTGAGCAATCAAGGATATTACCGCGCGCCAGCCCTACACGATCAAACCTTAGTCTTTACCGCTGAAGGGGATTTATGGACTCAGACCTTAGGTCAAAAGGCGGCGACCCGCTTAACGAGTTTACCCGCAGAGGAGCTAGGTGCGACCATTTCAGCCGATGGCAAGTGGGTTGCTTATGTGGCCAATTATGAAGGCGCGAGCGAAGTGTATGTGATCCCGGTTGCCGGCGGTGTGGCCAAGCGGGTGAGTTTTGAGAATAGCCGTGTGCGGGTTCAAGGTTGGACCGCCAAAGGCGAGATTTTATATTCCACAGACAGTGGTTTTGGCCCCGCGAATAATTGGATGCTACGCAGCGTCGATCCTAAAACCCTCACGACCACAGATTTACCCTTAGCCGATGCGGTCGAAGGTGTGATTGATGATCGCAACGAATACGTGTACTTCACCCGCTTTGGCCTGCAAGTCACTGGCGATAACGCCAAAGTGTACCGTGGCGGCGCAAAGGGCGAATTATGGCGCTTTAAACTTGGTAGCAAAACCGAAGCCCAGTTGCTCAGCGGCCAGCACGACGGCTCAGTGCGTCAACCTATGCTATGGCAAGACAGACTCTATTTTATCAGCGACAGCGATGGTAACGACAACCTCTGGTCGATGGCGCTCGATGGTTCAGACGCAAAACAGTTGACCCAATTTAAAGATTGGCAAGTCCGCGGCGCGCAGATGGATCAAGGCAAAGTGGTCTTCCAGCAGGGCGCAGATATCCATGTATTTGATATCGCCGCCGCGAAAGACGCATTACTCAATATTGAACTCACGTCCGATTTTGCCCAGCGCCGTGAGCACTGGGTGAAAGATCCTATGGATTATGCCTCCTCCACCGATTTAGCCCTTGCTGGCGATAAAGTGGTGATCACCGCCCGCAGCCATGTAGCAATTGCGGGTGTTGATGGCTCACGCTTAATCCAAGTTGCGCTGCCAGGGACTTATCGCGTGAGAGAAGCGATATTGAGCCAAGATGGCAAGTCGGTTTATGCGATTAGCGACATGACGGGTCAGCAGGAAATTTGGCAATTCCCTGCCGATGGCAGCAGTGGCGCCAAGCAGCTGACAAAAGACGGTCATACCTTAAGAATGAGCCTGAATCTGTCCAATGACGGTCGATTTATCGCCCACGACGATAACGATGGCAATGTTTGGCTGCCCGACTTAAAGAAAAATACCAATCAAAAAATCATCACTAACGGTGAAGGACTTGGACCTTACGCTGATATTCGCTGGTCCGGAGACAGTCGTTTTATTGCATTAACTAAGTCGGAAATCGGTAAACAAAGACCGCAAATCGTCCTTTACTCTGTGGATGAAAATAAGGCCGAGACGCTCACCAGCGATAAGTACGAATCCTATTCGCCGACCTTTAGCAGTGACGGCCAGTGGTTATATTTCCTGTCAAATCGCCAATTCAGCGCCACGCCAAGTTCACCTTGGGGCGATAGAAACATGGGCCCAGTGTTTGATAAACGCAGCCAAATTTTTGCCATCGCCTTAGTTAACAATGCCAAATTCCCCTTTAGTAAACCCAATGAACTCAGCGTTAACCAAGCTGACAAAACGGATGCTAAGGATAAACCGAATCCGGTGAAAATCGATTGGTCTGGTATTTCGCAGCGTTTATGGCAAGTGCCTATCGATTCAGGCAATTACAGTGAACTGCGCGCCGTTGATGGCAGGCTATATGTGCTCGACCAAGCGATGGGTGATGACGCTGAACCGAGTCTGATGACCATCAAGTTTGATCCATTAAGCCCTAAAGCCGAGGTTTTTGCCGAGGATATTGGCCAATATGAGGTTTCTGCCGATGGCGAAAAGCTGATGCTGCGTAAGTTCAGCAATGACAAGGCGCTGATGATTGTTGATGGTGGTGATAAGCTAGGCGATACAGATAATGCCGAAGTGCAAACGGATCAATGGCAATTAGCGATTTCTCCCCAGCTTGAATGGCAACAAATGTTTGAAGATGCTTGGTTGATGCACAGAGAATCTTTCTTCGATAAGAAGATGCGCGGCCTCGATTGGCAAGCGACCAAAGCTAAGTATCAACCTTTGCTTGACCGCCTGACTGACCGTAACGAACTGAACGATATCTTCATGCAAATGATGGGCGAATTAGATTCATTGCACTCACAGGTACGCGGCGGTGATTTACCCAAAGATCCAGATGCGGCTAAAGCAGCTAGCCTAGGTGCGCGCCTACAGCAAACTGCAGATGGCGTTAAAATTGCGCATATTTACAGTAACGATCCTGAGTTGCCAGCTAACGCTTCACCGTTAAATCGTATCGAAGTCGATGCCAAAGAAGGAGATGTGCTGCTGGCCATCAATGGCACGCCAGTGGCGAACGTGGCTGATGTCACGCGGCTGTTGCGCAATCAACAGGACAAGCAAGTATTACTGCAACTTAAGCGTGGCAGCCAAACCCATAAAACCATCGTTATGCCCGTCAGCGCTATGGTGGACGGCCAATTACGTTATTTAGATTGGGTGAGCCATAACGCGACTGTGGTCGAGGATGCGAGTAAGGGCAAGATTGGTTATTTGCACTTATATGCCATGGGCGGCGGCGATATTGAAAGTTTCGCCCGTGAGTTTTATACCAATTACGATAAAGACGGTTTGATTATCGACGTTCGCCGTAATCGCGGCGGCAATATCGACAGTTGGATTATAGAGAAGTTATTGCGCCGCGCTTGGGCTTTCTGGCAACCGACCCACGGCACGCCAAACACCAATATGCAGCAAACCTTCCGTGGCCATTTAGTGGTGTTAACCGATGAACTAACCTATTCCGACGGTGAAACCTTCTCAGCGGGAATTAAAGCGCTGGGTATTGCGCCGCTAATTGGTAAACAAACGGCAGGCGCGGGCGTGTGGTTATCTGGGCGAAATTCGCTGACCGATAAAGGTATGGCGCGAGTGGCCGAGTATCCACAGTATGCAATGGATGGTCGCTGGGTGCTGGAAGGACATGGCGTAACGCCGGATATTGAAGTCGATAACTTACCTTTCGCCACCTTTAACGGTAAAGATGCACAGCTTGAGACTGCGATAAGCTATTTGAAAGATGAGTTGGTTAAGCAGCCCGTTCCAGCCTTAAAAGCGCAACCTCTGCCTGCAAAAGGAATGGCACAGGATATAAAAGCTAAGTAATTGATATTTAAATTCAGTATTTAACTAAAATTTAAGGTATCTCAGTTAGCATAGTCGCGTACAAAGTTAGGGTGTTGTCTCTTAGTTCCCGAGACAACACCCATTTTTATGCCCATTCATTAATATTCTTACTCGTTTCTGCATAGTGTTCACTTGCTGTTGTTGGGCAATGTGATTAACTGTTATCGCTCTCGCGTCTTCGTTATGGCTTAGGTAATAGGCCGTTGGCGCCGAAATCCCTTGGCTTGTTCCTGTCGCTATATTGGTCATGTCGGCGATTAGTTGGTATTTCATCTTCGCGTGTTTCAATTCGACTAAGGTTTCTATGTTATCCCTCAGTGCTGGCATTTCTACTGGTTTTTGCGCATTTGCCGCCAATTGTTTTGCATCGCGAGAAAGCGTTACTGTATCCGTTGATGTTGGTGCGCTGGTTTGCGTGGCATTGTTAACCTGTGCAAATTCAGCGCTGGAGACATTTTTTTGTGGGCTGACAGACGGGGAATGTCGCAGTGGTTGAATGTGCATCTTTTAACTCCAACAGTTGATACCAAGCTAAGATTGGCTTCGATAGTACTGTTTAAAATCTGGATATGAACTAAACCATAGAAAAGGTTTTGGGATGCTGATGGTAAGACTCTGTGTGGGGGCGGCGACGGTGATTCGGTGATGGTAATGAGTCAGACTGGTAATGATCTGCGGTGCGGCAATAAAAAAGCCCGCTTAGGAAACCATTAGCGGGCCGTAGACATCAGCACAAATCTTAAAACTTGATGTGAATATCTGTCGCTAAACTATTGGCGATAAAGCAATTTACATGTGCTTTTTCGTGAATTTTCTCAAGGGTTTCTTGGCTGACTTCAACCCCTTCGGCAAAAATGACCTTAGGATTCAGCACCATCTTAGTGACGGCCAACTTGCCCGCTTCGTTTTTACCCAGCTCTGCAGTGGCATTGTCCACATAGGACGTGACAGGTAAGCGCTTAAGATGTGCAATCGCGAGAAAGGTCAACATATGGCATGAGGATAACGCCGCTAGCAGGCTTTCCTCAGGGTTTACATTCTGCCCATTGCCTTTGTATTCCGGTGCCGACGAGGCTTGAATCGTCTGGCCGCTGCCAAATGTAATACTGTGGTCTCGACAAAATTCGCCTTCTTCGGCGGGCGAGGTTTGCCAGTTAACCGTTAAGTTAAAGCCCATTATTTTCTCCTATCTGAAGGACATCAGGGCACTATAGCCTAGCGGTGCGCACTTAGCCATGACCTGTGGCTCAGTGCGGCAGGAAGTTATAGCTTAGTGCAACAGAAGTTATAGCCCGGCGCTCAGTAATAGGCTGCTTGTGAGTACGCTGCCAGCGACGATACCAATCGGTAAATGGCGTGGACTGTAGCTTAACGTCAGTATGACCAGCATGGCCGCGAGGGAAATGATCCCCATAAACAAAATGCTACCGTAGGCCCAGCCTTGATCGCTCGCGCAGGCACTTAAGCTAAATGCCAGTAATAACCAAGCAAACAAGGTTAGCAAATGGCTTTGCCATTGTGCTGGTGGACGGTTAAACACATCCTTAAAATGCCCAAACTTAGCTAAGGCGAACAGCGCAAGTGAGAGATAACTTAAGCCTAAGATCCCAAGTACAGGGATAAATTCTGGCATCATGATTTGGCTTCCTCCAATGAAGACGGCGAGGTAAGTTCGTTGGCTAGGGATGTTTGTGGCTCGCTGCGGCGCGCCTTATTCGCCTTGGTATTCGGCGCATTGAATGCGGGTCTTGCTGGGCGCTTGGCTGGGGCTTTAGCAATTAAAGTTAATCTTTTGCTGGCAAATAGCATAGCGCCGCCAAGTAGAATGGCGAGCACGTCAAATCCGACTAAAGGCCATTGATGGGATTGGATATTATCGATGAGATTACTCGGCGATGTGAAGGCATTGAGCACGGGCAGTGCACAGCACAAACTGCCTGTGATTATCAATGCTGCTTGCCACTGGCGACGTGAACGGCCAAAGAAAGCCCACACTCCCATTGCCGCTAACGCGATAAAGAAGCTGTGAACTTCCCATTCGGAGCGGCCTGCAAAACTTGTCGATAGCAGACGATTTGCGTAAAAGAAGCTCACAGCGCCTAAGGGTAATCCTAAGATAAACATGAAGTTTAACCCTTCGACGAGACGTAATCCTAAGCTTGGTTTCTCGCCTTTATCTATGGCTTTCTGTTGTTTTTGACGTAGGCGAATGGCCCACATCAAAGTGCCTGTTGCGACCATAGCGCAACCCAATAAGCCGCAGAAAAAGAACAATATGCGTAATAGTGGGGCGGCAAAACGCGCCGTGTGTAGCGACATCATAGTGTCGTAAGTAGCGGATGCTCCCGAGGCTTCATGCGGGCTGGCATACTTAAGCTCACCATTGACCCCGTTAAATATCAAAATGTTGGCCTCATCGGTCACATCTTTACCTGTGTTTTGGTAAAAGGTCACTTGGCTATTTTGATCGTTAGGGTATGACACTATCACTTGCTTAATTGGCGCATCGCCCCAAGCGGCTTGCACCTGCGGCAGTAATTGACTCAGCTGCACCTGTGGCGCGCTAATCCCCGTGGCTTTCTCGGTTTGTCTGGCGGGGTTTAGCTCTTTTAAAAAGGCTTGGTTGTCACCCGAATAGGCGGTATCCACCGTCCACGGAATATAGATCAACATCAGGGTGATAAGCCCGGTATAAGTGATCATCAGATGGTAGGGCAGGGCGATGACAGAGCTCACATTGTGTGCATCTAACCAAGAGCGGGCGCCCTTGTCGCGTCTAAAGCTGAACATATCCTTGAAGATCCGCTTGTGGATCACTATGCCGCTGATAAGGGCAATTAGCATAAACATAGTGCAAATACCGACGATATATCGGGCCGTAATTGCGGACATATAATGCAAGTCAAAGTGCAGACGATAGAAGAAATCGCCGCCACGACTTGCGCGCACTTCTGAGATCATGCCGCTGCCATCGGCGAGGGCGACATGTTCTTCTGTTTTGCCGCGACGTTGACCTTTTTCTGGTGGCAATTGCCAACTAACACTTTGAAAGGGCTTACGTTCGGTCGGAAAACCTATCATCCAACGCTGCGCCGATTCGGGCGAATGCGCAGCGATATAATCTTGGCCTTTATCCAGCTGATTTGCGAGCGTATCGGCTTGATAGTCTTGATAAACCCCTTGGTGTAATTCGGGTTCGTTCCAAAGGCTGATTTCATGGCGGAAATAGCTCAAGCTACCCGCAAAAAAGATCAACAATAACACCCAACACACGAGCAAACCTGCCCAAGTATGTAGCCAAGATAAGGTTCTAAAAAATGTCTCTTTCATCTTACTGCCCACACACCTGAAGCAAACCAAAACATAACAAACTCACTAGGCCTAAATCTCGCCATGCATGCCAGGTTTTACGTACACAAAAGGCGTAAATAATGGCAACGGCATAAAACAGAAAAGCCAACATATTGGCCGTTATTGTGCTTTCGAAGCGGGGCATAGGTAGCACGACTGTCAGCAGGCAAGCCAAGGTAGCTGCCGCAATATAACCCGCCAGTAGGGCGGCGCTCGCGCGGGCAAAGACTTTGAAGGCAAACTGCGATTGCTCTTGCTTAAACCATCGCGCAATTTGCACAATCCCCCGTGAAATCAGTGAGAAAGAGCGCGTTTGCACTGCAGATGATTGCGTTGACGTTTCAAACGCGGGTGTATTAGACATAAGTGCCACTTCTCATTTCGAGCCAATATGGGTCCGTTATGGCTATCCGTTACGGTTAATTCTGCAACGTGTGCTTGAGCTTTCTGGTTTAACGGCAGAAGACTCGGCTTAATGGCGAATGCATTTCTATTAACAGGGAATAGCTAACCGCGAGAAGTATAACTTAGTTAATTCAAATGATAAACGATATCATTTAGATTCGAATGTAAATATGTGATCTTGGGCTGATCCGCTTAAATCGATGTAGAAGTAACGAGTGCTTCGTCACAGTTGTTTGTTTTAATTTATTATTGTGTGTCTAGTGGTTACTGCTTGTTTAGCGTTAGGTTAATTTTTGTGCTGTCAATGTGAGCTTTATCAATTTTGATGTACTGAGGTTTTGGCAGAATGCTCGTTATCTTTTTTACCGAGACCTAGCCTGATAACCCTATGCATAAAAATTCTAAGAATGGTGAAACACACCTGTCAGATAATGCGATTTTACTATCCACGACGGATTTGAAGGGAAACATCAAATATGTGAATCAGACTTTTTCGCAGATCAGCGAGTTTAGCGCTGCTGAGTTGCAAGGGAATCCCCATAACATAGTGCGTCATCAAGATATGCCAGCGGCTGCGTTTAAGATCCTTTGGGAGCGAATTAAGCAGGGTAAACCTTGGATGGGGATCGTTAAAAATCGCACTAAAAATGGCGGTTATTACTGGGTAAATGCCTATGTCGCCCCTGTGTATGAAGACGGTAAAATTCACGAATATCAATCTGTTCGCCGCCAAGCCACTCCAGAGCAGATCAAAGCCGCCGAGAGTATTTACAGCGATATTAATCAGGGTAAGCAAACTAAGGTATTGCGCAAAGATAGGTTTGGTTTCAGTGGCAAGATACTGCTGGCCATGCTGATTTCGATTATGACTACGGCAATAATTGCCAGTTACTCTCCCATTGTTGCCGCGATTGCGGGGATGACGGTAGCGTGCCTAGCATGGTATTTCCTGATGCAGCCGCTGCAAAAGCTCGTGTCTATGGCAACCAACATTATTGACGATCCTGTGGCGACGGGCGTGTATACCGGCCGCCAAGATGAGATTGGAAAATTGGATCTTGCCTTGCGCTTTTTGAGCACCGAAATCGGTGGCGTTGTTGGCCGTATGGCGGATTCGGCCAGTGAAATCCAATCTCAGAGTGTCAGCCTTAAACAAGCCATTACCAACACTTGGGAACATGCCGATAGTCAGAGCGAACAAACAACGCAGGCTGCAACGGCGATGGAGCAGATGAGCGCCAGTTTTGCCGAAGTGACGGGCAACATTCATCGCACGGCCTCTGAAATGGTGTCGAGCCATGAGGCGGCGCAACGCGGGCATTCACGCTTAGAAACAGTGATAGAGGCGATACATCAGTTGAGTGTGCAAGTGAGCCACTTTTCCGATGTAGTTCAAACGATTGAAGAAGATAGCCGTGCGATTCATCAAGTGCTTGAAGTGATACGTGCCATCGCTGACCAAACCAACTTGTTAGCTTTAAATGCGGCAATCGAAGCGGCGCGGGCAGGGGATAGTGGTCGCGGTTTTGCAGTGGTGGCTGATGAGGTCAGACAATTATCGAGTCGTACTAGCCAATCCACCTCGCAAATCGAGTTAATCGTTAGCCGCTTTAGGGAAAGTACCCAAAGGGCGACTTCGACTATGGTGGCGGGACAAGAGCAGGTTAAACGTTCGGTAGGCTTAGCGCAGGAAGCCAGTGTCGCTTTTGGCGAGCTGCTTTCATCCATAACAAGGATTAACTCCTTAAGTGATGATAATGCCGCGGCGATGACCCAGCAGACTTCAGTGGCCGCTGAAATTAGCCGTGCCATCCATGTGATCAGCGATTTGGCTCAACAGAGTTTAGAGCAGACGCTCGATGCGGCGGCGCGTGGCGATCAAGTGTCGCGTTTATCGACCAAGACGCATCATCTGTCCCAGCAGTTTTGGCAGCAGAGCGTGCAACGTAAATATTAAACGTATTTACCTTATGTCGTATTGGATTTTGTGATTGATTTATTATTAATGCCTGTTTATAAATCAATCACTTAATCGTATTTTTCTGGCGGTTTTATTTTCAACTTCTTGATGGCGGTCACATTTAGGAGATGCTAATACCTGAGTTGATCGAAATATTTGCCAATTCCCCTTGTGTTTTATCCTGCATGCCCCAAGCTCTATTAGTGAAGCGAAAATAAAAGTAATGACATTAAAAGGGACAACCTATGAAAATAAATATTTCTGGTCACCACGTCGATGTTACTGATTCTATTAGAGAACATGTTAACGAAAAGTTTGCAAAAATCGCCACCCATTTCCCCTCTCTGATCGCGCTGGACATCATTATTGCGAAAGAGCATGGCGAGTATCAGGTTGAACTTCGTACCAATTATGAAGGCAGCCGCATTTCCGCTTCGGGTACCGATGAGGTTATGTACCCAGCTATCAAGGCCGCATCGAAAAAATTAGATGCTGCACTTAAGCACCGTAAAGGTCAGCTAAAAGCAGATTTACATGAAACCCCGAGCTGCACAACGCCAGCCATTGCCCATGAAATTATCCAAGAGATGGAGCTTCGTTAGGTTTTTAGCCATTACTCATCGCCTTAGATGAGCACAAAAAGGGCCTTAACTGGCCCTTTTTGTTGGCTGCAATTTGAGTAAGTATTAGCGCACTAGTGCGCCGAATAGCCGTTAATCTGAGCATGATGCGCGCCAGTGAGTATGCGAACTGCTCTTAGGATAAAGATGCCACTGAGCAGGCCATAGGTAGCGCTAGTGATGGCGATAAAAAGGTAGTTTTCTAAGATATTTGCCTGTGTCGCGAGTGTGTAAGCCACGGCATATTTAATGATAAAAATCCCTAAAATCAGCATTAGCGGCAGCCAACTGCCTTTGATATGGTACAGGCCTGCTTGGTAACTGACAGGCGTTTTAGGCAGCAGAGACCAAGCTAACCCCACCGTCAGTAGCAAACTGACTCCCCATAGCACAAGCGCTAATGGGCTGTGTAGACTCGAATTGAGTGACATCACAGACCATATCGTCATCACCGCTGGCATCAGTAATACGCGGCCTAAGCTGAGTTGACGATCCTTTGTCTGGCTCAGCCCTAAATAAATTAGTCCTGCGAGTAAAACAAAGACCCAAGTTGGCGTGTGGCTGATTATCGTGCCGATGGCATTAATTAGATTTTGCATCAGTGTTCCTTTCCTATGAATTCATGCAGTTTGGGTAAGATTGATTGCGGCCGTTGAGCACGGCCTTTGCTGTTGTCACTCTGAATACTATTGGGTTAGATCAATGCCAGTTGCAAGCCCTTGAGTACAGCTTGGGTGCGGTCTCGGCAATCGAGTTTAGTGAGTATGTTAGAGACATGATTCTTCACTGTGCCCTCGGCTAAAAATACTGCATTGGCGATTTCCTTGTTGGAGAAGCCGCCCGCCATAAAACTGAGAATTTCCCGCTCCCGTTCCGACAATAATTCATTTCTAGTTACCCCAACGCTAGGTGCAGGTTTAGGCTCACTCATCTGTTTGAGTACCGAAGGCTCAATCAAGTAGCCGCCTTTGGCGACGGTTTCGATGGCGTGCAGTAACTTATCGAGTGACACGTCCTTGAGTAAAAAGCCATTGGCTCCCGCCTGCAAACTATTGAGGAATAACTCACTGTCGTCGAAGGTGGTTAACATGATGACAGGTAAGCGATTGGCACTCTGACGTATCTGTTTGAGCATGGCGATGCCATCAAGATTTGGCATGCGAATATCACTGAGCAGCACATCGACAGGATTATTGGCGAGTTGGCTGAGTGCATCTTGGCCGTCTTCAGCCTGCCACACCACGCGAATGTTGTCGGAAATGGCGAGCAGGCTAGCGATACCTTGGCGAACCAATTGTTGATCTTCTACTAAGCCGACACTGATGATGTTGTTTTGCATATCCATAGCGATTCCAAAAAGTGTTTAATAAAAGTTAAGCGAGTGCTGGGAGGGTGAGGGTGAGTTGGCAGCCGGGCGCTGAGTCATTCGCCCTTAGCTGCACCTTGCCATTAAAGGGCTGCAGTCTTTCCTGCATGCCGCCGAGCCCTGTACCGAACTGTCCTGTACCGCTTTTAGCTGATGCGTTTCGCGCGGCTACCCGTGTTAGCCCCAAGCCGTTGTCGCTCAGTTGCAATACCAGTGCGTTTTGGGAGTCTTCCATGCTCAGTTGCAGTTGATTCGCCTTGCCGTGGCGCACGGCGTTGCTGATGCCTTCTTGCAGGACTAACAGCAGGGCTTGAGTCAGTTCGGCTGATTGCAGTGGTTTCATAGTCTTGCAGGTGAGAGTGACGCTGGGTAAGCGGGTCATCAGCGCCTCTAAAGGTGGGACTAAATCCAATCCCACGTGCACTCTTTGAGCCCTAACGACGGCGCGAATACTTTCAAGTAGCTCTTTTGCTAAGGATTTACTTTGGTTAACTGGAGGCTTTAGTTCTTCGGGCGCTTTATGGCTCAGTACTTCTAATTGCAGAGAGAGTGCTGTGAGCTGGTGGCCGAGAATATCGTGTAAATCGCGGGAGATCCGCAATCTTTCCTGCTGTTCGCTGGCTTGACTAAGTAGGGCGCGGGTGGCGATAAGCTGTTGGTTTAGCTGTTCTTGTATCAAGCGTGATTTACGCTCGGAAAGCCTTGCTTGGCTGCTGCTGTAGGCAAAGAATTGAAAGCCAAGATAGATCAAAATATTGAACACATTGCTTTGTTCATGCACATGCCATTGCAGCAGCGCGTAATAAACAAGGTTGGCTAACAGTAACTGCGAAATGGCTTGGCGGCGATTAAAAAACTCAGGCAATAGTGACGCCCAAATAACGAAGAGGATCGGCAGCAATGCATGGTTTGCCGTGAGCAATAAGCTCAACACGATCAACGGCATTGCTAGTGTGGCAAGGCGGCGAAACAGAATATTGTTATGCGCAACTTTATCGGTAGCTATCAGTATAAATTGCACTAAATACAGCCCATAAAGCGTGGCATTGAGCATGCCTTGCCATGTATGCAATGCGGCTTGGTTTATCCCAACCCAAGCCACTAATGCCCAAGTGAGCACTCCTGCGGCAATTAACATGCTCTCTTCTTTTGCTAATCGATTTTCTAGCACGAATGACGATTCCTTAATCCAATTCTGCCGACCATTCTAAGGTATCAGCGCTAGATGTCACTATGCCAAAAGTCATCTTGTTAAATTCTTGTTTCATGACTTTTGGCACCTGTTTTTAGTCCTGTGATTTTTTAAGCTAACTCCATCGCAGTTACTTATCAGCGCAAATAACAGGAGTAAGACATGAAACACGTGAACTTAACGATGACAACAACCCAGATTCGCCGAGCCAATATGACCAAAAGGACGTTATCAGCGATTTGGGGCGCAGGCTTAGCTTGCTTGCTCTTGTCGGCAGGAAGTGTATCGGCAGGCACCATGTCCACAGGCAGCCAGACACATACCCTGACTGTGGATATCGATAATATTCAAGTACAAACCGGCGCCTTAATGGTTGAGCTTTATGCCAATGCCGAGGATTACGCCGCAGGCCACAATCCTAGCGCTTCTATGATAAAGCCCGTCACTAAGACAGAGCATAGGCTGGTATTTAGCGATCTAGCCGATGGTCAATATGCGGTCAAGGTCTTTCATGATGAAAACGGCAACCACAGCTTAGATACCAATATGTTAGGAGTGCCGAGTGAAGGCTATGGTTTTAGCAATAACGCCGGCAGTTTTGGACCTGCGAGCTTTAAAGACGCCAGCTTTAGTTTGCAGGCCGATGCGCAAATCACGATACATATTCGCTAAGAGGGGGCTGCACCATGGATAGACGTCAATTTCTAGCAGGCTCTGCCGCCCTAATGACGACCGCAGTTTGGGCAAGTTCGGTGGATAAATTACTGGCACTGGATAATGCACAAGCAGTCGCCCGTGAGCCATGGGCCATGGGTTTTAACGGGGCAGAAGGCGACTATCCGCCACTCACTATGCAGGTTTCGGGTGAGTGGCCAGCGCAATTGAGCGGCAATTTATATCGTAATGGGCCAGCGAAAATGTCTCGGGCAGGTAAGGCATATCAACATTGGTTCGATGGCGATGGCATGGTGCAGCAGTTTAGTGTGGCCAATGGGCAAATTCAGCATCAGGCTAAGTTTATCCAAACAAAGAAGTTTAAAGTGGAAGAAGCCGCTGGCGCATTTAAGTACACCACCGCAGGCACAGTGATCCCCAATGCTTTACCCATTCGCAATAACGATGACTTGAATGTGGCTAACACCAGTTTATTACCGCGCCACGGCGAGTTGCTCGCGTTATGGGAAGCGGGTTCACCCTATCGACTCGATGCGCAGACCTTAACTACGCTCGGTGTTAAAAGCTTTGGCGACAAGTTTAAGGGCTTACCCTTTTCCGCCCATCCACTCGATGATGGACAAGGTGGACTGTGGAATTTTGGCGTCTGGTATGTCGGCGGCGAGAAGCAATTACTTGTGTATCAAGTGGCAGCCGATGACAGCATTGCCAGAATGGAAGTGATTGAATTACCGCAGGCGAGTTATTTACATGCCTTCGCGCAGAGTGAAAATAAGCTAGTGTTTTATATTTCATCCTGCGTGTATGAAGAGGGCGAAACCTATATCGATGCCTTTAAATGGCGCCCCGAATTGCCATCGCAATTACTGGTTATCGACAAAGCCGACTTTAAAGCGCGCCAGTTACACCAACTGCCTGCAGGATTTGTGTTTCACTTTGGCCAAGCCATTGAGAAGAATGACGAACTGTCAGTGCAGCTTTGCCTCTATCCTAATTCGGCAATTTTAACTCAAGGGATGAAGGGGTTACTGACGGGGGAGCGTAAAACAAAAACACCCCATGCCGAGTTAGTGACGATCACAGTACCGCTCACAGCACCACTTACAGCAGCTAGCAAAACGCAGTTTGCGGAGACCTTGTCTTCCTCTGCACGAATTAACCGCAGCGGCGTGATGATGGAGTTTCCCCAGTTTGCGCAGCACACTATGAGTAACAAAGAGTCTGCACTGCAAACGAGCAATGCCGAAAAGCTTGCAGAGAAAATGGGCGGAGCTTCAGAGTTTGTCCCGTTATTTGGCGTTGGAGCAAGATCAGACTCTGCTGCTAATTCTAACTTTAAATATGAAGCCGAATCTGAATCAGGACTGAGTAATACTCTGTATTGTATTCATAATGCAAAAGATAGCAGCCAGCACGGTACGGATGCACTTGGCGACGCCAGCTATAGCGCGTTTTATCTTGGCAAAGGCAAGATTGCCGAAGAGCCGCTCTATATCCCCGCCACTGAGCAGCATGAAGCCTATTTGTTGATGACTTGGCTCGATTACCACAATGCACAGTCTGGCTTGTCTTTGTTTCGTGCCAGTGATATCAGTGCGGGTCCCATCGCTTCGGCTCAGATGAACAGGGTATTGCCATTAGGGTTTCACGGTTGTTTCATTAACGCTTAATATGTTGACCTATAAACAAAAAACGCAGCCTAGGGCTGCGTTTTATTTCAGGCGAAAGCAGTGTTTAGTCTTCAATTTCCGCATTGTGATAGACGTTTTGTACGTCGTCACAATCTTCTAAAGCGGCGATAAACTTTTCAAACATAGCCACATCTTCACCTTCAACCTTAGTCATGTCCTGCGGTACGAAGGTGATGTTGTCGAATTCGAAGTTAACCTCTGGCATTGCTTCGGTCAGTGCAGTTTTAACTTTAAAGTATTCAGTGTGCGGCGCATAAACTGTGATTAAGCCATCTTCCAGCTCAACATCGCTCACATCAACGTCAGCCATCATCAGCAGTTCTAAAATCGCATCTTCGTCATCACCGGCAAACACGAACACGGCTTGATGATCAAACATGTGGCCAACTGTACCTGGGCCGCCGAGTTTGGCATCGTTTTTCACGAAGGCTTGACGCACTTCGGTGAAGGTACGTTTTACGTTATCGGTTAAGCAGTCAACAATGACCATGCAGTTGCCAGGACCAAAACCTTCGTAACGGGCGGTATCGTAATCTTCACCACCGCCGCCTTTGGCTTTTTCAATTGCGCGTTCAATAACATGCGCAGGCACTTGGTCTTTCTTAGCGCGTTCAATCAAGCGACGCAGTGATAAGTTTCCATCGGGCTCAACGCCGCCTTGTTTAGCGACAACGTAAATCTCTTTACCGTAGCGTGAATAAATGCGGGTTTTTTGACCGGCTGTTTTCGCCATGGATTCTTTCTTGTTTTGATATGCTCTGCCCATCTTGATCTCGTTAGCTCAAAAAAATTGCGCCGATATTAGCAGTTTTCTTGGCATAAGTGCAGTCGTCCATGTGGGATTTATTACCGAGAAGGCGACGGGGCACGCATTTCAGGGCAAAGTTGGGTTTTTCAGGTAGGGTAATCTTGAGGATGGACTAAGACTAAATCACGCGAAATTAATACTAATGTCTAATGCCATACACACGTGAGACTGTTGATGATAGTTAACTGCTACTTTGTTTATCTAGCTTATTCAGAGAAATAGACTAAAACTATAAATCTTGAGCGCTATCATAGTTAGCCCTTCTGAGTCAGCTGTAATTGATTGCAGCTGAACGAGGGCGAATGATTCGACTCTTAGCATTTCCGTTTCATTTTTACCTTGCGCACTTACGGGAAGTATATGGAAATACAGCACAAAGTTTTAATTTTTATCAGTTTCACGCTAGTCACTCTGGGGAGTTTATTGCTTGCGGGACTGCATCTTCCGAGCATTGTGCAGGCGTTGATCTTGGGCGCAATCACCTCTGGCTTAGTGGTGTGGGTGTGTTTGCGCTCAACTAAGGCCAAGCTCGACACCGATGAGGCAAATGCTAAGGCATTAAAAGATCAAAGCCTTCCAGCCCATGATATCAGTGTGCAAACCAGTAAAATTGCTATCGGTTCGGCTGAAGTGTCGCATTTTATTGATTTACTGAATAAATCCATTGAATCAAATGGCGAGCATGCCAGTGCCATTGCGGTTGCCGCGGGGCAATTGAGTCACACTACGGCCCAACTTGGCGATAATGCCGCCGATATTTTAGGTCAGGCACAAGAGGCCGAGCGCGTTAGCGTGCAGGGGCGCAGCCAAGCCCAAAAAGGTGTGGCGGCTATTCGCTCACTGAGTACGGATATTGATACAGCCGCCGAGCAAGTACAGGCGCTTAAGTCGCGAGCCGAAGAAATCCAAAAAATCACTGAAGTGATTAACTCCGTTGCCGAACAAACGAATCTGTTGGCGTTAAATGCGGCCATCGAAGCGGCTCGTGCGGGAGAGCAGGGCCGAGGTTTTGCGGTTGTCGCAGACGAAGTTCGCAGTCTTGCGGGTAAAACCGCAGGTGCGACCCAAGATATCGGCAAGATGCTATTAGAAATCCGCAGCGAAACCGATAAAACCTCTGGGCTGATGGAAAGGGTCGTAACGCAAACCGCCGATGTGGTCGCGGCTATGGGCGAGTTAGACGCGCACTTCACTGAGATTTCGGCCTCTGTGACTCAATCGGCCCATGCGTTAGGTGATATGGAAGATTCCCTCAAACAATATAACAACACCACTAACGACATTAGCCGCTCTGTGACTCAAATACGTGATTCGTTAAATTCGACGGGTAAACAGAGTCATAGCGTATCAGAGCAGGCCTTTACTCTATCCTTGACGACCGAGGGCATTTTTAAAGCGCTGTCTAAATGGGATACACAAACCTTCGATCAGCAGGTTTTGCAATTGGCCAATGTGGCCGCTAAAGCGTGCGGTGACAAGTTGGCACAAGGTTTAGCTAGCGGCAGTTTTAGCGAGGCGGATTTGTTTAATCCTAAATATCAACCGATTGCCAATACTCAGCCGCAAAAATACAGCACAGCTTTCGATCGTTATACCGATCAGCATTTTCCAACGATTCAAGAACCCATTCTGGCAAAACATAGCGAAATTATTTATGCGGGAGCTGTTGATAAAAAAGGTTATTTTCCGACCCATAATAAACGCTTTAGCCAAGCGCTGACGGGCAAGGTCGAAGTCGATATGGTGCATAATCGAACCAAACGCTTGTTTAATGATCCGACGGGGATCCGCTGCGGCGCCCATACAGAACCTGTATTACTGCAAACCTACAAACGGGATACGGGCGAAGTGATGCATGACTTGTCTGTGCCCATTTTTGTGAATGGTAAACATTGGGGCGGATTTAGAGTGGGATTTAAGGCTAAGTAAATAATAGATAATCAAATTTAGGTTATTTACTCTAAAACATGCATAAAAACGCACCTTGTCATGTGTTGTACTTGTGATCCGTGGTGGGTAATTGATTAACATAATAGAAATAGATTGGCATCTTTTTGCTGAAGTGCTTAAATAGCTCAAGGTGTACAGTTTGATACAGTTCTGCACGCCATAATAAGAATATTAAAGATTGAATTAGACCTTAATTAGTTGATTTAAAAATGGTTAAAATATCTTCGGGGATATTTTAAGATGTAGAGGACAAGGAGCTCTCTTGCGACGTAAATATAACGCAGCAGACGCTGCTTAATGTGAGTTAAATGTGATGCAAGCAAATCAAGCGACTGTTACTGTTTTATATTATGACGCGCCCGTAGGGTTAATTATGCACAATTCTGTGCTAGCTAATTTGCCTGTGAGTGAAGCGGGGCGTGTGATGATACCGGCAAGTTTTCGTAAGGGAAAATCGATCATTGCCGTACTTGAAGGTGAATGTAAGATACTGAACTCATTGGGCGAGCGGGTATTTGCTCAGGCTAATATAGGTTAAAATTAGCTTATAATTTCAAAGGTTAGAATTTCAAAAGGTTAGCATTTCAATAGATTAACATGTCAAAAAATAGTCATCCTTGGGACGCATAATCGCCTTGTTGAATTAGCGGCCCGACTTTCTTTGCAATACTTCTTTTAATCTTTTTTATAATGTACAGAACGTATTTACTGCGCTTTATCGGCCTGAATTTAAGGAGATAGTGACGCTTATATCGACTTGAATAACACCACCTTCCATAGCATCACACCCAATAATTCGACTCTCAATAACTCGACATTCAACAATATCTGAGCAATGGACACCAATACTGCGGCATCTCGCCAAACACTATTTGTCTAGATACTATCTACACTCTGTCGATTTTAGTCGCCTAGGTATTCGTCATTGAACAGATTAAAACGCTTTTAATGGCAGACTTCAGTCAGCAATCGATCAGCAAGATGTTGAAGGGTTTCGGCATTTGGATGGGTGTGAGCGAAGGTTCTTAAACCATAAATTCCCATCATAAAATATTGGGCTCTTTGCTCGTCGCTGCGATGACCTTCTAGCAGTCCTTGCTCGGCTGCGCTGGTAAACTGCTGCGTTAGCGCTTGTTGCCAAGATTGCAGATACTGATTGATGATATCTCTAATCTCAACATCTTGCTCAGCCACTTCATTTAATGCCTTCGTTAATAAACAAGCTTGGGCGCTATCACAACTTAGGCATTCGGCAACAATATGATCTAAATAAGTTTTTAAGTTCGTTAGTACATTTTCGCTATTAACGAACAGGCTGTTGAACTGCGCATTTCTGTCGAGTTGATATTGCTCAATGGCCGCGATTAGTAATCCGCGTTTATTGGTGAAGGCACAGTAAATCGACCCCGGATGTAATCCCGTGGCTTGAGTTAGATCTTGCATGCTTGTTTTGGTGTAACCCTTGTGCATGAAGGCGGCCATCGCGCCGCGAAGTACCTGTTCTCGGTCGAACTCTGCATTACGCATCGAATTTAATTCACTTGTATAGAAACGCTTAGGCCGAATTCTACCTAATTTTGAACGAACATTCAAAAATTAACTTGAATGATCGTTCAAATAATAATATCTTGAATGCATATTCAAGAATGGGACTGAGAAAATGACCACACAAACCACGCCAAATTCCTTGGCAAATCTGTTCGAAACCTACTCGCTTAATGACACTATTACCTTAAACAATCGTTTCTTAATGGCACCTTTGACCCGTTGTATGGCCGATGCCGACTTAGTGCCGACCGATGACATGGTTGCCTATTATGCACGCCGCGCCGAAGCGGGTTTGATCATCACAGAGGCGACCATTATTCGTCCCGATGCCCAAGGTTATCCAAATACCCCTGGTATTTTTACTCAAGCGCAAATTGCTGGCTGGCGCAAAGTGACCGATGCAGTACATGCCAATGGCGGTAAGATTTTTGTGCAGTTATGGCATACGGGCCGTGTTGCTCATCCACACTTTTTCGGTGGTGGCGATGTGCTTGCTGCATCAGCACAGAAGATTGAAGGCAGCGTGCCAAGAATGCGTGAGCTAACTTATGTCACGCCAAAACCAGCCACACTCGAGGATATTCAAGGCCTAGTGCGTGATTACGCCAAAGCGGCGGAAAATGCCATTGAAGCTGGCTTTGATGGTGTTGAAATCCACGGTGCAAATGGTTATTTAATTGATACTTTCTTACACCATGACAGCAATCGCCGCACCGATGAATACGGTGGCACTCCAGCTAATATGTCCCGCTTTGCGCTTGAAGTTGTCGACGCTGTTGTGGCTCGTATCGGCAAAGACAGAACTGGTCTACGGATTTCTCCAGGGGCTTATTTCAATATGGCGGCAGATAGCCGTGACCGCGAAGTGTTCGATTATTTCTTACCTGAGTTAGAGTCGCGCGATATCGCCTTTGTGCATATTGGGATTTTCGATGACAGTATGGAATTCGACTATCTTGGCGGCAGAGCTTCAAGCTATGTGCGCGCACACTATGGCAAAACCTTAGTGGGAGTGGGAAGCTACAGCGCTGAAACGGCCAGTGAAGCGATTGCAGCGAATAAGTTCGATTTGATTGCTATCGGTCGTCCATTCATTGCTAACCCTGACTATATTGCTCGCGTGCGTGATGGCGTTGAACTTGTACCTTACAGCGACGAAATGCTAGCAAGCTTAGTGTAATTTCACTTAATAGCTGAATAAAGAAAGGGTTAGCATTGGCTAACCCTTTTTGTTTGTCTTTCTCGCGTTTTTATTTAATCTGCTTTAACTAAGGATCTAAGTGCGGTGAGCTTTTGCTGGGCGATGCCGAAAATGCTCTCGGGAGAATATTGCCCTTGGCTAGGCGTGGCCGTTTGCGACAAACTGCCTGCGGTTTTACCAAGCAGCAACTCCATGGCTTGAGTCACATGGGTAATGGCCCAAATGTGGAACTCACCTTGCGCTACTGCATCGACAATGTCTTTACGTAGCATAAGGTTAGCCATGTTCGAAGCAGGAATAATCACCCCTTGATCTGACGTACGGCCTTTAATTTTGCAGACATCAAAGAAGCCTTCAATTTTCTCATTCACACCGCCAATGGGCTGAGCCTCACCAAACTGGTTCATCGAACCTGTAATGGCAATATCTTGCCTTAGTGCTTGCTCGCTAATGGCCGAGATAATGGCGCAACATTCGGCCATTGAGGCGCTATCGCCGTCCACGCCGCTGTAAGATTGCTCGAAGGTGAGGTAAGTGGTGAGCGGGATTTGCGCTGTTTTACCTAACACTGAGGCTAAATAAGCGGTTAAGATCAACACGCCCTTAGAGTGAATTCGCCCCCCTAGTTTGACTCTGTGTTCGATATCCATCACTTCACCCTTACCAAAGGCAGTGGTTGCTGTGATGCGATTGGGCATACCAAACTGATGATCAGAGGTCGAGATGACGGATAAGGCATTGATTTGCCCAACCACTTTGCCCTGAGTGCTAATCAAGGTGGTGCCGTTGGTAAAGCTCTGCATTATGTTGTCATGCAGACGCGAGACCCTTTGTTCTTGATTTCGCAGTGCTTGCTCAACGTGCGGCACTAAAATTTGCTGACTGCCTGCCGATTTAGCGCAGTAGTTTGATTCCCGCAGCAGGTTGGCAATATTGGCCGAGTGTAGCGACAGTTTTTGCTGATCTTCGGCTTCCCGCGAGCTGTATTCGATGATGCGCGCTATGGCGGCGCGATCGCAGTGCAGCATGTTGTTGTCGTGGACTATGCTCGAAATAAAGCGGGCATAGTGCGCCTCAGAGGCGGCGGTTCTGTCCATCACATCTTCAAAATCGGCGGTAACGCGAAATAGCTCGCTAAAGTCAGGATCATAGTGCTGAAGCAGCTGATAGGTTTCATGATCGCCAAAAAGAATAATTTTCACATCTAATGGGATAGGCTCGGGCGCCAAGGAAATCGTACCCGATAGAGACACTTCCCGTTCGAGTGAGCTTAAATCCAGTTTGCGTGAACGCAGGGCGCGCTTTAGTCCGTCCCACACATAAGGGCGCTCTAATACTTTAACGGCATCCATCAATAACACGCCGCCATTCGCCTTGTGCAGGCTGCCGGGACGGATAAGCGAGAAGTCGGTGAACACTGTGCCTCTAAATGTGGCGTTCTCCACATAGCCAAATAGGCTGTGATAACTCGGGCTTTCTTCAACGACTATGGGGAATTTTTGAGTGCCTTGGCCGACCAAAACGTTAACTTGGTAGCGACGGGGCATTTTCTTTTCTAGGGAAGCGTAGGCTAGGCCCAATTGTTCTTCGCTTTCTTCTAAGAAAATATCCAGATTATCTAAGATATCCGCCTGCATACCGGTTAAGAAAGTGCGCGCTTCTGGCTGATGCTTGAACTTATCTTTAAGTGGCTTAATAAAATGGATTAATACTTCTTTGGCGACTTGCTCGTCATGCTCTTGCTGCTTGTCGCTAAATTCTTCTTCCCATTCTGTGATTTGGCGAATAATCCCGCGCAGTTTGACTTCTAGGCCATTGATATTGCTTTCAAATTGGCTGCGTTCAGCATCTGTCAAGGCTTCGAATGAGGCTTCGTCGTGAGGCTCTTCACCATTGAGGGCTAACATTTGATAGTCGCCCTGCATAGTCAAGCTGAGGCTGATGCCTTTTTGTTTTGCTTCTTCGGTTAATTCTGTGAGTGCGACTTCTTGTTTCTGCGATAGCTGGCTTTTGAGCTTTTCTGTGCGGGCATAATACATTTCATTATCAAAGGCTAAAGGTAAAGCTTTGACAAGTTTTAGCATTAACTTTTCGACGGCTTTTTTAAATTCAAGCCCAGTCCCCGCGCTCAGTTTGAGCACTTTAGGGCAACGGGTATCATCGAAATTAACCACGTAACACCAGTCGTACAGCGTATGATCGCTTGGCTCATGGCGGCTTAAATAACGCAGCATCATAGTGCGTTTGCCAAGGCCGTTCTGGCCGATGGCGTAGATGTTATAACCCTTTTCTTTAATCCCCATCGCAAACTCTACCGCTTGCTGGGCACGTTCTTGGCCGACAATATCATCAAGTGGAGTGAGCTCGGCTGTGGACTGGCAATCTGTGCTTAATTGGTCGAGTTCGCAAATGCGATACAGTTGTTTACTGTCGAGTAGGGGGGCTTGGCTTGATACGACGTCAGTGGGCATAAATATCCTTGGTTTTTCAGCCTTATTATTTCCATTGTAGACAATAAGATAGCATTTTTGTCAATCAAAACTCTGTTATTGCTGATTTATGCCTTTAGGGATAGTTATCTGCTGCTAATAAAGTGCTGTAGCACTGCGGTAAGGCTTAATCGGTTAAGTCTAACTAATTGTTACGCAATAAACTTATCCCAATACTGACTCGAAAATTTTGTGCTAAAGTAGCAAAGTCTATGTCAGCAGTGCTTAACTGTGTAAGGACACGTTGAGTCTTCTAGAAAGAGTCGGCTAGAAACATCCCTCTAACCTTGATGGTTTGACCTCTCCAGCCTTAAAAGGTGGTTATGATGAGGACGGTTTGCGATCTAAGACTCGCGCCAATTGAGATGTAGTGGATTGATGTTAAAAGTAAAATTTTATGAAGTTTTACCCCTTGGTTAACGCTTTCCCTCTGGGGCTAATGTGAGCATGCGTTTGGGGTCTTACGGTATTCTCGCCGTGGGTCGATTGAGTAGTAACTAAGTATTAGTTGGCAAGATGATGATAGATGTACCTATTTCGCAGCAAGAGCTGGATAACTGGTTGAGGGACGTAAACTTAGTCGCCGAGATATCAAACAGTAAAGCAATATTAATAGCATGGGATGCTGCGGGTGAACTTAGCAGTATGTTAAGTTCAGATTCTGCGGCTGAAAGCGAAATACAGGCAATACTCTGTCAGTTAAGTGGCAATCATTCGGCGAAAACCCTACCTAGTGCAACATTATCAGCGGCGACATCATCAATAGCCACACAGTCAAAAGTTGTTCCTTCAAATACGACATCGACACTCTCCTCCAATACGTTTGAAACTTCCGTTGATGCTCAGTTAGCTCAAGAACAGTTGATTAGCCCAAACGAGTCGATTTCGGTATTACCGCGATTAGGCCACCATCAAATCACCTCCTTATTATCTGTGTCAGAGTTAACTGAGCTGGTCAGTCAGTCGCAATTGATCATAGATACTCGGCAGCACTCAGATTGGCGCACTTGTAGCGCAATCGGCAGTGTGATTTGTTTATCCCTCGCTTGGCCATCTGGGGCAAATTTTGGCTTTTTATGTTTTTATCACAACGAGGCGCTCGGCGTAGATTCGAAAACGCTGCAGCTGGCAAAGCTTATCAGCGATAGCATTCAACGCCAGTTAGGCGAGATATTGAGCCAACACAGTGCGGCTGAAGCATTAAGCCGAGGTACGCCAAGGTGTGTCGATACGGTCGATTTACAAACATTTATTGATAGTTTTGAAGAACATATTTGGATGAAAAATGCCGCAGGCATTTACACACTCTGTAATCGCAGCGTCGAGAAAGCATGGGAAATGTCCCGCAGTGAGATTGTCGGTAAATCCGATGTCGAACTCTTTGGTGAAGATATTGCGGATATTTTCCTAGAGGGGGATAGGCTCGCTATCGAGTCTGGTATGCCAATTATTGTCGCTGAGTGTTTAGACGGCAATGAAGCTAAAAATCATCTTTGGTTAGAAACGCTCAAACTCCCAACCTTAAATACCCAAGGTGAGTTTGTGGGCGTTATCGGTATGACTCGCAATATTTCCAAGCATAAAGCGGTTGAAGAACAACTGACACTGGCGACCAATGTGTTTAAAAACTCGGTCGAAGGCGTGGTTGTGACCGACAGACACGGCAATATCACCGACGTTAACGGCGCATTTTTTGAGATCACAGGTTATGTGAGGGAAGAGCTGCTAGGTCAGAATCCACGGATTTTTAGCTCTGGTCGCCATGATAAAGCATTCTTCGACAAACTGTGGAATGCCCTGTTAGCTAACGGTAAGTGGAACGGTGAGATTTGGAATCGGCGTAAAAACGGCACTATTTTCCCGCAAAATATCACCATAAGTACGATTTATGACGAAGTCGGTGATGTGCGTTATTTTGTCGCTGTGTTTGCCGATATTTCTGCCCAAAAAGAGAATGAAGCGCAACTCACGCACTTAGCGTATTTCGACCCGCTAACGCATTTGCCTAATCGCATGAAGTTTATGATGCAGCTCAAACAAGAAGTACGGCAAGCTAAGCGGCTGAATTTGCAGTTAGCGGCTGTGATGATAGATGTCGATTTGTTTAAGCATATCAACGACAGTTTTGGCCATAGCATAGGTGATGAAATGCTGGTTGAACTTGCCAAGCGTTTACGCAGCCAAGTAGGCGATCAGGATGTGTTATCGCGGATTGGTGGCGATGAGTTTGTGGCGTTAATTTCGGGGATTGATAATAGCGAAGATGCCACGGTTGCCATTAATCAATTACGCCAAGTGTTTGAACAACCTTTTATTGTGAGCACGGGCGACCACTTGCGTTTGACCGCGAGCATGGGCGTGTCTTTGTATCCAAGTGATGGAGCCGATGCGGACACTTTACTGCGTAACGCCGATGCGGCCATGTATCGCGCCAAAAATGATGGCCGCAATAATTATGCTTTTTATACTGAGTCCTTAACGCAACAGTCTTTTGAACATCTTAAGCTGCAAAGTGCCCTCTATGGCGCGATTGAGCAAAATGCCTTGTACTTGATGTACCAGCCAAAACTCGACTTAGTGTCTCGAAAAACCGTGGGATTTGAAGCGCTGCTGCGTTGGCACGATCCTCAACTGGGTTTAATTTCGCCCGCGATATTTATACCCGTGGCTGAAAAAATTGGTCTTATCCATGAGATAGGTTTATGGGTGCTAGAAACCGCCTGTCGTCAGGGCATGCGTTGGCTTAGTGAAGGCAAACACTTTGGCCGCATTGCGGTGAACGTGGCCGGACAACAGTTACAGCGCAGCTCCTTTGTGGATGATGTAAAACGTGTCTTAGCTGAAACTGGCTTGCCCGCCAAACACTTAGAGCTTGAAGTGACCGAAAGTGTGATGATGCAAAATCCCGATCTTGCTATCCGTGACTTAAAGTTACTTGGCGATCTGGGCATCGAATTATCTGTCGATGACTTTGGAACCGGTTATTCATCGCTGAATTATTTGAAAAAACTACCCATCCATAAGCTGAAGATTGACCAATCCTTCGTGCGGGATATTCCCTTCGACACTAACAATACTGCGATTGCTAAAGCTGTGATTGCGCTTGGACATGCGTTGAAGCTCGACATTATCGCCGAAGGAGTGGAAACCAAAGAACAAGCCGATTTTCTGCAACAAAATCAGTGCGATCAAGCCCAAGGTTATCTCTTTAGTCGTCCGCAACTACCAGAAGATCTCGACGCATTTCTATCGTGATGCTGGCGTATTGCGAGACTGACTTATGGTAAGGCTAACTATCCTGAAATTAATTTAGTTTCACCCGATAGAACCACAGGGCTAGCGCTATGGCGCTAGTCGCTTGGGGTTGTGTCTGCTAAAATTCTGGCCATTATTTTCAGTGGTTAACCGCAATGTCTTTTAGTGTCTTATCCTTAAACTCCACGTTAGTGAATACCTTAGCGAGTCTTGGCTATGAGTCGCCAACGCCTATCCAGCTAGAAGCGATCCCTGCCATCTTGGCGAAACGGGATGTGATGGCTGGCGCCCAAACGGGTACAGGCAAAACCGCGGCGTTCGCCTTGCCAATCTTGCATCATTTGTTGGCATCCAGCCCTTTGCAAGAGTTAACAACAGTGAGACCCGTACGCGCATTAGTCTTAGTGCCGACACGTGAACTGGCAGTGCAGGTACAACAGAGTTTTGTTAAGTACGCTAAAGGGACAGATATCCGTGTCGGTATCGCCTACGGCGGCGTGAGTATCGATGCGCAGGTTGCCGTGTTTAATACAGGGATAGATGTGTTAATCGCAACACCGGGTCGCTTACTCGACCACCTCAGACAAGGCGCATTGAGTCTTAAACAATTGAGCGTGCTTGTGTTTGATGAAGCCGACCGTATGCTCGACATGGGCTTTATGGATGAAATTCAAGCCGTGCTCAAGCAAGTGCCGAGTGACAGACAAACGCTGTTATTTTCTGCCACCTTAGATGCCGCCATCTTTAGCTTAAGTAAAACCTTACTGCGTGATCCCAAGTTGATTGAAGTAGCCAAGCGCAACACGACCGCTGCCGAAATTGAACAAGTGGTTTATGCCGTCGATGCCGACCGTAAAACCGAACTCGTTAGCCATCTGGTGCGCAGTAAAAACTGGCATCAAGTGCTGATTTTTAGCCGCACTAAGCAAGGCGTCGACAAACTGGTTCAGCAACTCAATAAAGCCGATATTATTACTCAGGCGTTTCACGGTGACTTATCCCAAGGTGCGCGCGAGAAGGTCTTGCAGGAATTTAAACAAGGCAAAATTCAAGTGCTGGTAGCCACGGATGTTGCTGCCCGAGGCCTAGATATCGTCGAGCTCAAGTATGTGATTAACTTTGAGCTGCCTTTTATCGCCGAAGATTATATTCATCGTATTGGCCGCACAGGTCGAGCGGGCAGTGCAGGGCTTGCCATCACCCTCTTTAGCCAAGAGGACGCCCTATTACTGGAAGAAGTCGAAGTTGTATTAGACAAGCGTTTACCACAGCAATGGTTACCCGGCTTTGAACCCGACTTTAATAAAATGGACACCGAACCAAGACGTAACGGCAAAGCGGCCCAAAAACAACGTGCCAAAAAGCGCGCTCTGGGCGGGAAGGGGAAAAGGTAGTTTTTTAGGTGCGGCGTCTGAACGGCTGAATATAATAAATTTTAGATCAAGTGGTTACGTGATTCATTTATCGACGCCAGTTCAGTTCCCGCCGCCTCCACCAAATAAAGAAACGAAGACGTCTTAGGACGTCTTTTTTTCTGCCTTAAATAATAGAAAATCAATAAGTTACAAGATTTACTTGTAGTAATTCGTCTTTTTTCATCCATTAACATCCGCTTGCAATAGATACACCTAGAGCTACACTGATTAAAACTTGCTCTAATCGGTGTACCCAAATGGCAAAAAGAACGAAGCAGATTAGCGATACCGAAATCCGCGCCGCCAAACCCAGAGAAAAAGAGTACAACCTGTTTGATGGCTTAGGACTCCGCTTAAGAATAAAACCCAATGGATCTAAACTGTGGTTACTCAACTACACCCGTCCAAAAGATAAGAAGCGGTCAAACCTGAGCCTCGGTAGCTACCCCGAAATATCACTTGCCAAAGCTCGAGCTTTGGTTTTAGAAGCTAGATCCTTACTTGCCGAGAATATCGACCCTAAACTTCACCGGGATCAAACCGCTGCAGCTGAGGCCGCATTGACAATTAACACCTTCGAAAAGGTTGCAACTGACTGGTTTGAAATTAAACGGGATAGCATTACTGCTGAACATGCGGCCAAAAGCTGGAGTTCACTTGAACTCCATATCCTCCCCTATTTAGGAAAAACACCCATCGGGCACGTTACTGCTCCAATGGTCATTAAAATCTTCCGGCCTATTGAGGCCAAAGGCACGCTAGAAACGGTTAAACGCCTATCACAACGCATAAACGAAATCATGATTTTTGCAGTCAACACAGGCTTAATCCATGCTAATCCCTTATCTGGAATAAAGGCTGCGTTCAAGAAACCAAAAAAGCAAAACATGGCGGCAATGCCACCAGCAGAGCTCCCTGAGCTTATGCGAACAATTGCCAATGCAAGTATTCGACGAACAACACGATTTTTAATCGAGTGGCAATTACACACCATGACTCGACCAAACGAAGCTGCTGCAGCGCGGTGGGATGAAATTGATATTAACGAGCGCCTCTGGGTTATCCCTGCTGAGCGAATGAAAATGAGCCGTGAGCATATTATCCCGCTCTCGGATGAATGCCTCGCTATATTAACTGCCCTTAAACTCATCAGTGGCAATCGTGAATATCTTTTCCCTGCTGATAGAGATCCTAAAACCCACTGCAATGTGCAAACAGCCAATGCGGCATTAAAGCGTATGGGGTTACAGGACAGAACGACCGCCCATGGCCTACGTTCATTAGCCAGCACGACATTAAACGAACAAGGATTTGATTGGGATGTGGTGGAAGCGGCGCTTGCCCATACTGACCGTAATCAGGTTCGCAGTGCCTATAATCGCGCCAAGTACCTTGAACGGCGTAAAGAAATGATGGACTGGTGGAGCAAACATATTGTTAAAGCTGCTATATCGAATGCCAGTTTAGCTATATCTCAGGAGGAGCCATGGTAGACAGGAGCATACTTAGAACGACCAATATTGTTCAACATGATCGAAAAAACCTGCACCAATATGGTTTTAGTGATCCCGAGATAGACAGACTTCGTCAGTGGGTCATGTCCAGCCCATGGGAAATCAATGAAGTTAACGCAGCATATGAAAAACTGACTGAGATTAAGGAAAGTATCGATGCAATTAAGAAGAATTTATCATTATTAACGGCAACAACTCCCGCCTTAACACTAGAACTAAACCATTTAAATAAACAACTTAACCTTAATTCTTCCCCTAGTCTTATCGAAAGTTTTTCGTTTATGGACGCTAGTCAAACACCAGACCCCAAACAAGCCGAGCAACAATTAATAAACGGGCTTAGTAGCCTTGAATCGACCATCAATCACCATTTGCAAACATGCCAAGCCCCAATGCTGATCCAATATAATCAGACCCTAATGGAAATAAAGGAAACGACGGGGAAAGAGCGACTATTACTGGGATTGCGTGGAGTTTGGGCGCAAAAGCATCCCGAAGATTTAGCTGATGCAAGCGCTAATTTTATTAACTTTATCGCAATTTTATTTATGAGTTCCGATAGCCGTAATGCAGAAGTCACTAACACTGACACTTGTAAGAGATGGTGGAATCATGTTCGAAGCCTTGAATTAAAAAATGCGAAGCGATTGCGCTTTCCCATCATCAGCCTCATCGATGAGCAAGAAAATAAGACCTATTTAGCATCTACACCAAAACCCCACGACTAAACTAGCCAAACTCAATGCAAGTACAAAACTGCAATTTTTCAATGCAGTTTTGTACCAGACCTCTAATTAACTTCTCGGCATCATGACTCCGAAGTCATTCAACAACATCCATTACGGGGTTAATTATGTCAGAAGTTAAAAGAATCGTTCGTAAGCCCGAAGCCAAAACAATGCTTGGGATTAGCCACAGCACCTTACATGAACGTATCAATGCCGGGTTAATACCGCCCCCCCTTTCGTTTATCGGGTCGTGCAGTAGGTTGGTACGAGTATGAAATCCAATATATTCTCGCGGCCCTTGCCGCTGAAGAATCGGATGCTGAACTCGCATTGGTAGTAAATAGCCTGCTGAAACAACGTAAAGAAGCCTGGGCTGCATTAAGGCGCTAACAATTTAGTCCAATGACGCTTCAGACAAGGACGTCTAGCGCTCATTATCGGACGAGTTCGGTTGGTGTCGATATTTTCGATGGGTTTTTAACCCCCAAAATACAAACACAGTAAACACCTAAACACCACAGAAAACGCCACTCGGGAAGTTAATACACATGATTGAACTATCGGGGATATTAATAATATCTCTCTCCCCCCATACCCCACTTGCCGAAATAATATTGGACAACAACCAATGCATATAACCCATGCGGATTTTTTTCACTATGCAGGACAAGATTGGAAAATCAATAACAAAGGCTCAGGATGTTATTTGAACATTCTCAATTCACTGTTCAAACTAATTATTAGCTATCAGCAGCAACACTATCGGCTACTCGCCATTCGATACGATTTACATCAAGCCAGCAGCGTTGATAGCAACAAACGCATGACGGTATTTTTTAGACGTTTGAACAAACAACTCAATGCAAAGTACCAAGGCATCGATATGCGCTATGCCTGGGTCAGAGAACAAGCCACAGCAAATGCTCCGCACTATCACATTTTATTGTTACTCAATGGACAAGTCGTGCGACACCCTCATAAAGTCTCGTTAATTTGTCAGAGGATATGGCAAGAAATGAGCGGTAGTATTTTCTTTCCAGAAAATCTGTACTACTTGGTATCACGAAGCGATCAACGCAGACTAGCCCAGTTAATCTATCGGGTAAGCTATTTCGCCAAAGGGAAAGATAAAGAAAATCGACCAGAACAAACCAAAAGCTTTGGTTGCTCTCGGTGCGAGCTAAAAAATTAAGTAATAGAATGCGGTCTGCCAAGTACGTCAAGCACACGTCAAGCACACGTCAAGCACACGTCAAGCACACGTCAAGCACACGTCAAGCACACGTCAAGCACACGTCAAGCACACGTCAAGCACACGTCAAGCACACGTCAAGCACGGCAGAGTAACAGGTGTTACCAACAATGCAAAACTGATCCACTTCAACAATTGAATTCTGATCCACTTGTTTTCACTATTGTGCCCCTTCAAAGCCCCTTCAAAGCCCCTTCAAAGCCCCTTCAAAGCCCCTTCAGGTTGAAGAAAGGCAATCTCTAATTGCAATCAATGATTGAATAGCCTCCCGCACATCTCAACACGCTGAAAAACAAACGCAAACCTGCGCGGATGCTTGCGCGCATAGACTTAACTAGACTACAACCAATCCACTCAATTGTGAAAAAATGCAAAACTGGGCTAAGTGCCGTCAAAAAACGGGTACGCAGCAGACCAAGCCTTTGTATCTTCAGAAAGGAATGTCATCATCAAAATTATCATCGAAAGCTGGTGGGGCAACTTTTGTTATCACAGGTTGATTAAGCTCAGTAAATTGCTCTTTAACCTTAATGGTCTCATGTCTAAACTGACTTTCAACTTTAAACCGATCCCCTTCTCTAACAACCTTTGAACCTGGGTTATTTCTGGCATAAACACCGGCTTCTTTAAAAGTATTAAAATATTGAATGTTCGTTTGCATAGTTACCACTTCTCATTGTTATATGTCGACTTTCTTGCGATGGTCATTACCAAGCCCCCCACTCACCGCATTTTGGGGATTTCATATTAAAAGGCTCTATTGCACGAGCCGAATGATAACTCCAATAAAGTCCATTCTTGATTAAGCGGGTATCAGTAGTTCTGCAATGATTAAATATTTGGTACTGCTCGCATTCCATACACTTAGTCCATACTGAACGTGGAGTTCTTTCAACCCATTCGCCTTGACTGTTTTTATATGCATTTGTTTTATCTATTATTTCTACGTGAGCCGAACCGCATCTAATACAGATAGGCACCGCTACTGTTTTGTCATTTGTGTTTAATCTCGTATTTGAATCTTCGAGTTTGTATTGTAAAAAGAGTCCTATTAGCCTTTGTAGTTCATCATTATAAAGCTCTCTATCAATAGGGTTTAAAAGGATGCCGCCATAACAATGATTAGGATAAAGCTCCTCACTTTCTTCAATATTTATATTAACTTCACCTAAATAACTGTACTTCCCCCAAGACTGGGAGGTAACCCTAGCTGGTAAAGCGTTAAAACAGGGGTGGATTAGAAAAACTGGATTTTGGTCATTTTCACTATAATTTTTATCATAGTATAAATGCTTAATTACATTGATTAAGCCACCAAAGCGCTCAAATGTACCTCTGTTATAAAATTTTGCATCCATAACAAAACGCTTATGGTTTGCTTTGGTATTGTTTATATCTTTTTCAGTAAACCAGATGAGATCCAATACAAAATCAGGTCTCTTCCCGTGATCTAATGTTTTTTCATAAGTAAGCTTAATAAAACGTTTAGCATCTTGATTGGTAAGCAAGAGTTCGATGTCGGTCTTGTTTGTTTTAACAGCTTCAATTAACAGGTACTTCCAATTGTCTTGCAGGGTAAATCTAAATGATTCTTTTAGTATTTTTATAATTTGAAGTAGGCACCAGCGTTCATAAAGTATCGGCATATTTACTAGCCCAATTGCATCAATCTCTTCGAGACTAAGTAACAACTCTTCATCTGCTAAATTAGTAACGTCACAAAGAGTCTTATAGCCGTTATGAACACCTTGATAATGTGGGTTTTGGACAAAAGTCATCGAGTTTGGAAAGTGTGATGAAGGCTTTACCTGTAGTTTTTTAAAAGCTTTAATCAGTTTGTCCAGCTGGCGTAGCTTAGGTGCTACTTTTTCGTAAACATACTCAGACATAGTTTGATTTTGTTCATAAAAACCAATTCGATTACGTAAAGATGCCTTTTCTTTTTCTTGCTCTTCAATTTCTGAGCCTGTCAGTTTTTTCTGCCAGCTTTGCTCACTTAGTTTTTTGCCTAATAGCTTTTCCTTATTAAAAGCTAGGCGAGCGTTCAGCATCGACTCAGAGCCAATTAACTTGATAGATTTAATCGAATTTAAATTGAATATATTTAATCTTTCGGTGCTGTAAAGATGATTTTGGCAGATAATTTGCAAAATCATACCGTGCTGTAACACAGATAGTAGAGGTGCATAACTTTCATTATGCCTAAATGAGATAATTGAGTATTTCCCATCCACATCCCCCCAGACACTTCCGTCCCACACTTTGATAAAAAAGCCATCCCCATCTTTTGTTAAGCTTTCTATTCGAATAAAAAATTCTTCAAATTGTCCATGTTCGCTAAATTGAATACCGCTATTGTCGAGTTTATTTGTAAAAAGCTTTTGCCAATAGTCTATATGGCACTGCTCTGCAAGCTTTTTAAGATCATTAACGACAAGCTCTCTTTCCACTAGAACACTATCACTAAAATTATTATGCTGATTTTCTAGTTTAGTTACTGTGTCTTTATAACGCTCGGCTTTATTATTAGCTAATATAGTGACTTGTTTTACTATTCGATAGCACCTTTCAAGGGCAAAAAGTACATAGCGGTTTTCAGCGACATTAAATGTTGAATCAGTTGCTCGGCTGGTAAGAAACCGTTGATTGGTTTTGCTCGCTAGCTCCATAAAGGTACGATTAACGGGTTTAACCGCCTTCCTCGGCTTTAACGCCTGTACCTCTCGAAGTTCAGCTTTCGGTGTGATTAAAACTTTTTCAGCATGGGATACCAAATTATTGATGCACTCAATAATTTTATCGTTTACTCCTATCGCATTAGATGTTTTGGCGTTAGCTTGAACAGCGCTGCTTTCATCTAATATGAGCTCCCATAAATCATTTTTAAAAGAACTCAGATAAGATTCAAGTTGTTCTAGGGTAAAATCGGCACCAGCTATAGCAAGTATGCAGGGTTTCCCTTGCAATGAAAATTTTATGCTCCCGACGATATTTGGAGCAATACTCCGCCATACCTTGCTTTTTTGATCCCATTCATCTGCAACTATCCACCAAGTTCGCCCTGTATCAACATCTTTAATTGGCGTTAAATATTTAACATTGCCGTTAGGCATATCTATGTAGGGCTTGGCTATTTTGTTATTTAAAAAACGTATAGCAAGTTGACCGCGATCTACACCTTTTGCGTTGGGGTAAATAGTGGTTTCACATTCAAATTGACTCTTAGCGTCATCATATTGAATCTGTAAACCACTTATAGACTCAGTAACTTTTGTAAGCGTATTTTTGTCATACCAGATTAGATCAAGATACTTTACTTCAAAATGTGGCTTCATAAATTACGACCAGAAATTCACTACACCATCGTTTGCTTTGGCGTCTCTAACAACGGTTTCTAATGCCTTAACTGCACAAAATACATCACTGTAGTTTTCATGATTTGGAAGTTGTAACTTAAGGCGCTCAGTTAGCACCCTCTCTATCAATTCCAGCTTAGTTTGATCACCAATACTTTTATTACCATCAAAGGTAAATTTAGGTAGTACCTTATGCAGTAAAAAGTTGTTGATGGCTAGCTCGCTATCTGAATTAACATCTTTAAAGAGTGCTAAATAATTTAATCCCTGACGAATAGTGCGCATACCAAACTCAACGCCAATCTTGTGGAAGAATTCTTTATTAAGGTCAACAAAGAGTTCGCAGAACTCATTACTTCGATCAAATTTTGGATAAATTTCACGAATGCCTAACGCTTCTATATCAAGTGATACAGGCTTGCTGACATCATCAAAATCATAGCCCTCTACCTCATCCAAAATGGAGTCCCAGTCAGATAAAAGTGGTGATTCAAATCGCATTATATGGGCACGGTCTAGAATCTTAGGAGACAAATAGTGTGTTGTTTCATCGATGTTGATGGCACCAACGATACGTACGTTTGCAGGCACTTTTATTGTCGAAGGTGTATTAATGATTCCTGCCAGCATACGGCGTATATCACCATGGTATTTTATCAGTGAATCCTTATCGCTAAAGCCAAAAGCACGCTTCATTTCAGCGTTCACGGCTTCATCTTGCATCAGCTTTACGAAGTCGACCAGCCCGTCTTGAGAGTACTTTTCTTTTGCTTCTGAAATGATGGACACCACCGCTTTAAGTTCTGATAACACATGCGCAGATTCATCATCAGAATAAAGCTGTATCTCAGGTGTTTTTTCTCGATCTTCTAGCTTCGATAAAAAGTCTGCAAAATAGTACTCAACCCTTGCTAAATTCATCTCATCTAAACAAATAAAGTAGGGGATCTCTGGGTTTTGTTGGGCTTCAATAAGTGCTTCGAGAAATGGTGTTGCAAGGTATTTTTTCTCAAGTGGGTTATAGTAACCAAGCAGATCTTCGGAACTGGTCCAGTTCGGCTTTACTGGAATAATTTTAGATACACCGCCAACGGCTTTGGCAAACGACTGCACCAAATTAGTCTTACCTGAGCCTGAGTCACCAGCAAGAATGATAAGATCGTTTGAGCGAATAAGCGTAAGGTAGTTCTCAATGACATGCCTCGGATACAGTATCCCTTGTTCTTTAAGAAAGGCCTGAATATAAGAAACTGCCAGCTTGTAGTCTCCTTTAAGAACTTCATCAAAGCTAACCATTTGCGTAGTGTCACGCTCTTTTACTGCATCAAAGATAAAGCTATCGAAATCGTCTTCATCGATGAACTCAAAGTCCTTAAGAAAAAGAGCTTTTTCAGCAATATAAGATTTTAGTTTTTCAATTTTTTTGGCCATTTCCAACTGTATCTCTTTGTATTGAACTTTAAGGAATTTGAGTTCAGTTTGACGTTGACTAAGCTCTGAGTTTAACTTTTGGGTATTAAGCTTAAGTGAGTTTTCTTTCTTCTCTAATTCAGTTAACGATATGTTAACCTTCGCTAACTCGAGTTCCATACGTTGCTTATTGCTATTGTGTTCATCAATAAGCTTATTGATAGCCTGTAATTTCTCAGCTTCTAAGGTCGCAATTGACTCCGCATTTTTACTCGTTATGTTGCTTAATTCCTTTTGAAGTTTCCGTTCAGTATCTTCAAATTGTTGTTGTAAGCTTGCTATATGAAAGTCATGGATAGACTTAACGATATAGCTAGTTTCTTCACCTTCAATTAGTTGTGATTTATCAAAGGCAATAGGTAGGGCTTGTAGCACTTCTGCTGAGCCAATCTTTATCGATAGTTCAAAGGGGTTGTTATGTTTCTGCCGCTCTTTCAAAGGGGAAAGCTCTAACTCACACTTAACCCAAACGCTTGGCTTTGTACTTAAAAGTGACTTGGCATAGTCATATGGAGCGTAGACTCCTGATTCAATTCCGTGTCTAAGGTTTATCGGATACTTTATGGTTTGATTGTTTGTTATCAATCTCACCTTATATAAATTAATAAACTTACTAGTTTGAGGGTCAACTAGCTCCCCCCAAACCTCAATTTTTCCATTAGTAATTCCCCAGCTTTCATACAACTTCTTATACAGTTCATCGTCTGAAAGGTCCTTGACGACATCAAAACTATAGATAATGTCTGCGTTGCTCATTGATTATATAGCCTGTTCGACGATGGCGTCGGTGAGGTGAAGTTGGGTGGTTTGAGCGTCGGTTAAATGGGCTTTGAGCTGGTCGCAAAGTGCCATGAGTTCATCGACTTTAGTGACGATGCGTTGTTGTTCTTCGAGTGGTGGAAGTGAATGAATATAGTTATTTAACTTTGCCCCAACGAAATGCTTTATGGTTGCACCAGTAAAGTACTCATCTAATACTCCACTTCCGGCATCTACGGTTAAACAAAGTTGCAAATACTTACTCATAACGCAGCCGAATGGCCTAGCTCTATGAATAGCCTTCTGAAAATAAATTTCCATGTCAGGATCTGACCAAATTGCACATCGACCAGGTTCTCCCCCCTCACAAATTAATAAATCGCCGACTTGAACACGAAACTCATCTAACTCAGAATCTTCAAATTTCATTAATTTGACATCATCTAGTGCAAACTTGTGCCATTGAACATTTGTATTTCTTAAATATGGCAGTGGTTTTCCTGAGTTTTTGGCTTTATCAAGCATCTTACCAAGCCGAGTTATAGCAATATTTCCAAATCTTACCCACTCCCAACCTTCAGGCAATTCAAACGGTTTTTCTTCATCGGTGATGGCGGGTAGTGGTTTCTGCTTTTTGATTTTACCGTCTTTGATTAGTTGAGCTTTTTCGGCTGCTATGCGTTCTAGTAGCTTGGCGGCGGGTTCGTCGTTTTCATCTTGTTCTACCAACTTACCCATCACGGCGAGTTGCAGGATGGTTTGTTTTAGGGTATCGATGCTGGCTTCTGTAGTGAATAGCGTGTCGAAGTATTCAGCGACACGTTGCCAGCTTTGTGCAAAACTTTCTGCCACACTCGGTATCAGCGCAGGCTCAGCGCAGGCTGATTCGCTATCTGCTGGCTGGGTAGTGTTAGGCAGTAACAATGCATTCAGCAGAGTTTCGACTAAAGTTTGGTGTGCCGAAATGCTCGCTTCGGTTTGCGCTTCAAGGGCATCACACAAGCTCATCAACTCATCGACTTTAGCCACGATGCGGAGTTGTTCTTCGATTGGGGGGATAGCAATAGGCATCAATGACAACTGACCTAAATAAATGCCCTTCTGTGCAGTGCCTTTACCATACTCATCATAGTAGTTTAAGCAAAGTGGTGAAATAAACTGGTTACAAAGAAACTCTGGATTTAAGCTTGTTTGAATAACTGCAACACTACGTTGAAGCACAAACTTTGGTGCATTTTGGGGCACAACTGCCGACCGACCAATTGAACCAACGATAGTAAGTAGTATATCTTTAGGCTCTATTTGAGTCCTTGAGTCTTCCTTTATAAAATTCGGTTCATCAACATAACGGGACGGATTTTCGAAATCTATTCTTCCATAGTTCACATTTTGCCCGCTTAACATTGGGTAGCCTTCGCCATTATCTCTAGCAGGGTTATGTGAACCATCAGTCAATTTATAGGATAGAGCACCTAGTCGCCTCCACTCCCATCCATCAGGCAATTCAAACGGCTTTTCTTCTTCACTAATCTCAGGCAAAGCTTTCGGCTTTTTAATCTTCTTGTCTTTGACCAATTGTGCTTTTTCAGCAGCAATGCGTTTAAGCAATACTGACGCAGGCTTGTCATTCTCATCTTGTGGAACAAGTTTACCGCGCACGGCGAGTTCTAAAATCAGTTCACGCAGTTTTTTAATGCCATACAAGGTAAATTTATTTGAGGTGCCACGCCCTGCTGAGGACTTTTGCTCAATGGCGGTCGTCCAAATATCAATGTTCTGGGTGATTAAGCTCTGTGCGGTTTGCTCAGATTGACCATCATGGCTAGGTGTTGATAAATAGGCCATTACTTGTCCTCACCACTTGCTACTGAAGGTGACGCTAACGCGGCTGACAAGATACCCTTTAGTTGATCGCGCAGTGCTTGAATATCTGCTTGTTGCTTGGCGTAATCGCTTAGTAGCTCTTGTGGGTCATGGCTGATGACTTCGCCAACATGGGGGTTTTTAATGTCGAGGTTGTAGTTACGCGAGATGATGTCATCGATGGAGACTTTCCAGGCTTGCTCGTTTTCTACCCGTGATGCAAAACCATCGGACTCATTGCCCCACCATGCAAGTTCTGTCTCGAACTCTTCAAACTTCATTGGCTTGGTTTTATTGTAGTTTTTTACCCCTGCTGGGTATGGATGCTCGTAAAACCACACGTCTTTGGTTGGCGTGCCTTTGGTGAAGAATAAAATATTGGTTTTAATGCCAGTGTAGGGGTTAAACACGCCATTAGGTAAACGCACTATGGTGTGGAGGTTACATTCGTCCATTAACATCTTTTTGATTTTGGTTTTAACACCTTCACCAAACAAGGTGCCATCTGGCAATACCACGGCGGCTCGACCGCCCTCTTTTCCGGCTGAAGGCTCTGCTAACACCTCTATAATCAGCTGTAAAAATAAGTCAGCGGTTTCGCGGGTTTGAAACTCAGCTGGAAAGTTTTTTTCAATGCCGTCTTCTTCGGTGCCACCAAAGGGTGGATTGGTGATGATAACGTCAACTTGCTCGTCCCAACTTGAAAGCGGCTTGTTTAAGGTGTTGCCGTGCTTAATTTGCACTGGCACCTCAATGCCGTGAAGCATCATATTGGTGGTACACAACAAATGCGGTAACTGCTTTTTTTCAACCCCATGAATTTGTTGTTGCAGGGTTTGATGGTCGTCGGCAGTTTTAACGTAATTGGCTTTAACGTGATCGAAGGCGCAAGCTAAAAAGCCGCCGGTACCGCAAGCTGGATCCATTATCGACTCACCCAGTTTTGGGTCGGTGACTGCAACAATAAACTTGGTAATGGCACGCGGAGTATAGAACTCACCAGCATTACCCGCGCTTTGTAAGTCTTTTAATATTTGCTCGTATAAGTCACCAAACAAATGACGCTCGTTTGAGTCGGTAAAATCAATTTCGTTAAGCTTGTTAATCACCTGACGCAATAGCGTGCCGTTTTTCATGTAGTTAAAGGCATCTGAAAAGGCTTCTTTTACCACATAGCCGCGGGGGTTTTTATCAATAGGTGCGGTGAGGTTTTTAAGCTGTGGGAATAGCTCGTCGTTAACAAATTCCAGTAGCTCATCGCCAGTAATACCTTGATTATCTGCCGCCCAATTACGCCATAAAAACGCTTCAGGGATTGGCTCACGGTAATCGTCTAGTTCAAGCTCTAACTCTTGTTCTTGGGCATCAAACACTTTTAAAAACAGTAACCAAGACATTTGCCCTAATCGCTGGGCGTCGCCATCGACACCGGCATCTTTACGCATAATATCTTGGATGGATTTAATGGCTGAACTGATAGACATAGTATTCTCGTTTAATTAATAACAGGCTGGATTAAGTGGTTAACCCAACCTGTGAAATAGGGTAATGATTGCGCGCGTAATGTGCTGTAATGGCTAAGCTGATTGTTGGTGAATTTGATAAATCTGCGCTTCTAACTCTTTAATCGCTTGGTCGTATTGCGGTTTGCCGCCGAAGCCTTTTTTAACGATTTCGCTTAAATTGCCGTACTCGGTAAACGGGGCGACTTTAAGCACTTGCATGCTTTCGATTTCTTGCACGCCAACATCGGCGTATTTTATCAGTAAATTTTGCAGTACTGCTTGCGCTGTATCAGAGTATTTAGTGAAGTAATTACGCTTTTGCACATTGTTTGCCCGTTCGGCACGGGTTAATGGCGGTTGGTCATACACTACGTGGCAAATCATATCGAAGGGGTCCATTTCTTTACCCACTTCATCTTCTAACGCAGACCAAATGATGCCTTCTAGTGCCAACTCATCAATCACGGCTTGCTTGCGGTCTGAGTCATTCCAGCGTTTTACAAATTCATCAAGTGAGCTGAATTGTTTCGCCATGGTTTTACGGGTGTAATCTTTAAAAGATTCGGTGACTAATTTGCCGTCGCTGTCGTAGTACTGCACACGTTCGGCCACTTTGCTAACAGTAACACCAGATACGCGGTATTTGTTTATTTTACGGGTTTCGCCGTCAGTCCATTCACCTTCGTCCCATTTAGTATTATCTAGGCCATCGCCTTGGGGTTCGTTTATGGTGTCACTTTTACTACCATCGGGCTCATCATCTTGGTATTCGCCTTGATTGTCTGCCGCACCGTTATTACCCGTTAGATCATCACCAGCGGAATCGATATCAACGTCTTCATCTTCGATATCTTCAGGCGTCACTTTAACTATTTTTTCTGGTGTACCGTCAAAGCGTTCGTCGGCAAATAATTCGGTGGCTTTTTTAAAATCCAAAATGGTGAACCATAACTTGCCGTATCTATCGTCAATACGGGTTCCACGACCAATGATCTGTTTAAACTTGGTCATGGATTGAATGTTTTGATCCAGCACCACTAACTTACAAGTTTTAGCATCGACACCTGTGGTCATAAGCTCTGAAGTGGTGGCAATAACGGGATAGGCTTTTTTAGGGTTAATGAAGTTATCAAGCTGCGCTTTACCTAATTCATCATCGCCGGTGATCTTCATGACGTATTTGTCATTTTTGGCCATTTGCTCTGGGTTGAGGTTGGCAAGTGCGCGGCGCATACGTTCGGCATGGTCGATGTCGTTACAGAACACAATGGTTTTTGCCATTGGGTCAGTACGTTTTAGATAATTGGTTATGGTCTCAGCCACTAACTGAGTACGTTCATCAATGACCATGGTGCGGTCGAAGTCTTTTTGGTTGTAGATACGGTCTTCAATGACTTCGCCTTGGTTATCGATTTGCCCTTTGGTGGGTCGCCAGCCTTGTAAGTCGACATCGATATCGACTCGCACGACTTTATAGGGTGCTAAAAAGCCATCTTCAATACCTTCTTTAAGCGAGTAGGTATAAGCAGGATCACCAAAGTAGTCTGAGTTTGAAACCTCATCAGTTTCTTTAGGGGTAGCGGTTAAGCCCACTTGAGCTGCGCTTTTGAAGTACTCTAAAATTTCACGCCATGCGCTATCATCAGCAGCGCTACCACGGTGACACTCATCGATAATGATTAAGTCAAAGAAGTCTGGGTCAACTTGTTTGAAGGCTTTTTGGCTTTCTTCTGGACCGGTTAATGCTTGGTAGAGCGCTAAATGGATTTCAAATGCAGGATCAACTGTGCGCCCTGTGACCTTGGTCATTGAAGTGCCAAAGGGCTGAAAGTCATTAATGCGAGTTTGGTCGACTAAGATATTGCGGTCAGCTAGAAACAAGATGCGCTTTTTCGCGCGGGACTTCCATAAACGCCAAATGATTTGAAAGGCGGTATAGGTTTTGCCTGTACCCGTTGCCATAACCAGTAGCACGCGGTCTTTACCCGATGAGATGGCTTCTACGGTTTTATTAATGGCTTGCAGTTGATAATAACGAGGGTGTTTACCGCTACCATCGTCATAGTATTCTTGATTGATAATCGGTAATTGAGTTTGGGTATAACCTTTCCACACGCAGTACTTAGCCCATAATTCTTGTGGTGATGGAAAGTCTTCTAAGCGGATTTCTGTTTCGAGTTGGTGCGCTTCGCTAGTCCCGAGCTTGGTTTTGTCATGGAAGATAAAGCCATCGCCATTAGAGGCAAAAATAAAAGGTACATCGAGCAAATGGGCATAATCTAGCCCCTGTTGCATACCTTTACCCACTTCATGCTTATTGGCTTTAGCTTCAATAACAGCCAGCGGCATACTGGGTTTGTGATACAGCACAATATCAGCTGACTTAACCGTTTTACGCACGCCTAATTGGCCACGTACAATCACTTTACCGTCTCGAAGTTTCACCTCTTGGCGAATTTGCGACATATCATCCCAACCAGCCTTGGTAATGGCTGGCATGATGAACTTGGTGATGATATCGGTTTCAGTTAGCTTTGTTTTATTAATGCTCATTGCCAATCCAGGTCCTTCTTAGAAGATAACAAACACTTACGGACTAATTCGTCCCTTAAGGATTCTGCCATAACAATGTCAGAAAACACAGGAGTTGGATCATATATGTAGAACAAACAGTTATGGGCATCAAAGCAAAAACAGCAGCACATCTAAATTGTCGAGTTGTTTGACTAATACAAATTAAGACAACAATAGCACTCATAGAACATGCCCGAACTTACGCGAAAGTAAACGCTAAGTAGATTTGAATAGATTTTGCGTTAAAGCATCAGCGGAGGCAATTGACAAAGAGTTGAGCAATAGCTAGGTTATACCTGAACGCGATTCACCAGTGTGATACTGAATTGGCATTAATGGAGAGTATGGGTTGAGCCCGAAATCCAAGCTTGGCAGCTTTGCCATGGACTACATTCCATAAGGAGTAGTTGTGAATCCTGATTGAAAGACTCCCATAAGGGGGCTTTCGCCACCGTTTGAGCAGCCATGAGCCAACGGGGGCATTAACTCAGGATCATAACTATGCCTATCAAACAGATCGAAACCGCCCCAAAAACCGCTCAATTTTTTAAAAGTGTATCCTATGAAACTTTAGCCGCATCTTGGCTACAGGCTGATGGCTGGGAAGTCTTTATGCCCCTTACCGATCATGGCAGTAAAACGGATTTACTTATCTCAGATGGCAGACAGTTTTATCGTATCCAGGTAAAGTCACTGCAAACCAATGATGAAAATACTGAAGTGGATGCCCAATGGTCGAAGGATAAGATTAACTATGTGCTGTACTTTTCGCGCGTAGGGAACTGGGGCTACATTACCCCACCTTTCCAAGGACGTGTAAAACTGAATCGTAAAGGGCATATTCGGTTTCACCAACACCCTAAAAACTTCAATTCAATGTTCGCCCAAATTTAGGGCAATTTTTATGCAAAAATTTTTTTAGGTACATTAATAGGTGCATCTATTTTATCAAAAATAAAAATTAATCATTTAAATTAATAAATTAAAAAATAAATTCAGATGACGCCGCCACATTTGAATCGATAGCAATCATTTGAAAACTCCAACAAAAAGGGCTTAACCTTGCGGTTAAGCCCTTCTGGTAAAATTGGTGGAGGCGGCGGGACTTGAACCCGCGTCCAGAACACCTACATCCAAGGCACTACATGCTTAGTCTCTCTTTTAATTAACCCGAATAAACTCCGAAAGACAGGATTTCATCGGGCGAGTCCGGTACTATTTCGCGGTTCACCCCCGGACGGAGTTCCCTCGCTATCAAATGTAGGATGACCATCTGTATACACTGCCCATTTGAGAGACCTGTGTCAGATGGCTAGCTAGCCTAAGCTGCTAGAGAGTAGTTAGAGTCGTTTGCAACTATAACGGTGCGGCTTTTTACGAGGCCAACCGCCCCTCGGCATGCTCCCAGGGTTTCGTGAATCCTGTCGAATCCAGAATCGCCCCCAAGAATTTGATTGTAACCCGTAGCACAATGATCACCTAGCATCATTTGCTTCAAGTTCAATCGTTTGTTCATTATCCGTGCGTTTTTTCTTTTTTCATCACGCGGGCTTTTTCAACTTCCCATTCACGCGCTTTAGTATCTTCGCGCTTATCGTGATCTTTCTTACCTTTACCTAGGCCAATCTCCACTTTCACCCATGCACCTTTACGCCAGTACATAGAAATAGGAATGATGGAGTAGCCTTGACGCTCGACTAAGCCAGCCAGTTTATCGAGCTCTTTACGGCTGAGTAGCAGCTTTTTCAAGCGCAGGGGATCGCAGACAACGTGTGTCGATGCCGTATTCAAAGGAATAATGGTGCAGCCATGCATAAAGGCTTCGCCATTTTTCAGGAATACGTAACAGTCGGACAAGTTGACCTTACCCATACGGATAGATTTAACTTCCCATCCCATTAGGGATAGGCCGGCTTCCATTTTCTCTTCGAAACGGTATTCGAAGGTTGCGCGCTTATTACGTGCGATAGTCGCAGGCGCGGCTTTGCTTGAATTTTTCTTTACCATAGTGGCGCCATTATACGCACGGTGATTCAATTTGGTATTGATATAAGGTTTTATTTAGTTAATTTCAAGCCTCTATCGTGTTGTTGCTGGTTTTTTGAACGCCATTAAGGGGTTGAGTATCAGCTTAAGTGCACAAGGGGTGCGTTTTTTACGTATCGTGATAAAATCCGTGCAAATTTTGATTGCTTGCCTAAGTTGTTCATCGCATGTGCGTTCTTTTCGTGCGTTTGAGTTTGCTAAGGTCGCTGTGAAGTCGTTAGTTAAGAGTGCTAAGTCCTATGCCGCAAATTTCTCGAAGTGTGTTAGTCCGTTTTAGTGCGATGCAAATGTATGACTTAGTAAATGATGTCGAGTCGTATAAGGAATTTTTACCCGGTTGTGTGGGTGGTAAAGTCTTAGAATTTGATGGTAAGACTATGCTGGCATCTGTGGATGTGAGTAAAGCGGGGATCCGTAAGACATTTACGACTCGCAACCAAGTGGTTCCCGGGAAGAGTATTGATTTAACATTGGAAAATGGGCCCTTTAAGCATTTATTGGGGCAGTGGCGTTTTACTGAGCTGACTGAAGAAGCTTGCAAGGTAGAATTCGAACTGAGTTTTGAGTTTTCAAACTCGTTAGCCGATATGGCCTTTGGTAAAGTGTTTAATGATCTTATGGTATCAATGGTGACGGCATTTACGAGTCGCGCTAAGGTGATTTACAGTGACAAATGAGACAGATAAGTTTGTAGTTGATGTGGTTTACGCCTTGCCTACTCAGCAAAAAGTAATTTCGGTGAATGTGAATCCCGGCACGTCGGCGATTGAGGTAGTGCGTTTAAGTAACATAGTGAGCTTTTTCCCTGAGATCGATTTAGACACGGTTAAGCTCGGTGTGTTTAGTAATGTGGTTAAACATGACCAAGTGATTTTACCGGGCCAAAGGGTCGAGATTTACCGTCCTTTGATTGCCGATCCTAAGGATGTTCGCCGCCGCCGCGCAGATAAAGCCAAAGATGAAGGCCGCGCGAATAAAGTCACTGGCGGACGGGCTTAATACGGTTGGTATAACGACTGTCGTCAGTTTGACATCATGACTCAATAAAAAAGCGCCCTTGGGCGCTTTTTTGTATTTCATTGACTGAGAAGAGCATAAGCAAAGTTTAGGATATTACTTAATTGTTTTTTGAACTTGCGCTTCTGTTTGGTTTTCTTTTACTAAAGGTTTGGCATCTGGACGCTGTGCAGGAATTTGTGGCACTAGCTCAGTTTTATTACCCGTAGGTAAACTGCTCTGCTCGAGCGGCGTATCAAATTCTTTGCTTAGCTCATAATCGCCATTCACTGCGGTGAGTTTATCACCCGTAAAGTGCAAAATGAGTTCTTTATGCGTAATGCTGGCATCGCGTCCACTCTTGTAGTGATAGACGTAGTACCAAGTATCGTCGGCGAAACTATCACGTAAAACCGGACGGCCGAGAATGTATTCGGCTTGTTCTTTGGTCATGTCAATGCGCAACTTTTCAACTTGTTGCGGTTCCATGTAGTTACCCTGTGGGATGTCGGGCTTATAAATCAACCAATCGAACACACTACAAGCACTGAGCGAAACAGAGAGCGCCACAGCGCTCAGCAGGGTAAGACTTTGCTTTTTATTGATCATTGTATGCGCTACTTCTGAAAATCTGGCGGCCATAATACCCAAGCATTCCCCCTCATGACAAGGGCAATCGGGCTTTGCTGCCGTCATAGATCGAATTGTGTGACTTTTCGACCCGTGATGTTGGCTTTAGTTCTCAATCTGTAAGGATATTTATTACTGTAAGTCACTTGGCTGCTGTGGGTGTGCTTTTCAGCCTCTGAACCGTACTGCTTTACTGCTTGCAGGATTGAAAAAATGGAAATGGGAGTTCGATTTCTTCTTTAAAGCCAAGCAATTAGTCAGTAAGTCGATAAACAGTTTATGTGGCGATAACCATAGTAATCTTGCGTAAATCAGATTAAAGTTACCGATATGTTTTTATTATGTTCTTGCGCTGTAGCTTTAGTTATGGGTTTGCAGTGTTTGAAATAAAATATTGGGATAGATGCTTTGGGGTCTTTAGTTTGCGTAGGCACGGGTTTACAGCTGGCCGGACAAATCAGTGTGATGAGTCGCAGTTATATTGAGCACGCCGATGTGGTGTTTTCACTCCTGCCAGATGGTTTTTCGCAGCGTTGGATCCAGACTATTAATCCTAATGTCATCAATTTGCAGCCGTTTTATGCTCAAGATGGCGAAGTAAAAAATCGCCGTGAGACCTATGAGCAAATGGTGAGTGCAATTTTGGACGCTGTGAGAGCCGGTAAAAAAACAGTTTGTGCGCTTTATGGTCACTCCGGTGTGTTTGCTTGCGTGTCCCACTTAGCGATTAAGCAGGCGAGGGCAGAGGGGTTTGCTGCAAAGATGGAGCCTGGGATATCGGCCGAGGCGTGTTTATGGGCAGATTTAGGTATCGACCCCGGTAACTCTGGGCATCAAAGCTTTGAAGCCAGCCAGTTTATGTTCTTTAATCATGTGCCCGATCCGACAACTCATTTGTTGTTATGGCAAATTGCTATTGCTGGCGAACATACCTTAACTCAGTTTCATACTACGAGTGATAGGCTGCAGATTTTGGTTGAACAACTGCATCAATGGTATCCACTGGATCATCAAGTGGTGATCTACGAGGCTGCTAATTTACCCATTCAAGCCCCTAGAATTGAGTATTTGCCGTTGAGTAAGCTGCCCGAGGCAAACTTGTCTCCCATCAGTACGTTACTGATCCCGCCAGCAAAAAAACTCGAATACAACTATGCTATTTTAACCAAATTAGGTATTAGGCCTGAAGATTTAGGCTAATTGCGAGAGTCGTACTTCTGAGTTGAATTCGGAAGTCATCATTAAAATAAGGAAAAAGTATGTCTGCATTATCCGATTTTTTTACTCAGTTAGGCCAAAATGCACAGTTGATGCAAGCGTATCAACAGGACCCTGAGGCCGTAATGCGTGCCCATGGGTTAACTGATGAAGAAATTGCAGCCGTCATGTCGGGAGACATGGAAAAACTGAAAAGCTTGAGTGGGGATGATGATTGTAAAGCCTACTTAGTTATTTCCCATGGTAATGGTGAGTAATTGAAACTCCTGCGCGCTTTTTTGTGGTTATGTTCGGGCATATTTTGTATGCCCTTAATGGCTGCAACTATCAATTTTGATGAGGCGTTAGCTGATCTGGAGCAGCTACAACATACCGATATGCAAAGTGCAATCACTAAGCTCCATGAGCTTGAAGCTGATTTCGAGCATATGACGCGTTTTCAACAAGGGCGCTTATTGGTATTTAAAGGGACTTCATTTATTTATGCAGGTCAATATCAAGAAGCCTTAGATAATTTAATTCAATCTGAAAATTTAGTTCAAAATAGCGATTATTTATTTTCTGCCTATAGCTATGAGGCAACGGCGTACATCGCCCTTAGGAACTTTAAAGACGCTTTTGTTGTAATGAGCAAAAGCCTAGGGCTAATAGATCGAATAGATAATATAGATATCAAACGTGCTGCATATCTACGTTTAGCCAGTTTGTACTCTGCAATGGGCATAAAAGAAGAGGTGGGAACCTACGCGGCTAAGGCAGAATCGCTTGCTTCAGCAGATAATGTAAAAGATATTTGTACTGCAAAGTTGTATTTATCAGTTTATCAATTAGAGCTAGAGGCCTTTACTAAGGCGTTTGATGAATTCCAGTACACGCACGATTTTTGTGAGTCGAATGGTTTTCCATTGATTTCGTTTATTGCATTGAAAGGGATGGGAGAGTCTAAGTTAAGATTACAGGAGTACTCTGCTTCAGTCCCTTTGCTCTTGAGTGCTTTAAAGGGATACGAGTCTTTTAACTTTCAACTAGAGATTAATAGTGTCCATTCTTTGTTAACCGAAGCGTATTTTGCACTAAAGCAATCTGCTGAGGTGGTCGAGCATGCCAAGTTCGTTACGTCATTACCTAATGATCCTAGTTATACCGAGTTAAAACATATCGTCTTTAAAGTGTTAGCGGGCTTAAATGCTGAGAATAAACAATTTGAACAAGCCTATGAGTTCTCGAAAAAAGAGCAGTATTACAATCAGCTGATGTTTGATGAAGCGAAAATGAAAACGTTAGCGTATCAGGCGGCAAAGTTTAATGCTGATGAACAGTCACGTGAAATTAATTTATTGAATAAGGAACGTGAACTGTATGTCGCTCAGCAAACGGTAAAAGAGCGCGAATACACCAATATGCTGATGTTTGTCACTATTCTAGTAGGCGGACTGTTCTTCCTCGGGATTTTGTTAGCTGTAGGGCAGATGCAGAAACGCAAGTTTATGCGTATGGCGAGAATGGATGCATTAACAGGCATCTTGAATCGCGGAGCAGGGCAAGAGTTAGGGGAAAACCTTTTTGTGCAAGCCACGGCCCGCGGTGGGGATTTCTGTGTCATTTTATTTGATTTGGATTTCTTCAAACGGATCAACGATTCTTTTGGCCATGGAACTGGTGATTGGGCGCTTAAAAAGGTGGTCGATTCCCTTAAATCCCATATCCGAAATGGTGATGTTTTTGCTCGTATCGGCGGTGAGGAGTTTGCGATTTTATTACCCTATGCCGATGAAGAGAAAGGCATGGAAGTGGCGGAGCAGTGCCGAGCCCGTATCGAGGCCATTGATACCCAACATTCAGGACATAAGTTCGTCATTACGGCGAGTTTTGGCGTGAGCGGTTTAATGGCTGATGATCTGAGTTTGGACCCATTATTTCACCGAGCCGACATGGCGCTTTATGCCGCTAAGGCCAATGGCCGCAATGCCGTAGTACGCTATTCTGACATCTTAAAATGTGACAAGCAGGCAACTGATTTACGGCGTCATATCGCATCGCCCTCGGTGTAATGTAAGCCGAGTGAGCATTTAGTCTCATCCTGAGTTGGCAAAAGTCCTTACTGGTTTTTATTCTTCCTTCATTTATTTCTCGTTTTGGGTTTTGCCGCCACTCACTAAAATGCGATAACAGTCTAAGGCGTCTCTGAACGCTCTTTTACTTTGCTTTGTTGCTCCAGTTGATTTCCCCCACGCTTAAGTGTTTTTCGTACCAAAAATTTCTCATTTTTAATGAATTGCCTTGACCTTGTTAATAAATAAATGGGATATCATAGTTGCTAATTTGCCTAGCTGCGGCTGGGCCATTATATGGAACACTGCACATTCCTTTTTCCGTTGGAGCCTTCATGGAACAGTCGAGTTTACTCACGTCGGTGCTGCTATTTTTATTGGCGGCGGTTATTTTTGTTCCTTTGGGTAAACGTTTTGGCGCCGGCCCGATTCTTTCCTACCTAGGTGCTGGCATCATTTTAGGCCCAGGCGGCATGGCCTTAGTTTCTGATCCTGCTGCTGTGTTGCATTTTGCCGAGTTAGGTGTAGTGCTGATGTTGTTTGTGCTGGGACTCGAATTAAATCCAAGTAAATTATGGGAACTTCGCAGTGCTATCTTTGGTTTAGGCAGTGGTCAGTTGTTGTTATCATGGGCTGCGATTGGTGGTTTGGCTTGGGGCTTTGGCTTGTCTGTTGACGCAGCTTTAGTGGTTGGCGCCGCGCTATCTTTATCATCGACAGCCTTTGCCGTGCAGTTAATGAGTGAACATAGGTTGCTCACAACCCCACTCGGGCGTGATGCCTTTGGTGTCTTGTTGATGCAAGATCTTGCCGTTATCCCCATGTTGCTGCTGACGGCATATTTGGCGCCCAATTCGGCGCAGATTGAACATCATGCCGTGCCTTGGTACTGGACGTGTCTAGCCCTAGTAGGGTTTGTGTTAGTGGGCAAATACTTACTGCCAAAACTCCTTAAGTTAGTCGCAAGTAGCGGGGTGCGTGAAGTGCTCACCGCCTTTGCGTTATTGCTAGTGATGGGCAGCGCTGAGTTAATGGAGTGGCTTGGACTCTCTGCGGGTATGGGGGCATTTTTGGCGGGTATTATGCTCGCAAACTCAAGTTATCGACATCAACTTGAAACCGACATCGAACCCTTTAAAGGCTTGTTGCTTGGGCTGTTTTTCATGGCGGTCGGTATGAGTATGGATTTGAAATTATTGATATCAGATCCGTTACTTATCTTAGGTATTTTAATGGCGATGCTGCTGATTAAAACGTTTGTGCTGATGGTGCTGGGCCGCATTCGGCACCACAAATGGCGACCGAGTATTGCATTGGGGTTGATCCTTGCCGAAGGCGGTGAATTTGCCTTTGTGCTGTTATCCCAGGCGCAGTTATCTGGCATTGTCGGCGATAAAATTGCGCAAGTGCTAGTGCTGGCGATTGGTTTGTCTATGGCGGTGACGCCGATATTGTTTACCCTGTTTCGCGCAACTAAGGCCAAGGTGGTGGACACTCGCCTGCCAGATACAATTAATGTCACTGAATCGGAAGTGGTGATTGCCGGCTTTGGCCGAGTAGGCCAGATAACCGGGCGTATTTTGGCCTCCTCTGGGATCCCTTTTGTCGCATTGGATAAGGATGCGAGCCATGTGGATGTGATTCGCAAATATGGCGGTGAGGTCTATTTTGGTGATGCCAGACGCTTAGACATGTTGATGTCGGCGGGGATCGCGCGCTCGCGTTTGTTATTGCTGGCTGTTGACAGTGTTGAGGATTCCATCGAAATCGCCCAGCAAGTGAAAACCCATTTCCCTCATATCCACATAGTCGCGCGGGCAAGGGATCGTAACCATGCTTATCGTTTAATGAGCCTTGGGGTGACGGATGTCTTTCGTGAGACCTTTGGTTCGGCGCTGTCGGCCAGTGAGAAGATCCTCCAAGGTTTAGGTCTATCTCAGGTACAAGCCAACGAGCGGGTAAAAATCTTTGCTGAGCATGATAAGAAACTGGTGATTGCTAGCGCAGCACATCAAAATGATTTAGCGACGTTAATCAATCTATCGAATAAGGGTAAGGCAGAGTTGGAATCCCTTATGCGCGGGGATAGGGAGAATGTCAGTTAATACGCTGGGTATCATTTGCCATTATCGATTAAGGATTTAGATGTCAAAAGAGAGCATAAATGCTCTCTTTTTTGTTGGAAACATATCCACTTTCGCGCTGCAGTTTAGCGCTTAAATCTATTTAGCGCTCAAAAACTATAGCTGTATTGCAGTTTGACGTTGCGTTCTTCACCCGGCATACCGCCTAAGAACATCGCTTTACTGTAATAGTCTTTATTGAATAGATTATTGATATTAAGCTGGATTTTCCAAGAATCAGTGCTGTAACTCACCGCCGAGTCGACGACAGTATAGCTAGGCACGTAACCGTCTGGAATACCAAATGAGCTAGAGTGCGTGCTGCGATCATCTACAAATTTAGCTCCAAGGCTTAATTCGATTGGGCTTGATAATCTAAACCAATCGGCGCCATAGGTCACCCAAGCGCTGGCAGTGACATAAGGCACGCCTTTTTGACGGCTATTGTAGGTTAAACTACTTGGATTTTGTTTATCCCTTGCATCTTGGTACATGCCGTTAAGGTTGATACGCCAGCTGTCGTTTAAGTGGGCATTGAGATCGAGTTCAATACCTTGAGTGTCTTCGCTGCCATTGTACAAATACACTGGGATGTTAGGTGTTAATATGCCATTGGTATAATCAGGATTGTTATAGGCGACATTAGTGCGCGAGCTTTTAAACAATACCAGTGAGCCCAGTAATTGATCCTCAAATGCCTTAAAGCGCATACCTAAATCATTGCTAATCGATTCTGAATCATCTCGGTTGGTAGCATTATCTTTTACTGCATCGAGCACACTGTAGGCGGTGCGTCCCTTTGAGTGATTGATAAAGAATGATAAATCCTCTATCGGCATGTAGGTCAAGCCTAAGTTATAGGTCATACCGTTATCTGTGGTATCGGCCTCTGGAGTCGCTTGGGATTGGCTAATGCTGTAGCGAGGATCAAGGCCTAAGTGTTCATAACTTTGTTTTATCTCGTTAAAGGCAACGCCTACACGCGTGGTGAAGCCATGTCCTAAATATCCCACGTGTTGTACACCTAGACCCCAAGCGCTGACCTTTTTGTCATAGTTAGCGGTCTTGAGTGGGTCATAGTCTTCAAACTTACCTGTGCCCCAATTAGGATTACGGATGTCATAAATATAAGGCAGGGAGCCTTGATAAGTAATTTCACCTTTCTTGTTTTTAAAGATTTGATCGGCATCGAAGATAGAATATTGCTGGAAACGAATATTACGGTCTTCATAGTTGGCATTGACCAATAATTCATTGTCTATATTGCCAATTTGGAAGTCATAACGTAGATCGGCAAAGTACTGCCACGAAGTCTCGTCGGCATCGACTTTACGGTATTCCTGACGTCTTGCGGCAAAAGGATAAAGTACGCCATTTTCAACTAAAGGCGATCTAGGCTCTTCGTTAATCACGTCGGTAGGTACGTTTTTAATCTTGATGTTACGCTTCCAATAGACGTAGTTATAGGCGCCAGTTTGGCGGGCGAAACCTGACGTGTAGTCGCGATACTGCAATTGTTGATTGAGGAACAAATTGTCAGTGAAATAGATATTATGGGTCAGTTTAAATCTTAACTCTTCACCCTCATTGTCCTTCGCCATGGGTGAAATCAGCCCAGCATCACCAAACGAATAGGGTGTTAAGCCGTCAGCGCCCGACAACGAGGCCGCTAACTGCTGACGCTGTGCATCGGTGAGTTGTAGACCATTACCGTTGGGATCATTAACCAGATCTTGCCACGTGACCTCGCCCGCGCTCTTACCGCCGACAGATTCTGCATTGTAAATCCGAATCGGGTGACCAATAGAATCAACGGCAATAGCATCTTTTATGTAAGCACCTGAAAGCATTAAATCTTGGCTATCACTTAATACCCATTTTAAGGCGCCATAGATTTCGTCTCTGTCTGTACCTATATCGCGATACCCATCACTGCGGCCAGATTTGGCCACTAAACGGTAGGCGACATCATCACTCAGGCCGCCCGTGCTATCCAGAGCAAGGGAGTAGGTGTCCCATTGGCCCATTTCGGCGCTGAACTTATGCTTTGACTCAAACTGCGGTTTCTTTTCAATCAGATTGATCACGCCGCCAGCACTTCCCATGCCATAGAGTCCAGTCGCTGGGCCTTTTAATACTTCAACGGATTCAACGTTGGTTAAAGAGCGCGTGGGGTTGAAGGTATTACCTAGGCCTGCACCGCCATACATACCGTCATAGGTGTAATTTGCGCCTAAACCACGGATGACTATGTTGTCACCAATGCCATAGTTATTTCCCGCTTGAGTTACGCCACTGATGTTACGGATCAAGTCCTGCAGATTATCTGTACCTTGGGTTTCGATCAGCTCTTGGTCAACAATCACTACAGCTGCTGGGGTTTCCATAAGAGACATGTCGGATTTAGTCGCCAGCCCTGAATTCTTCACTACTGAGTTCTGTCTGCCATAAACCGTGATGCGCTCAACGTTGGCTTCAGCATTTGCTGATGTCGAGTTGACTTCGGCGTGTGCGGTTTGTGATAAAACAGAAAGGCAGGCGAGTGCAGTTAGCGACAAACGAAATGGTTTCATTAATGGTTCCCCCAAATAAATAGGTCGCGAATAGTAATGATTTGCATTTAAGTTGGCAACAAATGTTTCAGCATTTATTGTCGAAATGTGCAGTGCTGCCAATAAATGCTGCACAAAGCATCTTTGTGAGCAAACCAGTAATGGGTTCTAGCAAGAGAGAAACGTCATAAAAGGGCGGGTTTACGCTCCATCCCGTTGTAATTTCGAATTTGTTTCATTTTTTTTATAAAAAAGTGATTTATTTTTTGAGTTAACCATCACATCCCACCTTGTTGATCGGGAAACGCAACCCTGTAATTAGTATGTACTAGACTCTGTCATTTTTTCGTTTACGTAAACGTCAAAATAAAACGCTCGTTTTAATTCGTGGTAATGGTGGCAGTCATTATCATTATGATTTATATAGATTTAGCTTGCTTCCCTCTAGGTTAGTTCAAAACATTGGGTATTTTCTACTTAGGTCTAATAGGGTAAAAATGCTGTATTTATAAATTTACAATTAGTAATTTAATTACGTAAATAATTACTTTGAGTGGGGGTTGGTAAAGTTGTCTGACAAGTTTCATTTAATTCAAATTTTCCAATGTAATTAAAATGTTTAATGTGATTTATATCATTATCTTAAATTGTTTTTTATTACTTGGTCAGACCAATTTTAGCATGGTGTTTACTTAGGTTAATGCCCGTTTTTGTCAATCTTGGACTGTTGCAAATACAAACGTTTGTCGGTAAGTTTTAGTTCGAAACAAACATTTGATGGTTTTTTGGTGAGTTTATAAGCAGCGGTGATTGGGGATGCTACTGCTTTATATGTCAGCGTTAAGCCTGTGATAGTGGAGCCTCTTGGGAGGGCATCAAGATGACGGAACACACTTTGAGTGAACAGCAATTGAATTCGACACTGGGTAAAGCTACAGCAAACGCCACGCTTAATATTGTGGGTCGTGACATTCCAGGCCAAGAAGTCATCTTTACCGAAGGGGCTGTCGCCTTACTCGAATCCCTTTGTCGTGAGTTTGCCGACGAAGTACCTGCCTTACTCGCTAAACGTAAAGATAAGCAAGCGCGTATCGATAAAGGATCATTACCCGACTTTCTGCCTGTAACCCGCGCTATTCGTGATGGTGCATGGCAAATTCGCGGTATTCCCGATGACTTGCTTGACCGCCGCGTAGAAATCACAGGTCCCGTTGAACGTAAGATGGTGATTAACGCACTCAACGCCAATGCCAAAGTGTTTATGGCCGATTTCGAAGATTCTTTAGCACCAAGCTGGGAAAAAGTCGTCGAAGGTCAAATCAATCTTCGTGATGCCGTGCGTGGTGATATTGAGTACACATCACCTGATACGGGTAAGCACTATAAATTAGGACCAAATCCGGCAGTGCTTATTTGCCGCGTTCGTGGTCTGCACCTTAAAGAAAAACACGTGCAGTTTAACGGCAAAGCGATTCCAGGCTCACTGTTTGATTTCGCACTGTATTTCTACCACAACTATCGCCAACTTTTGGCCAAGGGCAGTGGTCCATACTTTTATATTCCTAAGTTAGAAAGTCATATTGAAGCGCGCTGGTGGGCAAAAGTATTTGCTTTTGTTGAGGAAAGGTTTTGCCTGCAAGCGGGCACGATTAAATGTACTTGCCTGATCGAGACGTTACCGGCCGTGTTCGAAATGGACGAAATCCTCTACGAGCTGCGTTCCAATATCGTCGCACTGAACTGTGGTCGCTGGGATTACATCTTCAGCTATATCAAAACATTAAAGCGTCATAGCGACCGAGTCTTACCGGATCGCCAAGCCGTCACTATGGATACGCCTTTCTTAAGCGCTTATTCAAGACTCTTGATTAAGACCTGCCACAAACGCGGTGCGTTAGCGATGGGCGGCATGGCGGCCTTTATTCCAGCCAAAGATCCGGTTCAGAACGAAGCGGTATTGCAGCGAGTTCGTCGAGATAAAGAACTGGAGGCGCGTAACGGCCACGATGGCACTTGGGTGGCACACCCTGGTCTTGCCGATACCGCTATGGGTATTTTCAACGAATACATAGGCCAAGATCACTGTAATCAATTGCATATTACCCGTGATGTCGATGCGCCAATCCTGGCTAGCGAACTGCTTAAAACCTGCGACGGTGAGCGCACCGAACAGGGGATGCGTCTGAACATTCGTATCGCACTGCAGTATTTAGAGGCGTGGATCAGCGGCAACGGTTGCGTACCTATTTACGGCTTAATGGAAGATGCGGCTACGGCTGAGATTTCTAGAGCCTCAATTTGGCAATGGATCCAACACGGTAAGTCGCTGTCAAACGGCAAACTCGTGACCAAGCAACTCTTTAAAGACATGTTGGTTGAAGAGCTGTCGAACGTGAAAAAAGAAGTGGGTAGCGACAGATTCACCCATGGCAAATTCACTCAAGCGGCGGTGTTGCTCGAAGACATTACCACCTCCGACGAGCTGGTCGATTTCTTAACCTTACCCGGTTACGAAATGCTGACTGCCTAGGATGAACCCATTTGCTTGAACCGTTTTATATCAATCAGATTTAGCTGTGGCGGGGCTACCGCCAACCAAACAATTTAGCAGAGTGTAACTGGGGGGCAGTTTCATGATAGCTACAACATCAAAGAGAAAGGAGCGACACTATGACTAAGGCAACGACTCAGAATTCACGTCAAGAGCAGATTGATGCAATCAAGAGAGATTGGGCAGAAAACCCACGTTGGAAAAACGTGCGTCGTCCTTACACCGCGGAAGAAGTGGTTGCACTTCGCGGTTCAATCGTGCCTGAGAATACTATCGCCAAGCGTGGTGCGGCTAAGTTATGGGAACTGGTGAATGGCGGCGCTAAAAAAGGCTACGTGAATTCGCTCGGTGCATTAACGGGCGGTCAAGCGGTACAACAGGCGAAAGCGGGTATCGAAGCGATTTACCTTTCTGGTTGGCAAGTGGCTGCCGATGCTAACTTAGCCGGCACTATGTACCCAGATCAATCTTTATACCCAGCGAACTCAGTGCCAGCTGTGGTATCCCGTATCAATAACTCTTTCCGTCGTGCTGACCAAATTCAATGGGGCAATGGCGTTAATCCAGAAGATGAAAAATTTGTTGATTACTTTCTGCCAATCATTGCTGATGCAGAAGCGGGTTTTGGCGGCGTATTAAATGCCTTCGAACTGATGAAGTCGATGATCGACGCGGGCGCTGCCGGTGTTCACTTTGAAGATCAGTTAGCTTCAGTGAAAAAGTGTGGTCATATGGGCGGCAAGGTATTAGTGCCAACCCAAGAAGCGGTACAAAAGCTGGTTGCTGCACGTTTAGCGGCGGACGTGAGCGGTGTGGATACACTGGTTATCGCCCGTACCGATGCTAACGCAGCCGATTTGTTAACTTCAGATTGCGACCCATACGACCGTGATTTCGTGACTGGCGAGCGCACCAATGAAGGTTTCTACCGTGTTAAAGCGGGTCTTGACCAAGCGATTTCTCGCGGTCTTGCCTACGCTCCGTATGCGGATTTGATTTGGTGTGAAACTGCTAAACCGGATCTTGAAGAAGCGCGTATTTTTGCTGAAGCGATTCATGCTCAGTACCCAGATCAATTGTTGGCGTATAACTGTTCGCCTTCGTTCAACTGGAAGAAAAATCTGGACGACGCCACTATCGCGCGCTTCCAACAAGCATTGTCAGACATGGGCTACAAGTACCAGTTCATCACTTTAGCCGGCATTCACAACATGTGGTACAACATGTTCGACCTCGCTTACGACTATGCTCGTGGCGAAGGCATGAAGCATTATGTTGAAAAAGTTCAAGAAGTTGAGTTTGCTGCAGCGAAGAAAGGTTACACCTTCGTCGCGCATCAACAGGAAGTGGGCACAGGTTATTTCGACCAAGTGACTACGGTTATTCAAGGTGGCCATTCATCAGTGACCGCACTGACAGGTTCTACCGAAGAAGAGCAGTTTTAAGCAGTAAGCAGGGCTTAGGATGGTCCATTGTGATTGTGGATCACTCCTCAGCACGCCTTATGCCGATGTGTGGTGAGGCGTGGTTAAAAACTCGAAATAGAGGGCAAGGTCGGACTGTGATGAGTGACCTACCTTGCAGCCTAAATATCGAGTCGAGTATGAAAGAGTGTTACCCGTAAGCCTGTGTTTAGCTGCTTTGCAGCTGTTGTCCCCCGTGCAGTTCGCCTACATGTCTGTGCGGGTTTTTAAGTCAAATTTTGTGACTTAACTTCCTACCCAGTAAGTTTTGCTTGCCTTAGCTTGGCGACTCTATGAGTCGCTATTTTTTTGCTTATTGGTTGATGAACGCGCTGATTAATATGGTGCAACTCTTATACAGTTCTGATGCGACTTGGTGCAGTAATCGGATTATTTTACAGCAGCTTATTGCTATCTCATTGTTATTTAATGGCTATCAATTGTGGCCTGAAAAATGCTCTGAATACAGTGGGAAGTTATAGCGTATTAAAGCTGATTGTTGGCATTCACATTGAGGTCACCGCCATGAAATATTACAGTCGCCGTTTAGTTAAACCTGAACATTTAAATCCAGCAAATACGCTGTTTGGCGGTCAGTTGCTCAGTTGGATAGACGAGGAGGCCGCTATTTTTGCTGCCTGCCAGATGAAGAGCACCAGCCATGTGACTAAGCTGATTTCTGAAATCAACTTTATGACGCCAGCGCATCAAGGTGATGTGATCGAGTTTGGTCTGGAGCTGGTGAGCCTCGGCCATAGTTCGATTACCGTAAGCTGCCAAGTGCGTAATAAGATGACGCAGGCACCGGTGGTGAGCATAGATAAGATGGTGTTTGTGCATGTGAATGCCCAAGGATTGCCTGTGCCCCACGGTATTCGGGCGAATGCGGCTTAGTGGGTGTGGCGCTTAAAATGCGTGACGTTTGAATAGATAAGATACTTAAAACAGACAGTGACGCCTAGGCGTCACTGTGATTAGGGTCTGTTGATCTTTCGAGAGTGATTTTTAGACAGCATGGCAAGACGTTATAATTTGCTTCGCCAAAAGTAACCATAACCTCAAGCCATGCCAAGACTTATGCTAA
>NZ_JAJAEF010000004.1:0-282037 GCF_020447145.1 Shewanella sp. SR1 | reverse complement strand
GGAAGAATTAAACACTATCGAGCAATATCAACAAGATATGACAAGCTAGCAAGAAATTACGCCAGTATGGTGTCACTGGCGTTTATGTTAATGTGGCTGCCGATGTATTGCTGAACAACATTTGTACAGCAAAGATCAACAGACCCTAGTCTTTGGTTAAATCTTCTTTTACCGATTTGACGGCATCCCGCGAGGCATGGCCTATGGCTTTGGTGGTGTCTCGAGTCGCGTGGCCTATCTCTGTGGTGACATCTTTAGTGGTTGTGCCTATGGCACGGCCTGCGTCCTTTAAATCCGCACAGGCGGATGTCGCGAGTAATAAAGGAATAATAATGAGCGTCGCTTTATTCATTGTGATGCTAATCCTCAATTTAAGTTCGTAACTCAATTTACTGGGCCTGCCAATTTTACAGTGCCAAATAACATTCGGGACAATATAACAGATCTTGAGCTGAATCACGCTATGGCACCATTATCTGCCGAGTTGTTGTCGTAATGTCTTTAGGCAAGTTTGAGCAAGAGGTGTGAAACGGATAGTGCGAAATGACGTCGGAGTTTAAATTTTATTAATTCAGCAAATAAAAACGCCAGTGGCGTTTTGCGCACTGGCGTCTAAGGTCGCTAAATAATACTGCAAAGATTATTCGAGTTTGGCTAAGCGTTGTTGATAGTCTTCAATCAGGTGCTGCATGATTTCTTCCGGTGCAGCATCGTCACAGCAATCATCTAAAAAGATTTTAAAGGTGACTAGGGCATGGCCGTCATTTTTGAGTCTGTCACTCTGCATCGAGAAGTAAGCATCTTCATTTTCGGCTTTACGAACCACGAACTTATTTGTTTCGAAGGACTTATCCCCAGAAAGCTCGTGCCACTTAGTGATGCGATTTAACGCGATTTCACAGGACTGGTTCATTTCAATATGATTTAACCAAGTAACGGGATGTTCAGGATCTTTGTAATGTGGACATCTAACTGTGTAGTTATATACATGGGTGATTGCAGTCATAGCGTACCTACCTGTTCGAGGATATTGTTGCCATCATAGGCATCGTTTTTGAATTCGGTCAATCATTAATTAAGTCTATTTAGCCTTGATGTTTTTTGACGGAGAAGGATAGTTACTGCATGAAAATTAACCATTTACTTAATCTGTCATGTCTCTATTTAGCATGAGTTTTATGCCAATAACTTTGTGCTAGATCTCAGTTTTGGGTGAAGTTTCGCTTTTGCTGAATTACTGATTAATAAAGCAACAACTTGGCCGTCAGTAAGTCTTATTGAGTGTAAGTGATAAAAAGAGTGAACCGCGGAGTAAGTAGGTTAATTAAGCTTTAGTGGGTGTAATACGATTAAGTACCAGCTTAAGTTGTCGCAGAGGAAACGCAGAAGGCAGAATGGACAGAGGCCCATTCGTTAGAACGGGCCTCTCAGCTGGCTTCATCTTTTGCAGGGAAAAAGCGAACTGGGGCCATCTTATCGGATCTGTAACAGTCTGTAACCCACAGAGATCACGTTTTTTATATCATTTTGCTATGAATATTTGAGGTTCAGATCCTTTCTTCTTGAATATGCAGATTTGTGAGTGTTTTGTCAGTGCAAAGGTGCATAGACACTGAGTTTTATGTTGGTTTTTGTTGCTCAATTTTTAAGATAGTAACTTACCTCACCATCTTGTCGATACCGGTATAAAAAAGGCCCCAATAGTGCAGCGATATTCTGCGCACTATTGGAGCCCAAAACGCATTCATTGGAGGATGAAGTCGTGTTTACGCACTAGCAGGACAATCAGTCCTTATCCAGCAAGTTAGCGCACTATTACTGTGCGATAACTTGCGATTGATAAAGTATGGCGATTACAGCGCACAATTACAGCGCATTAGTGAAGATCTGACAGATCTCCGCATGGGTCGCTTGTTTTGGATTGGTGAATCCACAGGCATCTTTTAACGCGTTATCCGCAAGTGTTGGAATATCTTCCGCTTTCACGCCTAACAAGGTCAGATTTTCTGGGATCTTAACCGCAACAGACAGCTTTTTGATTGCCGCTATCGCCGCACTGGCACCTTGCTCATCGGTCATGTTGGACACATCCACACCCATAGCCTTAGCAATGTCTTTTAAGCGAGCAGGGACGACCTGGGCGTTGTATTCCTGTACATGGGGCAGCAGCAGGGCGTTACACACACCGTGGGGCAGATCGTAGAAACCGCCTAACTGGTGCGCCATCGCATGCACATAACCTAAGCTGGCATTGTTAAAGGCCATACCCGCTAAGAATTGGGCGTAGGCCATTTGTTCACGGGCGTTGATGTCTTGACCGTTTTCAACCGCGTTGACTAAGTTAGCCTGAATCAATTCCATGGCCTTGATCGCACAGGCGTCGGTGATCGGGTTGGCAGCAATAGACACATAGGCTTCAACTGCGTGAGTCAGAGCATCCATACCGGTTGCGGCCGTGAGGCTCGCAGGCTTTTTCAGCATGAGCTCAGGGTCATTGACCGACAGCAAAGGCGTAGTGTGTTTATCGACAATCGCCATTTTAATGTGGCGGGCTTCGTCGGTAATGATACAGAAGCGCGTCATTTCACTGGCAGTACCTGCCGTCGTATTAATGGCCACTAATGGCAACTGTGGTTTTGCGGATTGATCTAACCCTTCGTAATCCTTAATGCTGCCGCCGTTGGTGGCAACAAGGGCGATACCTTTGGCGCAATCATGGGGTGAGCCGCCACCGAGTGAAATCACAAAGTCACACTTGTTGGCTTTTAACAGGGCTAAACCGGCTTCGACGTTCGTCACGGTTGGGTTAGGTTGTACGCCATCATAGATGGTGGAGGTAATGCCATTTTGACCAAGTTTTTCGGCCACTTCACCGACTAAGCCAATTTTGACTAAGGGTTTGTCTGTCACTATGAGTGCGTGCTTAAAGCCTAAGGTTTTGATGTCACCGATAGCGTCATCCACTGCGCCTTGGCCTAACACGTTGACAGAAGGAATAAAAAATTTAGCAGCCATAAAATCCACCTATTAATTTGCAAAGATAAATTTGTTTTCGTTTCTGATGTTCAAGTTACCAATTTGGAGGTAGTGAAAGTGTGAGCTTGATCGAGTTCAGCGCTTATCTGGGGCCAATTTCCCACTAAAGTTGGAACCCGGTAACTAAACTTCGGACTTTTATGACGGGTATCAGTGTCGGCGTACGGTATGGTTTTTCTGGATTGTTTGCGCCCGTGGTGATACATCATTTTTGAATATCTTTTACTGGTCTTTTTATCGCATTTTTGCCCCGTCTTTTAATCCAACATTTCACGGCTCAATTGTTAAATCTAACAGAGGTCAAACCTCACTAATACTCTCGTTCGTAGCACTATTTTCAGCTAATTAGTTTGACATCTAATATTAATTTATGCGTGCTGCTGTGGTTGTGGTAGGGCCGTAAGTCAAAGAAATCTATACATTTATCTTGTTTTTACAGATTAATTCTTTTTTACATAACTAACTTGTGAGCTTTATCACTGTGCTATTTTAGGTTGATAGTTACATCACTAATCATTATCATGATTGTTAATTGAACGTTCAATTAACGTCGTTCAGAGTATTGAGAGAGTGGTTATTCCTTGAGTATTTATGCCTAAAACCGCCATGAAATTGATACGCAGACAGCAGCTTATTGATGCGACATTAGCATCGGTTGCCTTGCATGGATTGCAGCACACGACCATCAACAGCATTAGTCAGTTGGCGGGGATGTCGTCGGGGATCATCAGTCATTATTTCAGTGGTAAGCAGGGCTTGATCCAAGCGACGCTGCGCCACTTGCTCGAGCAGTTAAAGCAAGCGTTGCTCAATCGAATCCAAGGACAAGTGTTGGCGCCAACAGAGCGCTTAATGATGATAGTTGAAGCGAATTTTACCGAGTTACAGCGCTCACGAAATGTCACTCACACTTGGCTGAGTTTTTGGGCACAGGCCGTCCACGATCCCCAGTTAGCCCGTTTGCAGAATATTAATAGTCGCCGCTTATACAGCAACTTACATTTTTCCTTTCGGCACGTGTTGCCCAAAGAGTTTGCCCTGATGGCTGCTGAGCAAACGGCGGCGATGATCGATGGATTTTGGTTACGCAGCGCCTTAAGTGAAACCCCTGAACAGGATTTTGTTCAGGCCGAAAAATTATGCAAAACCTTTATCCACAATGTGATAAAGCAGCATGGAGTCAAAACATGTCAGTAGAAGTACAGTACAACTTTATTGCGGGTCAGTTGCTCGCTAACGATAGCGGCGAAACCTTCGACGTCGTCAATCCTGCCACAGGGCAATTGGCGTACCGAGTGCAAGTGGCTGATGAGAAAATTCAGCAAGCGGCCATCGAGAGCGCCAAAAAAGGCTTTGCGATTTGGTCTGCCATGAGTGCCACCGAACGCAGTCGTATTCTATTAAACGCGGTCGCATTATTGCGCGATCGTAATGATGAACTCGCGGCAATCGAAGTGCGCGACACAGGTAAACCTTGGCAAGAAGCCTCAGTGGTTGATGTGGTCACAGGAGCAGATGCCATCGAGTTTTTCGCCCATATTGCCCCTGGGCTTGAAGGCGCGCAGCAGCAAGTCGGTGGAGATTTTTATTACACCCGCCGTGAGCCTTTAGGCATTTGTGCTGGTATTGGCGCTTGGAATTACCCATTACAAATCGCCTGTTGGAAGGCCGCTCCTGCATTAGCCAGCGGCAATGTGATGATTTTTAAACCTTCGGAAGAAACACCGCTTGGCGCACTGAAATTAGCGCAACTCTTAAGTGAGGCGGGTTTGCCCGATGGCGTATTTAACGTCGTGATGGGCGATGGTAAGGTTGGCGCTTGGTTAACGGGACATCCGGATATTGCCAAAGTGTCTTTCACTGGTGAAGTCGGTACTGGCAAAAAAGTCATGGCCGCAGCAGCAAGTTCATTAAAAGACGTCACTATGGAACTCGGCGGTAAATCACCGCTTATCGTGTTTGATGATGCTGATATCGACAATGCGGTTTCAGGTGCCATGCTCGGTAACTTCTATACTCAAGGTGAAGTCTGCACCAATGGGACGCGAGTGTTTGTCCATGAGTCTGTTTATCAAGACTTTATTGAGAAGCTGCTTGCCCGTACCCAAGCCAATATTGTGGTGGGCGATCCTATGGCGCCAGAGACTAACTTTGGCGCGTTGATTTCCAAAGATCATCAGCAAAAAGTGCTCGATTATATTCAGCAAGGTATCGATGACGGCGCAACTCTGCTCACTGGTGGCACAGCGTTAACGCCTGATAATGCTCCCAATGGTTACTTTATCGCCCCAACCATTTTCACCGATTGCACCGACGAGATGCGTATCTGCCAAGAGGAAATCTTTGGCCCTGTGATGTCGGTACTCACCTTTAAAGATGAAGCCGAAGTGATTGCTCGGGCAAACAATACCGCCATGGGCCTAGCTGCTGGGGTGTTCACCCAAGATATCAGCCGTGCCCATCGGGTTATTCATCAGTTACAAGCGGGTATTTGCTGGATCAATGCCTATGGTGCATCGCCAGCAGAAATGCCAGTAGGTGGGTATAAGTTGTCGGGTATTGGCCGTGAAAACGGTAGCGAGACACTCAAGCATTACACTCAAGTTAAAGCCGTTTACGTGGGTCTACAGCCCTTAGAAAGCCCATTTTAAGGAGGCATTTTGGCCCATTCACTCCAGCAAAAATATTATAACTACATCATAGTCGGCGCCGGTTCTGCAGGGTGTGTGCTCGCTAATCGTCTGTCTAAGGATCCTAAAAACGAAGTACTGTTATTAGAAACCGGTGGCAGCGATAAGAGCATCTTTATTCAGATGCCGACGGCGTTATCGATTCCGATGAACAGCCCTAAATATGCTTGGCAGTTTGAGACGCAGCCAGAGCCACATTTAGATAATCGCAAGATGCATTGCCCTCGGGGCAAAGTGCTTGGCGGTTCATCGTCGATCAACGGCATGGTGTATGTCCGTGGTCATGCCAGGGACTTTGATGAGTGGCAGGCGCAAGGGGCGACCAACTGGGATTACAGCCATTGCTTACCGTACTTTAAAAAGGCAGAAACCTGGGCCTTTGGTGGCGATGAGTATCGCGGCGAGTCTGGGCCGTTAGGCGTGAATAACGGCAACCAGATGCAAAATCCCTTATACCAAGCCTTTGTGGATGCGGGCATTGCGGCGGGGTATTTATCGACCGCCGATTATAATGCGGCGCAGCAAGAAGGTTTTGGTCCCATGCACATGACGGTCAAAAAAGGCGTGCGTTGGTCTACCGCTAATGCTTATTTACGCCCGGCGATGGCCAGACGTAATCTCACTGTGTTGACCCACACCTTAGTGCATAAAGTGTTATTGGAAGGGCAAGCGGCCGTTGGCGTTCGCATTGAGCACAAAGGTAAAGTTGAAGATATTCGTTGTAATAAAGAAGTGATTTTAGCTGCTGGATCAATAGGTTCGCCGCATTTACTGCAATTATCAGGTATTGGCGATCCCCAAGTATTGGCCGATGCAGGGGTCGAGTTACAACATGAGTTGCCCGGTGTCGGTCAGAATTTACAGGATCATTTAGAGTTTTATTTCCAATTCAAATGCCTTAAACCGATTTCACTCAATGGCAAGTTAGATCCTTTCAGCAAGTTCTTAATCGGTGCCCGTTGGATTTTAGATAAGTCTGGCCTAGGGGCCACGAATCACTTTGAATCCTGTGGTTTTATTCGCTCAAAAGCGGGGCTTGAGTGGCCAGATTTGCAGTACCACTTTTTACCTGCGGCTATGCGCTACGATGGTAGAGAAGCCTTTGCGGGCCATGGTTTTCAGGTGCATGTGGGCCATAACAAGCCTAAAAGCCGTGGTGCCGTGACCTTAGTGTCGGCAGATCCTAAAGCGCCACCTAAGATCCAGTTTAATTATTTACAGCATCCGGATGATATTGAAGGCTTTAGAGCCTGTGTGCGTTTGACCCGTGAGATCATCAATCAAGCGCCATTCGATGAGTATCGCGGTGAAGAAATTCAACCCGGCACACAAGTGCAAACCGATGCGCAAATCGATGCCTTTGTGCGCCAATCGGTTGAGAGTGCTTATCATCCTTCTTGCTCGTGCAAGATGGGCACAGATGCGATGGCGGTGGTGGATCCTGAAACCCGCGTGCATGGATTGCAGAATTTACGAGTGGTGGATTCTTCTATTTTCCCGACTATCCCGAACGGTAATTTAAACGCGCCGACCATCATGTTGGCTGAGCGCGCCGCGGATATGATTTTAGAGGCTGAGATGTTAGCGCCAGCAGATTCCGCCGTTGTGGTTGCCGACGCTTGGCAAACCACACAAAGAAGCACTGCGACAAGTTAACGGCGCAAGTTAACGCCATAAGTGCAAAACATGCCTGCTCGGTCCATCTTATCGATGGACTGGCGGCTGCAACTTTGAAATGACTCATTAATTGATGACTCAAAACTCATTAATTGATTACTCAAAATAAGGGTCATGATTCATTTTATCTAAAGGGTCGGTCAGCCCGCAGTGAGTGTGCAAATGATCACTTTCACGACTGAACATCTATCAGGGTTTAACTATCGCAGAGCGCTTTTTAAGTAGCGATATTTAAGGCTTGAGGGCAGAGCGCTGCCTTTAAAAATGATTCAGTTTTTTATTATTAAATAAAAACATGGAGTTACATTTTATGGATTCATATCCTCATGCCTACTTATATCCAGTATCGACTGGGACGGAGTGCATCCTATGACCTGGTTATTATCCGCAGGGATACTGTTCACTTTTACCGCGATTGCGTTTGTGATTTATCGCTGGGGTAACATTCGCTGTATCGGTGTGACGCCTGTGCGTACGTTTACCTTTATCGCGATTCTGTTCACCTCTGGCCTTGATGTCGGCTTGATCATGTTTCCGCTGACCGAGTTTGCCGGCTATGCCAATGTGGCGGCGAGTCCTGAATACGGCTTTACCAATCCGCTGGCGATTGAGTTTGGCTTTTGGGCCTTCTTGATTTGGGGTTTCTACTTTTTAACCTGCTTCTATTTTTGTGTGATTGAACCTAGGGTGAAGTTCTTCGACATTCCTTTGGTCAAGTTCATTAATAATATCGTGATTATTGGTACCTGTGCCTTTACCGCCTATTTGTTATTAAGCAATTTGCCCTGGTACTTACCCGAATTAGGTGATGGCGAAACCATAGTCGGTAGCTTTTATTTAATCGTATTTATGGTGATCGCCGCGGCGGTGTATTCCAGCACTAGCATACGTTATGTGCGTATTTTGAGCTTAGCCAGCACTTGGTTATTTTTAGGCTTGATTGCCATGATGTGGGCCAGTGCATTTTTATCGGCTGACTCGAGTGTGGGCGAGTTCTTTACGACCTTTGCCATGCTGGGCGACTACTTCGGCAATATTCAACATTTTGTGTTACCCATCAACGACTACCATGAGTTTTATCTGTTCTGGTGGTTTGCGTGGAGCATTATGATTGGTCAATTTACCTCGCGCTTTGTCGGCGGGATGAAAACCTATCAAGTGCTGCTGGCCATGATGGTGTTTCCGTCTATTCCCATCGCTATCTGGTTCACTGTGCTTTATTACTACAGCGCCAATGGGTTAGATACCTCGGGCTTCTATAATCTGGCGATGGTGATTGTAGGGGTGACCTTTGTGATTAACTCACTCGACTCACTGGTACGCCTGTATACCGACAATCTTAATCTGACGATTGAGCGTTTAGGCAAGCTTAAATATGTCAGCTTTAACTTAGTGTTGCTCTGCAGTCTGACATTACTCTTTCAATTAGACTTTCTTCAAATTCAATGGGTTGGTGCAATCGCACTGGGCCTGATCTTTAGCTGTTTTGGTTACATCATGATGACGCAATTGCAAACAGTTCGTGCCATTGAGCGCTCGCCAAAAGAGAACAAAATCGACTTTACTAAAATTGAGCTAGCTAACTAATGGAAAAATTAATAATGAAATCAAAATGTTTTTATCTTGTCGCTGGTGGATTGTTATTGATGTCGACTGCTGCGAATGCCGGATTATCGGCCACTGTGACGGCGACGTCGGATTACACTTTTAACGGTGTCAGCCAAACGGACAACGGCCCAGCACTGCAAGGCAGTCTGGATTACGGTTTTGATTCGGGATGGTACGTGGGCGGCTTTACCTCGAACGTCGACTTTGGTGGCAGCGATGACACTTGGTTAGAGCTCGATGCCTATGCGGGTAAGTACTTTCAGCTTAACAAGCAACTGAGTCTCGATGTCGGGCTGGCCTATTACACCTACCACGGGGACTCTTTCTCAGATGAATACAACTATCCTGAGCTGTATAGCAAGCTAGGTTACGACACTTCCCTTGGCCACTCTGAAGCTAAGTTAACCTACACATGGGACTACTTTGGTTTGGGCGGCGGACATTACACTATGTTGCTCGGCCATACGATTAGCGTTGCCGAAGGCCATGATATTCGCTTCAGTGTTGACCGCTCGACGTCACTCGATGAAGACAAATGGCCATGGGATGGCGGTAAATCCTTTAATCACTTCCGCGTTGCCTATATGACCAGCTGGAGCGGCTTTGATTTCAGCCTTGCCGCTGAAGATACCAGCATGAACTTAGATACCAGTGACGAGCGCCTGGTGTTGTCGGTATCGCGCCAATTCATGTTGTAATGTAAGGGACTTTTACCATAAAAGTGCCTCCTCTTGGTGAGTTCAGTCGCGCTTTCTGGTAAGGTGCACTGGACAACTGGGACGGGACATTATGGAAAAGTACGAACAACTGCTCATTTCGCTGCGTCGAGTGATACGCGCTATCGACATTCATTCTCGCCAGCTGAACAAACATTCAGGTTTAACTGGGCCGCAATTGATGGTGATGCAAAAAATCGCCCAATTGGATGCGCCATTGGCGAAAACTGTGGCGGAAGAGATCACGCTGAGCCCTGCGACTGTGACGACCATTATCGATCGACTCGAGGGCCGTGGTTTAGTGATCCGTTTGCGCAGTGAGACTGATAAACGTAAGGTGCATTTATACCTAAGCGATGCGGGCCGAGCGCTGTTACAGGACTCGCCAAAACCGTTACAGGATCATTTTATTAAGCGTTATCAGAATCTTGAAGAATGGGAGCAGAGTCAATTGCTCTCTGCCGTTGAGCGTATCGCGACTATGATGGACGCCGATAAAATTGATGCGGCGCCTATGCTCTTGGTCGGGAAGATCCAAGGCGACGAGTAATCGTTTAGATCATGTTTTAAATGATTAGACGTTAAAATCGATTCGTTTTTAAAATGAAAAAGCACTGAATCTTCAGTGCTTTTTTGCTTTTAACTCGATGTCGTTTAGTTGTGCGTCTTTTTAGATGCTTAAGCTGCAGGGCAGCTTGTTTTAGCCACAGAGTTAATCAGAATTTCTTGTACTGGCGTGTTGGCGAAACCACCGCTACTTTTTGTCGGAACTATGCTTATCTGATCCGCCACATCCATGCCGTCAACCACTTTGCCAAACACGGCATAACCAAATTCGCTAGCGGACGCATCCAGATCGGGATTATCTAGCACATTGATAAAGAACTGTGATGTTGCAGAATCTGGCACTGTGGTTCTAGCCATCGCGATAGTGCCACGTTTGTTGCTAATACCGACAGCGGCTTCATTCTTGATGGGCGCATCGCCTGGTTTGCTTTTGAGCCCTGTGGTAAAACCGCCGCCTTGGATCATAAAGTTATTAACGGTTCTATGGAATAAGGTGCCGTTATAGAAAGACTTATCAACATACTGCTTAAAGTTTTTACCTGTGATGGGCATGTTCGTTAAGTCAATGGCGAGTGTGATATCGCCTTTTGTGGTTTTCATTAAATAACACACATCCGCAGCTAAGGCTGGCGGAGTGGGATCGGGCGTCGGTGGCGTTGGCGTTAGATCACCATCAGTACTTCCTTCACAACCGGTTAAGGCTATGCAGCCGACAAACAGTAATCCTGATAACTTCTTCATTTCATATCCTTATTCTCAATCATCATTGGGGAGTTTCTGCTTTAGCGTTCCATCGAGCGAGCCTCTGGCGGATAAGCGAGGGCATATCAGGCTCCATGAATGTAATGTTGTTATTATGTTTCTACGCTGTAGCGAGATGAGATGTTGACAGAGGAGAGATAGGCTGTTCAAGTTATAAAGTGCAATTGATACAAAGTGTTGCACCGAACTCACTAGTCGATATGTTTTGGGTCTTATTCATTGGGTTTTAGTTCGAATGCTATGACATATAAATGTCTTACGCCTGTCATGTTATTTCTATGCCTTAGTTCCCTGAACAGTGTTTGTCTTTTGTAACTGCCTCTCGTGACTGCCTTTCGTCAATGCCTTGGGAAGCATGCTTGCCCTCTTGCTGAACGCATGCCCCAAGTTGGTGCGTTCCATGTTTATTATTTCGATTGTCACTGCGCGCGAACATAACTGAGTGCTTCTAGTAAGTTACTGATTTTTTGAAAAAGTTTTTTGTTATTTCTCTGAAATATTTATGTCATCTTCTTGTTACTTTTGGTTGGCATGGTTACTGTATATCTAAAGCTATGGATGAGCGGTCGCGGGGGCGACAAAATATGGGGCTGGAAAAGTTGCTATATTTGCGGGGGGTTGGAGCAGAATTTACTGATTGTTTTGGCCAAGAGATCCATATTTCCGAGGTAGACAGGCAAGGTATCTTGACCTGTATGTTACAGGAAAAAAACACTGTGGCAGGGACTGCCATTGATGCTTCTGCTACAGAGGCGTTATCGAGTGATGCTGGGCTGACTAACGTCGATGCGGTATTGACCGAAGCGCTGATCGCCTCACAAATTGACTTGCTGGATGCCCGTCCTTGGACTCAGGTTCTACCTGAATTCCATTGGTGTTTCGTGGATGAACCTTGGATAAGCCTTTGTTTACCTGAAACCTATACCTCAGATCTGAGTGTGGCGATTGAATGCGAACAGGGTGAGTCTATCGTATTTGATGTGCCGTTCTCGGCGCTTAAGTCGATTGGCGATTACCGTATTGAACAAACGCTTTATCTCCATTATCGCCTTGATCTTACGCAACTGGGATTAGCACGCCTCGATTTAGCTGAGGCCAAGACCCAAGCTTCCCCTGAACATTCAATGCCCGCTGAGACTGAGGCGGTGAATTTAGCGTCCTATTTCCTGAGCAGCCAAGAGTTCACTAACAACCCAGCCTTAATCAAAAACCAAGACTCATTTGCGCATGCAGCTGACAAAAATGCGAGTGATTTCTCTGTGTTAGGTTTGGGCTTTCATCGCATAGCTTTAAGCTTAAAACATGCCCTAGAGATAAGTGCACAAGCGCCAAGCTCGTCGCTACAGAGCAGTGTGACGGCAGAGGCTGATACCAGCACCTTGTTTTCTGGCACCTTAATGGTGGCACCGCGGGCCGCTTATCAAGGCGTACTCACGGCTGTCGCCCAAGGTAAGCGCCATAAACCTTGGGGGATCAGCGTTCAACTCTACAGTTTACGCAGCGAGAGCCAGTGGGGCATCGGTGACTTTGGCGATTTAGAACAACTGATCGCGCTGGTGGCGGCGCAGGGCGCGGATTTCATTCAACTCAATCCCTTGCATGCCCTCGACATTGCGGCGCCAGAGCATCCGAGTCCCTATAGTCCGTGCGATCGCCGCAGACTCAATCCTCTTTATATTCAATTACAAAGCGTTCCTGAATACCAAGCACTTACCACTGAATTTTCAAGCGCTACTTGGATAGAGGCCATCGCCTTACTGAATCGTGACAATTGGCTCGATTATCCTAAGGTGAGTGAGCTCAAATACCGTGCCTTTGAGCAGTTATATCGCGTTTTTTGTGAAACCCATTTAGCAAACGACACGCCCAGAGCGCAAAGATTCCATGAGTTTGTGCGTGAGCAGGGCACTGCGCTGCAAGAGTTTGCTCAAGCGGAATACTTACGTAGCCCAAAAGCGTTTGTACAAGAGGAAGGTTTCTATCTTTACCTGCAATTTGTGGCCGAAAACCAGTTACACCTTTGCCAGCTAAAAGCGAAAGAAGTGGGCATGGGGTTGGGATTAATCCGTGATTTGGCCGTTGGCGCAGCGCTGCAGGGCAGTGAAGTACAGGCCAATGCCGAGCAGTTTTGTTTGCATGCCAGTATCGGCGCACCGCCCGATCCCTTTGCGCCCCAAGGGCAAAATTGGGGCTTAACGCCCCTCGATCCGGTGAAGTTAAAACAACATAATTTCAGTCATTTTATCTCCTTGATCCGTGCCAATATGGAAAGCTGTGGCGCCTTGCGTATCGATCACGTGATGGGCTTACTGCGCCTCTGGTGGTGGCCACTGGATAAACAACTCGGCCACGGTGCCTATGTGTATTATCCCGTTGAAACCATGCTCGCCATCGTTTGCCTTGAGAGTCAACGCGCCCGCTGTGTGGTGATTGGTGAAGACTTAGGGCTAGTGCCGCCGGACATTATTCATCGTCTCTACACTTCTGGCATTTACTCCAACGAATTGTTCTATTTCTGCAAAGACCATCAAGGCTTTAAATCACCGGATCAATACAAGTCCCAGAGCCTGATGATGCTGGCGAACCACGATGTACCGACTTTAGTAGCTTGGTGGTGTGGCAGCGATTTGCACCTGCGTCGACAGTTATCCCTATTTGATTCTGACGAACAATTGGGCGATGCGCTCGCAGGGCGGGAGCATGAAAAGCAGCAGCTTATTTCACTGTTAGTCGCTCAAGGTCTGTTAGCCGAGGTGACGATAGCCGAACTCGATATTCAAACCTTGCTCACGGCTTGGATGACCCTAGGTGCTCGCGGAAATAGTGCGCTGTACAGCGTGCAACTGTGTGATTTATTAGCCGATCGCCATGCGGTGAACATTCCCGGCACTTGGCTCGAATATCCTAACTGGCAGCGCCGCTTGCCGCTGAGTTTAACGCAAGTGTCGGCTTCGCCGGAGATACTGCAGCGATTACAAAATATCGCTGCGGCGAGACAGCTGCCGAGCTAATGCTGCTGATCCAGTGCCACATTATGCCATCCCTAAAGGTTCGATAATTAGGAGGTGTTATGCGGATAAAGAGTGCCAATTTGCAAGTTTAATTGACTGATAAACGGAAGAAAAATGATGACTCAAGCCAATGCCTATTTCTACGATGGCGCCGACGTCGCCCTACTTAATGGTCAATACACTGATGTTTTTTCGCTTTTGGGTATGCACAGTGCCAACGAGGGTAAGGCATTAATTGTTCGTTGTTTTTTACGCAATGCCCTCAGTGTGGATGTGATCAGCATTAAAGATGGCCGCAAAGTAGCGAGTCTGGACAAAGTCAACGAGCAGGGACTGTTCGCCGGTACTCTGGGGCGACGCGTCAAACCGTTTCTCTATTTGCTGCGGGTAGAATACCCCCTGTGTCAGCTAGATATAGTCGACCCTTATCAGTTTGATTCACTGCTCAATAGTGACGATATTTACCTGTTTGGTGAAGGCAGCGCCGAGCGCGCCTATGAGTTTTTAGGCGCCAACTGGCGTCAGACCCAAGGCGTTGAAGGTGTGCATTTTTGTGTGTGGGCACCCAATGCCAAACGGGTTTCTGTGGTGGGGGATTTCAACCATTGGGACGATACTCGCCATGTAATGCGCCAACATCTTGCCAATGGTTTGTGGGAGCTATTTCTGCCCAATGTGGTTGAAGGCGCCCACTATAAGTTTGATTTGGTTTACCAAAATGGTGAGCGTCATACCAAGTCCGACCCCATGGCGACTCAAATGGAATGCGCGCCCCATAATGCTTCTATCGTGCCCCCAAAAGCCCATCACAGTTGGAATGATACCGCTTGGATGAGTAAGCGAGCGGCGACTGCTTGGCATAAAGCGCCCATGTCGGCCTACGAAGTGCACTTAGGTTCGTGGCGTCGTAAGGGAGAGCAAGGCGAGCAATATCTTGATTATCAAGACTTGATTGAACAGCTTATTCCCTATGTGAAGGAGCAAGGTTTTACCCACATTGAACTGATGCCGATCAGCGAGTTTCCCTTCGATGGTTCGTGGGGATATCAGCCTGTGGGTCTCTATGCACCGACCCACAGATTTGGCGATGCCAATGGGTTAAAAGCCTTTGTGGATGCCTGCCATCAGGCGGGAATTGGTATCATCCTCGATTGGGTGTCGGCGCATTTTCCTAAGGATCCCCACGGCTTAGTGCGTTTCGATGGCACTTGTTTGTATGAGCATGAAGATCCTCGCAAGGGCACACATCCCGATTGGGATACCTTGATTTATAACTATGATCGCGGTGAAGTGCGCAGCTTCTTGTTGAGTAATGCCTGTTACTGGCTGCGGGAGTTTCATTTTGATGGTCTGCGTCTCGATGCCGTGTCTTCTATGTTGTATCTCGATTACAGCCGCGAGCCGGGCCAATGGCTGCCTAATGCCTATGGTGGACGGGAGAATCTCGAAGCCATTAGTTTCTTACAAATTTTGAATCAACGCCTATACCAAGCTTTCCCCGGCATTTGCATGATCGCCGAAGAGTCCACCGCCTTTGCGGGGGTGACTAAACCGACGGATCAGCAAGGTCTCGGCTTTGGCTTTAAATGGAACATGGGCTGGATGAATGACAGCTTAGGCTACTTAGGCCGAGATCCGCTTTACCGCCAATTCCACCATCATCAATTGACCTTCAGTTTGATGTACGCCTATACCGAGCAATTTATGCTGTCCGTGAGTCACGATGAAGTGGTCCATGGTAAGGGCTCGTTGCTGCATAAAATTCCCGGTGACGATTGGCAGAAATTTGCGACCCTGCGTGCTTATTACGGTTTTATGTGGGGGCATCCCGGTAAGAAATTACTCTTTATGGGCTGCGAGTTTGGTCAGCGAAATGAGTGGAACCATAACCAGAGTTTAGATTGGCACTTATTGGCCTATGAACCGCACCAAGGTGTGCAACGTTGGCTTAAAGATCTCAATCACTTATATCAAGCCATGCCTGCTTTATCGGTTCAAGATTACGAGGGGGCAGGATTCAGTTGGCTAGATTGTGAAAATAGCCGCGACAGCATCTTTACTTTTGTGCGTTACGGGTTAGCGGGTGATGCGCCGTTAGTGTTTGTCATCAATATGACACCCCAATTGCATACTGGATTCCGTATTGGTTTGCCCCTGGCGAGGGATTACCGCGAATACCTGAATAGCGATAGCCAGATTTATGGTGGCAGTAACCAAGGTAATGCGGGCACTGTCGTTGCTGAGTCGCTGCCGTGGCAGGGCATGGCGCAGAGCGCGCTGATCACTGTGCCGCCCTTAGGTTGCCTAGTGATAGGGCCTGTAACTGGATTGGCTGAGGCGAACTAGTATGCAAAAGCCCACGGCTGATGATATCAAGCTCAACCCTGACGCTAAACATAACCCCTCTCAAAATGAGAAATGGGCCTTGGGCGCCGGTGAGCCTTTTCCGCTCGGTGCTAATGTTGAAGGCGATGGTGTCAACTTTGCGTTATTTTCAGCTCACGCGACAGCGGTCGAGTTATGCCTATTTGATGACAATGGCGAGCAAGAAGTCGCGCGGATTGCGTTAACTGAACAAACCCAGCAAATCTGGCATGTGTTTGTGCAGGGGCTTAAGGCGGGGCAACTCTACGGCTATCGCGTTTATGGCTCCTATGAGCCTCAGCTTGGCCACAGATTTAACCCCAATAAGCTATTGCTCGACCCCTATGCCCGCCAGCTGGTCGGTGAGTATAGCGACCATGAGTCTAACTATGGTTACGAGCTGGATCACAAGGATGAAGACTTATCTTTCAGTAAGTTAGATAACGCTGCCCATGTGCCAAAATGTAAGGTTGTGGACATTCGTCCATTAATCGACATCGCCGCTAAGCAGTCGATTCAGCCTGTCGCGACCAGGTTTCAGCCCAAACCCCTAGAGCGCAGTATTATTTATGAAATGCACGTTAAAGGCTTTACGGCGGCGCATCCTGAGATTGAACCGAATAAACGTGCCACCTTTGCAGGCTTAGCGACTCGGCCGGCTATCGATTATTTGGCCGAACTTGGGGTGACGTGCGTCGAGTTACTTCCAGTACAGGCCTTTTTTACTGAACCATTTTTGCTCGAGAAAAAGCTTACCAATTATTGGGGTTACAACAGTATTGGCTTTTTTGCCCCTGAGCCGAGTTATCTGTCATCCGACGATATTGGTGAGTTTCGCGCTATGGTGGATGCACTCCACGGTGCGGGTATCGAAGTGATCCTCGATGTGGTCTATAACCACAGCGCCGAGGGCAGTCGACTTGGGCCAACCTTTAGTTTTCGTGGCATAGATAATCTCAGTTATTACCGCCTGCATCCGAATGATAAGCGTTTTTACATTAACGATACGGGATGCGGAAACACCTTAAATATCAACCATCCACGTATGTTGCAGCTCGTGCTTGATTCGCTGCGTTACTGGGTAGAAATCATGGGCGTCGATGGATTTCGATTCGACTTAGCGGCCTGCCTAGGTCGCGAGGCCTATGGTTTTGATCCCGGCTCAGGTTTCTTCGATGCGCTGTTGCAAGACCCTGTGTTGTGCCGAGTAAAATTGATTGCTGAGCCTTGGGATATTGGCCCTGGCGGTTATCAATTAGGTAATTTCCCCGTGGCTTTTAGCGAGTGGAATGACAGATACAGAGACACTATGCGCCGCTTCTGGCGCGGCGATCACAGCATGTTGCCCGAATTTGCTCGGCGTTTTCACGGCTCGGGGGATTTCTTCGAGCATGGCGGCCGTCCGCCTGCGACCAGTCTTAATTTTCTAACCAGCCACGACGGTTTTACCCTCAAAGATTTAGTGAGTTATACCCAGCGCCACAATTTGGCGAATGGGGAAGATAATCGCGACGGTCACCAAGAAAACTTCAGTCATCATTATGGGATTGAAGGGGAAACCGAAGATAGCGCAATTCTGGCACTTCGCAGTCGTCAACAACGTAACTTATTGACTACGCTATTTTTATCCCAAGGAGTGCCTATGTTGTTGAGCGGCGATGAAACGGGCCGCACCCAGCAAGGTAACAATAATGCCTATTGCCAAGACAATGAACTGAACTGGTTTGATTGGTCGGAAAAGGGCATGGACACTGAGCTGTTAGCCTTTACTCAGCAGCTTATCGCCCTGCGCAAACGTTTCCCGTTGTTATGCGCTAAACGCTTCATTCATGAACAGTTATTGGCCGAATCTTTAGCCGATACCGGTGCTCGCTTAGATTGGTTTAGTCGTCAAGGTGAGCAAATGACCAAGAGCCTGTGGACTGAATCTATGTGCCGCAGTTTATCTGTAGTGCTTTCGGGTGACCTAGAAGGCCAAGGTAAGCAGCAAGCTCTGCTGTTGATGGTCAACGCCGACGACAATCCTTTGGCATTTACGCCGCCGACCTTTGAGCACTTGAGTCCGTGGCAATGCCTGATCCACACCCAAACTGAGCCGCTGGATGCTCAGATCTCTACGACGCGATACTTGCTGCAAGATCGCAGTCTCATGCTTTTTCATGCTGATTTGATTTTCAAGAAATGAAGGAATTAACTATGACTGACGAAAGCGAACTGAGCCCAAATACCAGCGAAAAACCCGTATCATCCTCGCCAAAAGCGGCGAGTAAGAAGGCGCCAGCTAAGCGTCAGGCCAAGCCTAAAGCCGTTGAACCCTGTGAGCCCTGCGATGCCTTACCCGCTTCCTTTGAGCGCCATTTACGTTATGGACTCAGCCGTGGCGAAGGTGTGAGCTGCGAATTATTTCAAGCGTTGGCCTATAGCGTCAAAGAGCAGATGCTAGACAATTGGCGTCAGACCCGTGTGGATGACAGCCATTTTCAGCGCAAGCAAGTGGCGTATTTATCCCTTGAGTTTTTGATGGGCAGGGCGCTAGGTAATGCACTGCTGAGTTTAGATTTACAGCAAGATAGCCGTGATGCCTTGAGCAACTATGCGGTATCACTGGAAGAGTTAGAAGAAGCCGAACATGATGCCGGTTTAGGTAACGGCGGTTTAGGTCGATTGGCGGCGTGTTTCCTCGATAGCTGCGCCAGTATGGACTTATCCGTGACGGGTTATGGCATACGTTACGAATATGGCATGTTCGCCCAGAAGATAGTCGACGGTTATCAGGTTGAGCGTCCCGACCGTTGGCTGCGCGAAGGCAATCCGTGGGAAGTGCGCGTGCCGACCCACAACGTGACAGTGCCATTTTTTGGTCACACTGAATCCTATGTCGATAAACAGGGCCGCAGACACATTATTTGGGTTGAAACCCAAGATGTGCTCGCCGTCGCCTATGACATGCCAGTTCCCGGTTATCGCAATGGACGGGTGAATACCCTGAGATTGTGGAAGGCCGAAGCGACCGATGATTTTGATTTAGCTGAGTTTAACCAAGGCGACTACACAGAAGCCGTGGCCCGTAAAAACTTGGCCGAGCAGATCACTATGGTGCTCTATCCTAATGATGCGAGCGAGAACGGCAAAGAGCTGCGATTACGTCAGCAATACTTTTTATCCTCCGCCAGTTTGCAAGATTTGCTCAAACGTTGGGTGAGTCGTCATGGTCATGATTTCACCCAGTTTGCCGCTAAAAATGTGATGCAGCTGAACGACACTCACCCCAGTATTGCCGTACCTGAGTTGATGCGGTTATTGATCGACGAATACGGTTTGGAATGGGACAGTGCGTGGGCGATCACCAGCCAAACCATGGCGTACACTAACCATACCCTATTGCCAGAAGCACTAGAGCGCTGGCCCGTGCGCATGATGGCGCAGATGCTGCCACGCATTTTAGAAATCATTTATGAAATCAACGCCCGCTACTTAGATTTAGTCGCCCACCACTGGCCGGGGGACGCTAGCAAACTGGCGAGCATGTCGATTATTCAAGATGGCCCCCATCCCCATGTGCGTATGGCGTATCTGGCGATTGTGGCGAGTTTTTCGGTCAACGGCGTCGCGGGTTTACACACGCAACTGCTTAAATCTGGGTTGTTTAAGGATTTCTATGAGTTGTGGCCGCACAAGTTTAATAACCGCACCAATGGCGTGACCCCAAGGCGTTGGCTTGCCCATTGTAATCCTGCCTTAGCTAAGTTATTGACCGCCCATTTAGGTAAAGAGTGGGTGACAGATTTAAGCCAGTTAACGGCGCTTAATGCCCTCACACAGGACACGGCATTTATCCAAAAATGGCGTGATGTGAAGCAAGCCAACAAGTCTTTGCTGGCTAAGATGATTGCTAAAGAATGTGGCGTCGAGTTCGATCCATCTATGTTGTTTGATGTGCAAGTGAAGCGTATTCACGAATATAAACGCCAGCTGCTCAATATCTTACATGTGGTTCATCTCTATCATCAGATCCAACAAGGCCACACCGAAAACATGGTGCCACGTTGCGTGTTGATCGGCGGTAAAGCGGCGCCCGGTTACTTTATGGCTAAGTTGATCATCAAGCTCGCCAGCAATGTCGCCCATATGGTCAATTCCGATCCTTTAGTCACGCCTTATCTACGTTTTGCTTTCTTACCCAATTACAACGTCAGCGCCATGGAAAAAATCTGCCCGGGAACGGATTTATCCGAGCAAATTTCGACCGCGGGTAAAGAAGCATCGGGCACGGGCAATATGAAGTTCATGATGAACGGCGCACTGACGATTGGCACTATGGATGGCGCCAATATCGAGATGTTAGAGGAAGTAGGCTCAGAGAACTTCTTCCTGTTTGGACTCAATGCGGAGCAGGTCTCAGAGGTACGTAACCACTATCATCCACGCAGCATTATTGACGATTCACCGGCGTTATCTGAGGTGATGAAGTTACTCAAGAGTGGTCATTTCAATCTGCTGGAGCCTGGGATTTTCGATCCTATTATTGCCGCCATCGAAAGTAGCGACGATCAATGGATGACGGCCGCCGACTTTGACAGTTATCGAGTCGTACAAGAAGCCGTGGCGCGGGCCTATAAAGATCCGCAGGTTTGGACGCAAATGAGTATTCGCAATACCGCCGCCAGCGGGCGTTTTTCGAGTGATGTGACGATCGCGGGTTATCGCGATGAAATTTGGAAACTGTAAGGGCAGGGCTCTGGGTTATAAGTCTTGTTATAGCGGATGAGTATAAGTGTTTGAAAGGAAAGAAACAATCAATGGAAGGAATGGGGAATGCAAGTGAGAAATACTCAGGGGAATACGGCAGTTTCTGCCGTATCGAGAAGCCATTTATGGGCAATCAGTTTGCCGATTTCGGAGTAAGAGCCTATGTCTAATGTTCGTTATATCAGTAATTTAACTCGTGAAACCTATGCGTTGATTTTAGCTGGTGGGCGCGGGTCTCGCTTGCATGAACTCACGGATTGGCGTGCTAAACCGGCGCTGTATTTCGGTGGTAAGTTTCGTATTATCGATTTTCCGCTGTCTAACTGCATCAACTCGGGTATTCGCCGCGTGGGTGTGGTCACACAGTACAAGTCGCATTCCTTGATCCGCCATGTAATGCGCGGTTGGGGCCATTTTAAGAAAGAGTTAGGCGAGTCGGTGGAGATTTTACCCGCCTCACAACGCTACTCGGAAAACTGGTATCAAGGCACGGCCGATGCGGTATTCCAAAACATCGACATCATTCGCCACGAGTTACCTAAGTATGTGATGGTGCTGTCGGGCGATCATGTGTATCGCATGGATTATGCGGGGTTATTAGCCGCCCATGCCGAGTCGGGTGCAGACATGACAGTCTCATGCCTTGAAGTGCCGATTGCCGAAGCGGCGGGTTCGTTTGGGGTGATGGAAGTCGACGAAGAGATGCGCATTTTAGGCTTTGAAGAAAAGCCGCTGCAGCCTAAGCATTCTCCGGGTAATCCAGAAATGTGTTTAGCATCTATGGGCAACTATGTGTTTAACACTGAGTTTTTGTTTGACCAGCTCAAGAAAGATGCCCTAAACGAAAGCTCAGATCGGGATTTTGGTAAGGATATTATTCCTGCGATCATCGAAAAACATAATGTGTTCGCCTATCCCTTTAAGAGCGCTTTCCCGAACGAGCAAGCCTATTGGCGCGATGTGGGGACGCTAGACTCTTTCTGGCAAGCGAATATGGAGCTGTTATCGCCCACGCCAGCACTGAATTTGTACGATGCCAAATGGCCAATTTGGACTTTCCAAGAACAATTGCCACCCGCTAAATTTGTGTTTGATGACGATGACAGACGCGGTATGGCGCTGGACTCGATTGTTTCGGGCGGTTGTATTATTTCGGGTGCGACCGTGCGCCGTAGCGTATTGTTTAACGAAGTGCGCGTGTGTTCTTATTCGTTGGTTGAAGATTCAGTCGTGCTACCCGATGTGGTCGTGCTGCGCCATTGCAAAATCAAGAATGCGATACTCGACCGTGGCTGCATTATTCCCGAAGGCATGGTAATAGGCTATAACCATGATCACGACAGAGCTAAAGGCTTTAGGGTGTCGGAAAAAGGCGTCACTTTAGTGACCCGTGACATGCTAGGTTTACCAGTGGGTTATGAATAGCGGTTGCAATTCATCTTTTTAGTCGCCAAGCATAATGAGCACAAACGGCTTAGGAACGGGCTTAAGCACAAGCTTTAACTACGGGCATTAAGTTAAGTGTTTAGATTAAGCCCTTAGATTAAGCGCTTAGGTACAGTCAGCTTATTAATAAGCCGCTGAAATGAAGTAGCGGGAGTATCCAATTAATTGAAACAACGCATTTTAATGGTCGCGGCTGAAAACGGTGCCCTTGCGGGCGCCAAGGTTGGCGGTATGGCGGATGTGATCCGTGATTTACCCGACGCTTTGGCGGGTGTGGATTTGTGCGTCGATGTGATTATGCCAAGCTATGGCTTTTTGACTGCGGTCGCGAATCAACCCCAAGATCTGGGTGAGTTAACTGTGGCCTTTGGCGGTCGATTAGAGCGGGTGCACGTGTTTTCCATGCCCCATCCTCAAGTGCCAGAGGCGATGATTTATCTGCTCGAACATGCATTATGGCAATCCGTTCCTGGGCAAATTTACAGCCAAGGCAGCGCCGAGCGTCCTTTTGCTGACGATGCAACTAAGTTTGCTTTCCTTTGCGCGAGCGTCGCCACGGCATTAGTTACAGGCCGAGTGCCAATGCCCGCTGTGCTGCATTTACATGACTGGCATGCGGGCTGCTTAGCCATGCTAAGGGCGTTTGTGCCTGAGTTCAGTGTCCTCAAAGAAATTGAGTGTGTGTTCTCCATCCACAATCTTGCGCTGCAGGGGATACGTCCGTTAAGCCAAGACTCGTCCTCGTTTGCGGCTTGGTTTCCCGAGTTATTTGCGTCTTTAACGCAGGGGCAAAAACAGCTGATCACCGATCCGCGTTATCCCCACTGCGTTAACCCAATGCGCATGGGGATAGTGCTGAGTGATAAAGTGCATTTAGTCTCACCCAGTTACGCCAAAGAAGTGTTACAGCCCTCCAAACCTGAGGCGGGATTCTTTGGGGGCGAAGGGCTAGAACATGACTTACAGCTCAAGGCTAATGACGGCAAAGTGGTGGGGATTTTAAATGGCTGTGTCTATTCGTCAGTATCGGATTTACCCGCTAAGCCACCTGCGCGTATTCAAGTACCCGAGTTCAAGCAATTGCTGAGTGCGGTTGAAACTGCGTTAGTGCAATGGCAGGGACATCAAGCGCAAGTGAGCGGCGTAGATATGATTGCCTTTGCGCGCACGCAAGCCCATTGGCGTCAAGCGATGGCGGAGCAAGTACCGAGTCTGTTACTCACTTCGGTGGGCCGTTTGACCGACCAAAAAGTCTTACTGCTGCGCCATCAATTACCCTCGGGCTTATCTGTGCTTGAGACCTTACTTAAAGCGTTGAAGCAGATAAAACCGACGGCGCTACTGATTTTACTCGGCAGTGGCGACGCATCGATTGCTAAATCCTTCCAAGTGTTAGGGGCTAAATACGATAACCTATTATTTTTGCAGGGATATAACGAGGCGTTATCCGAGGCGCTGTATCAGCATGGCGATCTCTTCTTAATGCCAAGCTCCTTTGAGCCCTGTGGCATCAGTCAAATGCTCGCGATGCGCGCCGGACAGCCTTGCTTAGTGCATGGTGTGGGCGGATTGAAGGATACCGTTGAGGATGGCGTGACTGGTTTTGCTTTTAACGGCAATAGCTTAGACGAGCAAGCCGAAGCGTTTTTGCAAAGGTTGATGCAAGCCATTGCTTGTTTCGAGGGGAAAACATGGTCAAAGGTGCGTGTGGCGGCCATGGCACAGCGTTTTGACTGGCATTCCATTGCTGAACAATATCGTCAACAACTCTATTGCAAAGTGTGATGCAGCATATACAAAGTGTGATGTGGTAAAAGGAATTAGCGCATGATTTCTAAGTGATTCTGCTACACTAGTGATGGGAATGTTAAAATTGTATCAAGCCCCCTCATTTATTGGAGTCGCTCCCTGAGTCATGGATAAAGGTATTCTCTTTCCGTTAGTGCAAAATGCGGCTTTGCTGCTGGCGTTGGTATTTTTGTACGACGTGATCCCTAAAAAGCATCAGCGGCAGTATTTCTTGCTGTGGCGTATCATTATTGGGATGCTCATCGGTGGTATTGGTATCACCATCATGAGCACGCCTTGGATATACCAACCGGGCGTTTTCTTCGATACTCGCTCGGTTATCCTCTGTATTTCTGGCCTCTTTTTCGGTGGTTTGCCGACCTTTATTGCTGTAGTGATGACGGCGCTATATCGCATCAGTATTGGTGGCGCGGGGATGTGGATTGGTGTCGGCGTGATAGTGTCATCCGGGTTAATCGGGGTGATTTGGCGTCAATATCGTAAATCCTATTTAGCGAACATTTCAGGTGGAGAAATCTTTCTCTTCGCCTATGCAGTCCATATCGTGATGTTGTTGTGGTTCGTATTTTTACCTAATGGCATAGGAATGCCCTTACTCGAACAAGTCACCCTACCTGTGCTCACCATTTTCCCTATTGCGACTTGGCTGCTGAGCCGCCTGTTGTCACGGCGTTTTGAGTTAGAACGTGATGAACAAATTCGTCTACAGGACGATTTTCTATTTCGCAGCCAATTCAACGCGGGCAACATTGGTATTGCGATAACGGGGATTGACCAAAAGTGGATAAAGGTGAATCCACGTTTATGCCAAATGCTCAAATATTCAGAGGCTGAATTGCTGCGGATGACGTGGGCGCAAATCACCCATCCCGATGATTTAGAAACCGATGCGCTGAAATTTGAGCTTATGCTGCAAGGCGATATCGATAATTACGAGATGGATAAGCGTTTTATCGTTAAAGACGGCAGCGTGGTTTACACCCATATGACAGTCGCCTGCAAACGGGGGGGCAATAACGCCGTGTTGCTTGTTATTGCTGGATATTTAGATATTACTGCCCAAGCCTTTGCCGACCAAGAGGTACTTGCTAGTCGTGAGCAACTCGAACTGGTGCTGAGCAGTAGCGATCTTGGGGTATGGGATTGGGATATTCGTAATGATCGTATCGAACGTAACGCCCGCAGCGCCGATATTCTCGGCTGCGATGTGGATATGCTCAACGCCAACAGTCGCCAATGGATGGACGCGATAGTCGCCGAAGACAGACCTAAAGTGCTGCATTCGATTGAGGCCCATATTCGTGGCGAAACGGCGCAACATAAGATGGAGTACCGCTTAAATACCGTAAACCGTAAGGTGCGGTGGATCCTTGATACAGGTAAAGTCGTGAGCAGAGATGCAAACAACAATGCCCTGCGGATGTGCGGAACCTATACCGATATTACCGACGCAAAACTTATCGAAGAATCGTTAAAATTGTCGGCACTGGTTTACGATAACAGCTCTGAAGCCATGAGTGTCCTCGATGAAAAGGGCGTGATTATTACCGTCAACGCCGCCTTTAGTGTGATGACGGGCTATCGTGAATTTGAAGTGCGGGATCAACATATTCGGTTGCTTTATTGTGACCTCAATGGTCGCGATTTTTACACTCAAATGAACAATGAGATCCGTGAAAAGGGCCAATGGCAAGGGGAAATGTGGCAGCGGCGCAAGAACGGCGAGGAATATGTCATCTGGTTAACCATCAATACCATCAATGACAAAGAAGGCCATCCCTATCGGCGGGTGGCGCTGTTTTCTGACATTACCGACAAGAAGCAAAATGAGCATCTGATCTGGAAGCAAGCCAACTACGATACGCTGACAGGCTTGCCCAATCGGCGCATGTTATTGGAGTATTTAAGCAGCGAAGTGAAAAACGCTGACCGCAATCGCAATCACTTTGCCTTATTGTTCTTGGACTTAGATTTCTTTAAAGAAGTGAATGACACCTTAGGCCATGCCATGGGCGATTTACTGCTGATAGAAACCGCGAGCCGCTTAAAATCCTGCGTGCGTGATGCCGATGTCGTGGCGCGCCTTGGCGGCGATGAATTTACTGTAGTGTTAAGTTCGATGGACGATCATAAGGGCATTGAGCGCGTTGCCGAGAATATTCTGCGGCGAATTGCCGAGCCCTATGTGCTGGGTGAAGAAACGGCTTACATCAGCGCCAGTATAGGGATCACTTTGTATCCCGATGATTCGACCAGTATTGAAGGACTGCTTAAGCATGCGGATCAGGCGATGTATGCGGCGAAAGATCAAGGGCGCAATCGTTTCAACTATTTCACCCCATCGATGCAGGAATACGCCAAATACCGCATGCGCTTGATCCAAGATTTACGTCAAGCGGTCGTGAATAAAGAATTTGAACTGCATTATCAACCGATTGTTGCCTTAGCGACGGGGGATGTGACTAAGGCCGAGGCCTTGATCCGCTGGCACCATACTGAGCGTGGCGCTGTGTCACCCGCCGAGTTTATTCCGGTGGCGGAAGACACTGGGCTGATAGTTGAAATCGGTAATTGGGTGTTTGAGCAAGCTGCGCGTCAAAGTGCGGCTTGGCGCCACGAGTTAGGGGTTGAAATCCAAATCAGCGTCAATAAATCCCCAATCCAATTTCGCGATGAGGGCACGCTGCTCAATGATTGGTTGAAGTTGTTGCAAGATCTCAATATCACGGGCGCGGGCGTGTGCGTTGAAATTACCGAGGGCTTGCTATTGGACGCCAGTATGGGCGTGACCGAAAAACTACTGGCCTACCGTGATGCGGGCGTGCAAGTGTCGCTGGACGATTTTGGTACGGGCTGCTCGTCACTCGCCTATCTGAAAAAGTTTGATATCGATTATCTTAAAATTGATCAATCTTTTACCCGCCATATTGATACCGATTCAAACGATCAAATTCTCTGTGAGGCGATAATAGTGATGGCCCACAAGTTGGGGATGAAGGTGATTGCCGAAGGTGTCGAAACTGAGGCGCAGCGCCAAGTGTTGTTGGCAGCAGGGTGTGACTACGGCCAAGGTTACTTGTTCTCAAGACCTGTGCCTGCCGCTGAATTTACCCAAAAATACCTGCAAGCTTCGGCTCTAGTTTCCCGTGTCTAAGAGGATATTAACTGAGACATGATAATTGCCTATAAAAACGCCGCGGATTTTGCTAGACTCCGCGGCCCCGCGTTGGGGCATTGAGTATCACCTCGCATCAAAGTTTTACTACTTAGCTAAAGAGTCCCTATGAAATTTGAAACACTCGGTTTATCTTCTCCTATTTTGAATGCGATAACTGAGTGTGGCTATCAGCAACTCACTCAAGTGCAAGAGAAAGTGATCCCGCTTGCCTTTGAAGGCAAAGACATTATGGCCTGCGCCCAAACGGGTACAGGTAAGACGGCTTCCTTTGCTCTGCCTGTACTTGAAAAATTGGCGGCTGAGTCTTTAACAAGCGACAGCAATGATAAACCGATTTTACGCGCGTTGGTTATGACGCCCACCCGCGAACTCGCGATTCAAGTCTGCGAAAATATCCAGAAATACAGCCAGTTCCTGCCGCTGAAAACCTTAGCCGTTTACGGCGGCGCCAACATGAATCCCCAGCGTAAAGGGGTAGAGCAGGGCGTTGATATTTTGGTGGCAACTCCTGGTCGTTTATTCGATATTATCGGCCAATTCCAGTTAGATCTGTCGAGCGTCACGACCTTAGTGATCGACGAAGCCGACCGCATGTTAGACATGGGCTTTGTGCGCGATATTGAAAAAGTGAAACGCTTAATTGCGCCGCAGCATCAAACCATGTTGTTCTCTGCCACGTATAGCGATGCAGTCAAACAACTCGCCGAGAAAATGCTGAATGAACCTCAGTGGGTGAATGTTGCCGACACGACAACTGCCTCCACAGTAGTGCAGGAAGTGTATCGCGTTGATAAACGTCGCAAAGCCGAGCTGTTGTCAGAACTCGTTGGCCGCAACAATTGGCGCCAAGTACTGGTGTTTGCCAGCACGAAAGAAAGCGCCGAGCATTTATTGCAAGAATTAAAGCTCGATGGCATAGCCGCAGGCGTGTTCCATGGCGATAAAACTCAAGGCGCCCGTAATCGGGTGTTAGAAGAGTTTAAAGCCAGTAAATTACGGGTGCTGGTGGCAACCGATGTGGCTGCACGTGGGTTAGACATTCAAGCCTTGCCTATGGTGATCAACCTTGAATTGCCTTTCCTTGCCGAAGATTATATCCATCGCATTGGCCGTACAGGCCGTGCTGGATTAACCGGTCGCGCGATTTCGTTCGTGTCACCTTCTGACGATGAAATGCTCGCTGAAATTGAAGCCTTGATTGAGCAAAAACTGCCCGTGTCGGTACAACCGGGTTATGAAGAAGGCACGCCTTTACCTGCCCGTTACCGTGATGCGCCCGCGGCACCGATTAAGCCGATTGGAAAGTGGAGCCATAAGGCGCCGCAGGATCGCACTATTGGTCAGTCTCGTCAGGGCAAGTACGCCAAAGGCAAAGCTGGTGGCGATAAATCCTCTAGCCGTGCTAAGCCTGCGTCAGGCTCAGGTAAGCCGTTTAATGCGACTAAACCTAAGTCGAATTTGGTGAGCAATAAGTCAGGTTTTGGCTCTCGCGCAAACAAGTCTAAATAAGTTAAGTCAAAATAATTTAAACCAGAATAAGCTAAGCCTAACAATCAAGGCTAATAAGTGCCAAGCGCCTGTCAGCCTCGCTGTTTAACGGTTGCCTAGTTTGTTAAATAGCCCCGCCATTCTAAAGCGCATCCTCACCGATGCGCTTTTTGTTGAGCTTCAAAGCCAATACTTCTACACTCGAGCGCCAAGCTTTCTATTCGAGCGAGTTTCCTTATGATTATCAAAGCGATTCCCACCAATATCATTACAGGTTTTTTAGGCGTAGGTAAAACCTCCCTGATTAAGCAATTGCTGGCGACTAAACCCGCGGATGAAATTTGGGCTGTGCTGGTCAATGAATTTGGTGAGGTCGGAATTGATGCGGGGTTACTGAACTCCTCCGATAACGGCATACAAATTCGTGAGGTAGCGGGTGGCTGTATTTGCTGCGCCGCGGGCGTGCCGACTCAAGTGGCGATCAATCAGTTGATTGCGAAAGCGAAACCTGACCGCTTATTGATAGAACCGACTGGGCTTGGGCATCCTAATGAAATCATTAAAGTATTGAGTGCGCCCCATTATCAGAATGTGATTTCACTGCGCAGTACTTTATGTTTGGTGGACGCGCGTAAAATCCACGATCCCCGCTATCGCGAACATGCAAACTTCATCCAACAGCTGCAAGTGGCCGATGTGATTATCGCGACTAAGTCAGATTTATATGATGCCGAAAATACCAAGTTACTCTATGAGTTACAGACCTATTTAAGCCATATCGAACGTACTGATATTCCTGTGGTGAGCCACACAAACCAGCAACCTTTACCTAGCGCGCTGCTGGATTATTTAAACCAACCAAGGCGCGTGTCACTCAATATAAATGGGCATGCTAGCGTGGGCTTAAAGCTGGGCAGCCTACCGACGACAGCGCCAAGCCTGTTCCGCACGGGTGGTTCGCGTTTGAGTGAGCTAAGCCTTTTTGCCGAAGGCGCAATCGAAGTCGCTCTCGAATTTGATGCACGTGGCATAGTGCGCAAGCAGAATCAAGGCGAAGGCTGTTTTAGCTGCGGCTGGGTATTTGAGCCAAGGCAAGAGTTTGATTTTGATAAGTTAATGGTATTTATTCAGCGCCATACTCAGTCATCAGACGTCGGGCAAGTGTTGCTGAGATTAAAGGCCGTGATGATCACTTCTGAAGGGATCGCTGGATTTAACTGGATTGATCATGAGTTTACTGTGGTTGAACTCGATGACAGCTTAGATTCCAGACTAGAGATGATTACCGTGGACGAAGTCAATTGGGACGAAATAGAGCAGCAGTTGCTCGCCTGTCTTTGCTAACTGCTAACTGCTAACTGCTAACTGCTAACTGCTAACTGCTAGCTTCTAACGGTTAACTGCTCACTGGCTTTCCTATCGCTCTTGATCACACATGTGAGCATAGGTCAGGCGGGGGCGAATACGCTTGGATCAGTAGCGCTAGCTCAGTAAGGCAAGGTTACGCGATATTTTTGGCCGAGTGTCGTAAAGGTGCCATTTTGGATCATGTCCTCGAAAAAACGGTCAAACCTTTGTCTTAAGGGATCGAATTTCGCCTGCTTCGGAAAAGCCATATAACCGTCTTGGACATCGATTATCGGTGTGATTGGGGCAATCGCCTTAGGGATTTTGATTTGGGCGAGCACGGCATCGGTATTGCGGCTGTTTGTGGCGAGTAAATCTAAATCCCCTCGTGAGAGGCGTTCTATTCCGCTTTTAATATCGACAAATTCATTGATATTAAAAGATTTAGTTTGTTCATTAAACGTCGGGCCATAACTCCACCCCTGCATCTTACCAATCCGTTGACCTTTAATGCTGGCATAGTCGCCATTCCAGACAATTTCATGGCCTACACGGGCATAGAACACCATATTATCGCGGTAAAAGGCTTTCGTCGCAAAAGCCAAGTTCGCTTCACGCTCTGGGGTATCGTAGGGACCAATAAGAATATCCGCTTGGCCACGTTCGATCATAGAAATGGCGCGGCGCCAAGGGGTAATTTGATAGTGAATGTTCACACTTTGCTGCTGGGCGAAGCGATTTAAAATATCGACACCTAAGCCGGTATATTCGCCATTGGGCTGTAGTTCGAAAATTTGGCTGAAGCTCGCACCCACCGCGAGCAGGTCTTTGGCCTGCGCAGTCAAGCAAAGGCTGCTGAGCGCCAAAAGGACGACTTGTGCAAAGGCTTTGCTGAGTATCATGGCATTCCTTGTGTGGTATGAATGCGGGAGCTTAAGGCTAGGTATCTCGCAAAAGGTGGCGATACCATGATGAAATTCACTGAGATTAAGGTTAGCAAATTTTACCTTGATTGGGGCGCACGTTAGCATTTTTATGTTTTGAGATAAACGTGAGATTATTTTTCATACACTGAATCGCAAGGGTATTAAGCCGTTGATCTTCAATTGATACATCATCCTATCCCTCAGATCGTTTAATGATACCTAAAGGTGTCAATTTGTATCGCTTGCGGGTGAGGATGAGAAATGTATTTTAGTTATGCGTTTAAATCAGTTAAGGCCGAATAAAGGGGATTGGGGTATGCTCTGCCACTAATTGATTGATACGCCAACGCTAGGCGGCCTATTTGAGCGGGATGTTATGAAGCTGCAGGAAATAGATAAAACCTTGTATCGTAAAAACATGAATTTATTCATCGTAATTTTAGTTGTTAGCTTAGTCGTGCTGTCATTGCTTTTGGGTGCAGGGCTGATTGCGCTGTTTGGGGCAACGCCTGTGCCGGGCGAGCCTACAGGTAATTTCCATTTGAATCTCTTAGGGGTGATTTTCAGTCTGGGTCTGTGTAGTGCCGTGATTTATAACTTGAAGGACAAACCCTTCTTCAGCGAAATTTATTATGTGTGGCAATTAAAGCAGCTCCATAATCGTATTTATCGCAAGTTGATAAAGATTAAAGCCGCTGCGGCGCAAAATGATGTGAATGCTTTGATTATACTGCTGTTTTATTACACAAGTTTAAGGCAAGTGTATGAGCTCGATGACAATATCCTGACCTTGCCTGCGCTGACTCAAGATCTCAATCGTTTGAATGCACAAATCGAGAGCTTAGGTTTATTGCTGTCGCCTGAACAATTTACGCCTGAGCTGCTGACGCGTCCTTTTTGATACTGATAAGGCAAGATGAAGATCGCTCCTCACCTTGCCCTTTATTTAGCCCTTATATTGTCTTTATCGCCCTTACCTCGAATGAGGTTAGCGAGTCCCGCTTAGGCGGCTTGTTGGGCTCTTTGCAGTGTGAGTAACCACTTACCATAGATAAAAATCCCCACCGCTGAGATAGTCCCTATGGCGGCGATGATGTACCACGCCATGCCAATGTTATGGCTGTGGTACAGCAGTTGGGTGAGTTCCTGGGCGCTTTCACCTGTGTAGCTCACCAAGGTAGTAAAGGCTTCACCTTGAGGAATGGCGCTAACCTCAGTGCTGTTCATGCCGCGCTCTAACAATAAATCCCGCGAAAACAATTCTTTCGATGCATAAATTTCATAGAGTTTAGGGCCAAAGTAGCCTTCCAATCCCCAGCCGATCCCTTGGGGTAACATCACAAAGCCCAAGTACATGGCTTTTTTACCTTCGGGCGCTATGTTGCCCATAAACTCATTTTTCTTCGGGCTAATCATCATTTCGCCAATAGAGAACATAGCAATTGCGAGCACGATAAACCAAGCCGCATGGAAGGCTCCGATAAACACAAAGGCCAAAATACTCAGTAAACAACCCATAAACATGGCGGTAGTAATACGGTATTTAGCCGTCAGTGCGGCGACGATAAAGCAGCAGGTCATGATCAGGCCCGCATTAAGGTTGAGCATGCCTTCTGGCATCACTTTAGTGCCTTCGTTATTGAGGCCGAGCCAAAATTGCAGAATGCCGTTACTGGTGCCTTCGCTACCAAATAGGGATGTGACAATTACGCTGGTATCGACCCATTCGGAAATATGGATAGGCAGCACATCGAATAGGGCATTGAACAGGAACCAAAAGCCTGAAAATACCAGCATGTAGTAGATCACAATTGGCTTTTTCAGCTCACGCCATGCATCACGCCACAGGGCTTCTTGTTTGACTTCCCCTGACTTGATTTGTTTATTACGTGCCAGTCGCTCGGCTTTACCTGGCTCTGTATAAGTCAGCAAAAATAAGAAGTTGAGCGAGATAATCGCGGCGCAGGCGAAGAACACATTGTCCCACGATAATTGGCGCATATGTACGGCCACTAGCGGCCCGAGGAAACCGCCAATGTTGACGACTTGGTAAAAAATGCCCCAAGCCATAGAGGTATTATTGCGATTGGTGGACAGCACTAAGGTGCCTTGAATGCCCGGTTTAAATATCCCAGTACCAATGGCGAGGAGTAATGCGCCGGCAAGGAAGCCCCAAAAACTGGGGAAGAATGCCATCACCAGATAGCCAAAGATTTTAATGATGGTGGAGCCAAATATGGTTTCTTTATAGCCGACACGGTCAGAGATGCCACCGGTGAATACGGGCACAAAAGTTTGCATGATCGCCCAGAGGGAAATAATAATGCCGTAGTCGCTTAGGCTGATGCCAAGGCCGCCCGCAGACTCAGGCGCTTTAGCGTACAGTCCTGCACTGGCTTTGACGCCGTAATAAGCGATACGTTCGACTAACTCCATCCCGCCGACCAGCCAAAACACATAACCTAAGCTAGTAATGGATGCCCACATACCGAGCTGTTTGACTTCCCGCAGGTCGTTGCCTGCATTTGGACTATTCTGACTCATGTCCTTCCCTTATTATTGTTATTGAATATATTATTAATTAAGCCATTAATTATCAACATCTTAAATTTTTATAGTTAATAATTTTATCTTACTAAAATACGTGAATAGGCTTGCTTGAGCTAATACTTTACCTAATTCGGCCTTAAACACCAAAAAAGTAGCAAAAAATGATGAGTTAGCCCACATCTGTTATTGGGCTGTGTTCGGTTTGTCATTTGGCTGAAATTAGACTGTTCACACTTAAGTCATTGTGATGATTAATCTTTGTGGTTACATCTTCCTGCTTAACTTGCTTTGAGTTCCGGTTTATTTTAGGTACAATCCATTGTCGCATTTTTGTTCACCCGATCATTTTTCTAAATAGATACGACTCTTGCCCCATTTTTTATGAGAAACACTAATGACAGCAATAACATCTAATCATGCTCCTGCGGATATGAGCCTGCTCGAGGAGCCAATAGCGAAGCTTTTTTGGCGCTATACCATACCCACCATCGCCTCTATGTTGGTGACAGGTGTCTATGTGACGATTGATGGTATCTTCGTTGGCCACTATTTAGGTGAAACTGGGTTGGCGGGGATGATGTTAGCCTATCCAGTCGGCGCTATTTTGTATGCGATTGGCGCCATGATCGGCATGGGCAGCGCGGCATTAGTGTCGATCAATCTTGGTCAAGGTAATGTGGCTAAGGCCCGTAAATTGCTCGGTAATGCTTTTAGTTTGTGTTTATTGGCGGGGGCCATTTTTGCCCTCATGGGTGGGATATTCTCGCGGGATATTTTGATCGCCCTCGGGGCGCAGGGGGGCATTCTCGAAAACGCCAACGAATACCTGTTCTGGTATTTTGCCCTGTGTCATTTCCCCATTATTTCAATGACCTTCACCACATTGCTGCGTAATGATGGTCGGCCATCTATGGTAACTTGGGTGCTGATCTTGGGCGGTGTATTAAATACTTTCTTAGATTGGCTGTTTATTGTGGTCTTCCCCTTTGGTTTAGCGGGCGCTGCGATTGCGACTATGATGTCGCAGGCGGTGACTGGGCTTTTGTGTTTGCAGCATTTTTTCAGTCCTCGCACTCAGTTAAGGATCGACCTTGAGCAGATGAAGCTTAAGCTCGACAATTGCTTGAACATAGCCCGCGTGGGTTTACCCAGCTTTTTGATGAACCTTTATTTGTCGATAGTGTTAACCCTACACAACACGGCATTTTTGTGGGTGGGCGGCCCCTTACACGTGGCAGCCTATGGCGTAGTCAGTTACACAGAAGCATTCTTCTATTTGATTTTTGAAGGTATTGCCCTCGGCACGCAACCCATTTATAGCTTTAATGCGGGCGCTGGGCGTTTCGATAGGGTTAAGCAAGCACGTAATATTGCCTTTGGCATGACGCTGCTCACCGCAGCCTTGGGCTTAGCGCTGATTTATTCTCGCCCTGAATGGCTAGTGTATTTGTTTGCCGGCGATAATCAGAACCTAACGCCCGTGGCGATTGAGGGGATGCGCTGGTATTTCTGGGGCTTACCGATGGAAGGCTTAATCTTAGTCGGTGCGAGTTTCTTCCAAGCGATTAATTGCTCGAAACAAGCCTCTATGCTGACCGGCGCGAAACTTATCCTGATCGCTGCGATTATCTACTGCTTCGCTTGGATGTTTGGCGTGATTGGTGTGTGGGTATCGCTCGCAACCTGTAGCACTATTCTGACGATATGGATGTTCTACGCCATGAAGCGAGTCGAGGCGCGGCTGCAATAACTCTGTTTTGCTTGGATCTTGGTTTTGGCTGTTTTTTTGCGTGCGCTGATGATGAGGGAAGAGGGCAAAGGAAGGCGAAAGACGCGGCCAGACAAGCGGTAAGAATAGATATATGCACAGAGGCATAAGTGGTTAGTTTTCCCTGAGTTTCATAATCGATTTTACAATCGATTTCATCATTAATTTCACTATTGTTTTCAGTATCGGGGCGATTCATGGCCCCGATTGCCATTCAACTGCTATCTTTCTGTGCCAAACATGACTTAGGGCTAGCGTGGGAGGATGGCCTCTGATACATTTCGCTGGTTTAATCTGCTATCAAAAATGACGCCTTCAAGCGGGCGGTTTTTTCGAGGTCATAACCCTCAGAATACCGGCTAGATTCGCTTTGAAACTCGGGTCAGTTGATCGTCGATATAACTGGGTATTGAGCCGAATGACTCGCTCGTTGATTTTAGTAACTTATGTTTTATGAGGCCCTTATGCGCACCACTGCAGTCATTTCTATGCTGTTGCTTGGCGTGTTAACCACTGTTAATGCCAGTGCCAAAGAGAATGAGTTAGTGTTTGCCAGCGACTTTGAAGGCAATCGTTTATCTCAACCTTGGTCGTGGATCATGGGTTGTCAATTTGAAGGCGCTGAACCCCACAGTGGTGAAAGTGCGCTGTTATGTGCCGAAGGTAATAGCAGCATTGTCAGCAAGTACCCCATTTCTGAAGCGGGTCTGTTGGAGTTTTGGGTTAAAACCCAAAATACTCAAACCCAGTATCGAATCAATGTATTAACCTCACCAGTATTAAAACTCGATGCCCAGTGGCAGCATGTTGCCTTAATCGATATCACTCCGGGTGCGAACGAGTATTTAGCACACAGAGTCTCTATCGACGATCCGAGCCGCCAGTATATTCGCCTCGACATTGAGTCCATTAATGGCCCCATCAGTCTGGATGATTTGAGCTTAGATAAAATTCGCCTCGATATGGCCCTGCAAAAAAATGAGCAGAAAATTATCGGTGGCATCTTAGATAAGCTTAAAGCTGACAAGAACTACGAAGTGCAGTCTGAGTCGTTCCGCACCTTAGGTAAAAACTACGCCGCCCAGCTTGAGAGCCAAAGACAATACCTTGAATACTCGAATGCCATCTATTCCAGTATCACCTTTGTGTTGGCGACATCTGAGCGCAACAAGATGTCTAACCCTATGGGATATAACACCTTTAGGTCGGTGCTATCCGACACTAAACGTGTGGCATCACCTATCCAGCAGGCACGCTTGGGTTCTATGGTGAAACCCTTTGGCGATTTAGCCACCGCGACCTTAAATGTTGTCAGTGCCGGTGCTTATTCCGCCTTTGCCGAACCCTTTAAATCATTCTTGGCCGCGACCTTCGATCGCTCTAATTATGACAACAGCGACTTGAGTCGTAGCGATAAAAAGTTTGCCGAAGAAAATGGCCTGAAAATTTATCAGCAGGCCGAACGCTTTATGTCTGAAATCGAAAAAGAGCTGCAACAAGTCACGGCACTAGATAATGATTTAGTCAGCATGCAGAAGAACTTAGATACGTTCCGTAAGGATCTCGACAAGCATCTACGCGGCTATTTACAGCATGCCGGCATTGCCCGCACGCCTGAAAACTACAGCCGAGTGATGAGTAAGGACGAGCAAACCCGAGCACTTGTGATTACTGAGGCCAGTGCCAATATCAGCGCCAAAGCAGAAGCTTTATTAGCTTCGAATAGCAATGCTGAACTGGTGCAGTACATGATTAAAACCACTGAGAAGATTGATGAATTTCAAGAATTCAAGGAGCGTTTTAACCAGATCACCTCGGCCATGCTAACCTTCTACGATAAGTTTGAACGTTCGATTGCCACTGAACAAAACCCCTTCACCGACCCAAGCGATCGCGCCGTATGGGAGCAACACGCCCAAAGCGCCCGTAATTACATTCGCCAGTCGAAGGAAGCGTTCACCAAAGCCTTTATGTAGTTTATCCCGCGATAGCTTGATGATGTTTGTGAGTGGATCTATTACTGCGTACTTAGTCTGGCGCGGAAAAAGATAAAACTCGAATAAAGTAACAATGTTCGAATAATACTTTAAAACATCAAACTTTAATGGCAGCGTAAGCTTCTTTACGCTGCCACTTTAAATTGAAATTACCTAAAGCAAGTTAACTGAATTCCGCAGCATTCATTGTCATTTTTTCCCCTGTGACTCGCTGTCTTTTTATTTCATAAGAAGTATCCCAGCAGTAGAAAAACACTGCTGCAGAAATTTCAATTTTAGGGAAGTTTTCAAAAATGTTGAACGTGATGCTATATCGGTGATAACTTACTGTCATATTTGTATAATTTTGCCCTAAAATTTTAAGCTAAAGTATATTTTAGAGGACTCGATAGTCCGAGTTATATACTGTAGGTCTGTAATGGGCCAATCCTATAAGCTGACACAAAAACGCAAGCAAGGACTTATTTTGCTACAGACTGTCTTAATGCTTCTTCTTGCTGGCACTTGTTTTACAAGCATCGACTGACACAATTCTATTGTGAGCTGTTGTGGCAATTTTCTAGCATGTTCGCTCGGTTTGATGGTTATTTCTGGCACGCCAATGTGCATAGAGGCTGGTATATCTTTTTTGTGAAATTAAGCTCATGCAGCCTCGATTTGTGTGTCGTTATGATCCTTGGGATGGTCATATACATAAAATTTAATCGAATCTATATCTGGTATTTCTCTTATTGAATTCCTGTATTTCTTGAGGTATTTATGTGCAATTTTTTCATCTACGGTTTTGTTCTACTTCTCTTTCCAATGACTCTCTTTGCTGATGACAATATTTTCTATCATAAAAACGTTATTTATTACAATGGTGACATTAACCAACATGGTTTTGAGAGAGTTAAATATATTCACTCTCAACATCCTGATGTTACTCGAATAACATTCAATAGTTTTGGTGGGTATGCTGATGTCGGCATTGATTTTGCAAATTGGATTTTGAAGAGAGGCTTAGATATTGAAGTTGATAAATATTGTATATCTTCATGTGCTAACTATCTTTTCTTAGCGGGTAAAAATAAATATTTAAACAGAAAATCTTTTCTTGGTTGGCACGGTGGGATGTTTCAATTTAAAAATGAAAAATTAACTTCAGTTGGTATTTATAAAATATTAAATTTTTCAAATGACTGCAATAGCAATGCATTATCAGACATATCTTTAATTACGCCAATAGACAAGGTTATGGATGAGTGTCTTTTCTTTAAAGAAATCAATGTGAATATGCTTATTACTGTGTATGGCCAAGTTAAACCGGTAATTTTTTATAGTGAAAAACAACAACTTTGGAGTTATACAGTCGAGGCTCTGGCATATTTTGGAGTGAAAAATATAGTTTTATTAGATGATAAGTGGACTCCAGAAAAAATTATTAAAGGTAGATTAGTTACTTATTTCGAGTTAGATGAGATAGAAAAGCAAGTTATAACATCAAAGTTTGTAAGTGAAGCATTTATATCCTACTGATGCGGAAACTAGCGAAGGAATACAGAGACACTCGAGGAATATAGCGAATATAGGAATACACAGACACCCCGAATCGACCATACCAGTATCCAGCTGCGCATTCGGGCTACATTAAGAGGTGAGCAGCCAAAAAATCTATTGCCTTTTATCGGTAATGAACACTAGAACCAGCCCAATGGCATTGCGTTTTCCTTAGCGGATTACCTTGAATTGGTAGATAATACAGGTCGAATCATCCGTAATGATAAACGCGGTGCTATCAGTGAAAATAGCGCCAAGTTACTGACAAGATTAAATATTCCCCATGACAATTGGCTCAGGCTCACTACTGGGTTTGGCACGCTATTTCATGGCTCAGTGGGTACGCTGCAAGAACTGACCGATTACTGCGAACATTTAGAAAAGCGACGGCACTTTGCGGCAAGCTGTCAGTACTTTCACAGCAACTAACTGTAATCCTGCTTAACCAAGCCAATCACTGCCCATTTGTTTTATTGGGTGGGTTAGCATGTCTAAAATACACCAGTTTTTTAATGAGTTAGCTCATTTTTATGCCTCAGCTTTAGCCCTTCAACTTTTAATGACTCTAATTTAAGCAATTTTTGCTCGTACAAGTTGTAGACAAACCAAAAGTGCATTATGTTGTTGATCTAAAATGGATGGCCAGATTTTTGCGTTATCCAAGTAGCTCGAATCGCTCACTACGTTTCGCTAATCATTAGAACTTAAGGTCAAATTATGCAAACTGTTCGTGGTTTAGAAATAAGCCAAAAAGTATTACTTGGTGAAGAAGCGTTTATCAAATATAAACGTGAAAATAGAAAATGGTACGCAATCTTGTGCATGGCTCTAGTTTCCATTTTTATCATGGTTGCCTTCGCCATTATCAATAAAGAGTTGGAACTTGGGATTTACATAGGAGCCTTACTGTTTGTGTATTGTATTCCTTTAGGTGTATTAGCATCCAAAAATAAAAGTAGCCCTGCCATATGGGTTTTATTTACTTTACTTTTTACACCAGTTTTGGGTTTCGTTTTTTCTCACGCTTTAATGACAAGAAAAGGTTTCAAGCATGAGTGGCTTTAAGCTCTGATGAATACAAAGACACCCAGCGCTTTATAGTGCAGTTGTTAATCTCTGACTATGCTTGGGTTAAGCATTAAACAAGGAGGCTTGTATGCCGCGCCCTCGCAGAACTCAGATAAGTGTTGAAGACACTCCCGTCTATTACAGAGAAAGAGGGTTACACTGGCTTACAACACACACCATATCTTAAGTTCGCTCTGCGATGGAGTTCATAGACTTCACAACCTAACAATGGCTCAGTTCTATTAAGAACTGCGCCAAAACGCTCAAAGTAGTCTTCATTAACCTGTTTTGCACTAATAAGTGGTACTTCAATACTGACATCTACACGACCTTTACGTATCAACGCTGGGTCAAGATTATCAGGATGATTTGTGGTCATTATTACAAGGCAGTCATCAAGAGGAATGATTCCGTCTAACGCGTTTAGAACGCCACCTAAAGTGAGTGGTGGGTTATCTGCATTGCTTTCAGCAGTTCGTGATACCGTAGCCTTTACACAGTCACAGTCCTCGATTAACAACATAGCTCCGGGCGGTACTTTTCTAATAGCCTTATGAATAGTGGCATCATTTACAGTCGATAGATTCAATATGTATAGATCGCGATGATACTCAACAGCTAACGCCCTCGCTATACCCGTCTTACCCGTACCCGTTTTTCCATGTAACAGTATGGTTAGCTTACTTACAACCGATTCCCCCCTACTTGCGAAGTCATCAACTTCCCCCATCAACTCCTGCTTAAACCCTTCATCTAGCACTAATTCACTAAAACCCGATGATTTCAATATGCCATAGCGACACCATTCTGTTTCTTCGAAAATATTAACTTTTGGCTCAGTAGAGATGTCTCCACGAGTATCTTCTAAAAAACTATGTAGTTTATCTTTTGCCCACCATGGTGCACTTACAGTAATAGTATCGTATGCCGTCGTACTATCGACCTTAGATCGGGTCGCCAACATGATACAACCATGGTATTTAAACAGGTGCATACCGTAGCCGATAGACTTAACACTGACGCGCCCGTCGTAACTCATACTATAGTCAAAGTACACAGCCTCAGAGATAGAGCGTGAAAAAAACGGAATGGTAGTATTACTGATCAAAAAGGACAGTTTATTGAATACCTCTGTGCGCGCCTGATGGCTATCGTCGATAGTGAGCCGCACAAACAGCAGGCAACTGAGCCAACTTAACAGCTTCGCGGGGACATCTTTTAGCATGTAGCCTACGAGTCCAATTAACGTTAATGTTAATACTCCAACAATGATAGCCGTCAACAAAGGATCACCATTGGTGAGCGCCTTTATTTGTAGTAATACCTCGTTCATTTACTCACCTTTACTATAAATGCCTAATAGACATAGTCGAGAATACAGCCAACCGAGTCGAGGTTACTACCAAGGTATCCTCAGTATGTGCGCTATCGCACGTGGTTAAAGCGACTTGATAAAGATCTCCTACTTATCACTAACGATTGCCTTAGGTCGTAGCGATATCACACTTTAAATCAACATCTTGATATTAAACTTATATTTAAGCGTTCACTAACGTACGCAGATAAATGTCAGAGATGGCGCCGTTCATCAAAGAGCTGGATGGCGCGGCCTTGCATCCACGGATTGACTTGCACAACATCCGTGTTTAACTGCCAGTTCGCCATATATGGCTCTCGTTCATCAGCTTGTCGTTCATAAGCTTAGAGGCCCTAGGTTTTTATTCACCGAGTCGGCGAGTGAATGCCATGGCAAGCCTGTAAACTACTTGTCAATAAACGTTAATTGGTAAGCTGTGTTAGTGGTTTATCAGCCTACAACTCAAATATCATTCTGCGCAGTCTCAATAAGAAAGCCGCTAATGAAGGCGGCTTTCGTGATTCGATTGTCCCGTAACCTTTGAATTTTCTTGGTTACATTAAATCTATAGGCATCAGAGCAAATACACGTTCAAGCTGCAGGCGCCGTGGGCACCGACGACGAGGGCTTGTTCGATATCGGCGGTTTTTGATGGACCCGCGATAAACACCCCGAACTCACCTGAGGCTAGCGTGATTTCTTTAGCTGCCTGATGTAGGGTCGGCACAATCTTATTCGCTGGCAGGGCTAAGATCAGGTTTTCACAGATAAAAGGCGTGACTCTGTGGCCTAAATTCTTATTGTTCACCCAAATGGCACCGTTTTCGGCAACGCCAATGTCACCTGGGATCACTGCATAATCTATGTTTTTGAGCTCGTGGGCAGTGGGTGGCATTTCACGGTTTGCCGTGACACCCTCTACAAGGGAGATGACCTGTAACCCTTGGGCGATATGTTCATCGACTTTGGCTTGCAGGGCGACTAAGCCACCTTCTTTATGCAGCGTACCCGCGACCGTATTGAGGTTGGTCTCGAACTGGCCGACGAGATTGTCACGTCTTGGCGTCACATCTATGCTTGGCATAGGATGATTTGTTAAGGCCGACAGTTTGAGCGCATTGAGAATTTCAAGTTTACTAGACATCTTATAGGCTCCTGTGTTTCTTAAACCAAGCTTCGAAGCTGGAGTTCGGGGCGACGGGCAGTTCACGGTATTTACCCCATGCACCACTAAAGGGTTTTAACAGACTACCCGGTAGAATGCGCAGCGCGGTTCTCGCCACACTCATAGAGCAGTTCAGCATGGTTTCGCTTGCCATAAATTTACCCACTAATGGCATGTAACTGTTTTTGCCATAGGGGAGTTTTCCTGCTTCGGCCTTAAGGCGTCTGTGGTGGAAAATAATCTTATCGAGCGGCACTTTAGTCGGGCAGATATAGGTACAGCTGCCACACAAGGTACAAGCCCAAGCAATCGAGTTAGTGTCATCAATCTTAGCGCCCACTGCGATGCCAATTGGGCCCGGAATGGTGTAGTTGTAGCTGTAACCGCCAGAGCGACGATACACAGGACAGGTATTGAGGCAACCACCACAACGGATACACTTCAATGATTCTGCAAGGATTTTATCCTTGAGCATCTCAGTGCGGCCGTTGTCGACGATAATAATATGCATCTCACCTTCGGGCTGTGGGCCACGATAAAAGGCGCTGTAAGTCGTGACAGGTTGGCCCGTGGCGTTGCGCGCCAGTGTGCGTAGCAAGACGGCTGCGCTATCGATATCGGGCACCACTTTGTCGATACCCATTGAATGCAACTGCAACTTAGGCAGGTTAGCGCCCATGTCGGCGTTGCCTTCGTTGGTGCAAACCACCACGGCGCCTTTATCGGCAATCGCCATGTTTACGCCTGTCATCGCGGCATCGGCGCTAAGGAACTGTTCACGCAGGTGGGCACGGGCGGCGCGGGTTAAATACAAGGGATCGGATCCCCCCGCTTTAGTGCCGATTTTTTCATGAAAGAGTTCGCCGACTTCTTCTTTCTTCATATGAATCGCGGGCACGACTATGTGTGATGGCGGCATTTTAGCGAGCTGAATAATCCGCTCACCTAAGTCGGTATCGATGACTTCAATGCCGCGCTGTTCTAAGTACGGATTGAGGTGGCATTCCTCGGTCAGCATAGACTTAGACTTCACCAATTTTTTGACTTTATGGCGGGATAAAATGTCATGGACGATGCGATTGTGCTCGGCGCCATCTTTGGCCCAATGGACTTGTATGCCGTTGGCGATACAGTTTTGTTCAAAGGTTTCAAGATATTGAGCAAGATGGGTTAGTGTGTGCAGCTTAATTTCTGAGCCTAACTGACGCAGTTGTTCCCATTCTGGGATGCTACCCGCGGCGCGGTCGCGTTTTTCTCTGAGCATCCACAGGGCTTTTGAATGCCAGTCGACACGGGTTTCGTCGCGGCAAAAAATATCGGCTTTATGGGCATGGACCTGTGAGCCTTGAGCCCCGTGATTATGATTGTAAGCCATGGTGAGTCTCCTAGAGCGCGGCGTTCAGCACTTGCGCTATGTGGCGAATTTCAATCGGCAATTGCTGTCTGCGGATCATGCCATCGAGGTGCAATAGGCATGAGGGATCAAAACCCACCACATACTCAGCACCGGTTGCAGCATGGGCTTGGGCCTTGTCTTTGCCCATTTTGGCCGACACTGCGCCTTCATCGACAGCGAAGGTGCCACCAAAGCCACAGCACTCGTCACGGCGGTCGGGATACACTATGTCTATGCCGGTAATATTGGCGAGCACAGCTTCGACTTTGTTGAATCTTGGCCCCATTTGCTCACTCGGTGTGGCGAGGTTTAGCATGCGGATACCATGGCAACTCAGTTGCAGGCTGATTTTGTGCGCAAAGGGCTTGGTAAAGGCGGGGATCGGCGCGATATCGTGTAAAAACTCAGTCAGTTCATAGAGTTTGTTGATCACAGCTTGTGCTTCTGGGCTGCTATCAAACTCGTGGAAGTTTTCTTTGGCGGCCACTAAGCAAGAGGCGGCAGGGCAAACAATAGCGTCGCATTCCACTCCCTTAAAGGCGTTGAGCAATTTAAGGGTGGTGCTGCGCGCTGCATCGAAGCAACCTGAGTTTGTCATTGGCTGGCCACAGCATGTTTGACCCGCGGGTAGAATCACTTGGTGCCCGAGTTTCTCTAATAATTCCAAGGTGGCAATGGCAACCTCTGGCATCATTTGATTGACTAGACACGGGATGAAAAGGGCGATTTTCATTGTGTTTTCTCTTTCTTGTTAGTGAACGACATTGCCTTGCTGTGCGACCCCAAAGTCCACACAAATGCTAAGGTAGTTGATCAAATATAGGCCTATCTATGCGGAATAAGTAGCCCTAATTTAGTAAATGAACTTGTAGATTTTTGCAAAAATGAGAATATTTTAACTTGCTGATTATGTTGGTTTAAAAATGTATATCTTCCGCTTTAGATTTATCAATAATATTAAAAAATGAATAAATGAGAATAGTTCGCTTATATAAACAAACGGGGCTAAATATCGCCCCGTTGTTTACTATTGTCATACCAGATTAGCGGCTGCACTCTTCGAGCAGATAAGCCAAGTGGCGATAGGAAATGCCACTGTGCTGAGTGAGGCCAACCTCACACATACGGTTGGCGTAATAGCCTTCCTTAATCTCGACAGGAATGAGCTTTTTGATATTACGCAGCGCGCTGGCATTGATTTCAGGCTTATACAAGCCTTTTTCACCCGCGTAACCGCAGCAGTCAATTCCCGCCGGTTTGAGCACTTGCATAGAGCAGGCATCGGCAATCGCTTGCATCTTAGGCTCAAGTTTCATCTTGCGTGCGCTACAACCTAAGTGCAGTGCCACATTGACTTTTTTGCTGATGTTGAGCTTAGTCAGCAGGTTGTCATGCATAAACTCAACTAAGTCGATAATCTGCACTTTTGGATTACCCGACAAAGTCCGGTAAGTACAAGACAGCGCATCGACGACCACAGGCAGCTTGCCGCCATTGGTCATCTTGCTCACCGCATCGATAAGCTCTTGGCGTTTGGCATCGGCGTTTTTAAAATCGCCCTTAGACTCCCACATTTGGCCGCAGCATAAATCGCGGGTTTTCTCAGGTGTAATCACGTTATAACCCGCGCGTTCCAGTAGCGTCACGACCACTTCTGGCAAAGTGCGGTTATCGGGATCTTTAGGTGTTGGACCAAAGGTTCTGCCGCCACAGGCTGGGAAGTAGACCACAGTTTCTTGGCCTACTTTTGCAGGTGATGGTTTTGGCAGCTTGCCGCCTTTCGGGAAATCAGGATTCCAATACGGCACTTCTTTAGAAATCAGGCGGCCGGTTTTCATCAGCGCACTGGTGATGCCATCGCCGGTGATCTTGTGGATCACGCCGAGCATGTCAAAACCTGAGCTGATCACTTGGTTTACTGCGCCAAAATGTTTGGCTTGGAAATCTAATACTTTCTGTTCAGTGGTACTGATGTACGGCGTGCGCAGTTTACGCACCAGTTGGCCCATGCTGTTATCCACTGGACACGCAATAGTACAAAGCTGACACGCAGCGCAGGTATCAACTACATCGTATTTAGCGGCGGCGCGCATTTCGGCTGCAGCGGCTTTATCGCCAGACTGCTCTAAGCGCTCGATTTCACGCAAAGTAGCAATACGTTGACGCGGCGAGAAGTTAAGTGCCGATGTTGGGCAGGTTTTTTCGCAGAATCCACATTCGATACACTTATCGACAAAATCATCGACCACAGGGCAGGGCTTAATGTTTTTCACATGCACTGTGCTGTCATCGTTCAAAATAACGCCGGGGTTGAGCATGCCTTCGGGATCGAAAATATGCTTGATGCGTTTCATCAAGGTGTAGGCATCGGCGCCCCATTCCATTTCAACAAAGGGCGCTACTGCGCGTCCCGTGCCGTGCTCGGCTTTCATTGAACCGTCGTACTTGTGGATCACCATTTCGGCGACATCTTGCATAAAACCTTGGAAACGTTCGATATCGGCTTGCGATGCAAAGGTCGGCGTGATGATAAAGTGGAAGTTACCCGCTAATGCATGGCCGTAAATCACCCCTTCTGGGTAGCCATGCTTGTTGAATAATGCGGTTAAATCCGCCGCCGCTTCGGCTAAATGTTCAACGTTAAAGGCCACGTCTTCGATAATAACTGAGCTGCCCTTTGGACGTTCGCCGCCAATAATTGGGAACAAACCTGAGCGCATTGCCCAGTATTTGCTGTAAACACTGGCATCGCTACTGAAGGTAATGGGGCGTTCAGTTTTAAGGTGTGACAGTTTGGCAATTATATCTTGGGTGTAGGTTTCTAAGGTTTGCGCATCGTTAGCGCGGGATTCAATCAGCAGAATTGCAGCACCTTCAGGTAGTGTGCTCAACCAATCTGGCATGCCTTTTTTGCCTGTCACGGCTTTGATGGATGCCCAGTCGAGTAATTCGGCGGCGGCAACACTGTCACCAATAATCGGCGGAATTGCGCTCGCTGCATCCACCATGTTAAAGAATACTGCCATGGCGGAGGCTTTAAATTTGGCTTCATCGACTGTGTGGTAAGTGACTTCTTCCACAAAGGCTAAAGTGCCTTCTGCGCCGACAATCAAGTGGTTAATCAGCTCGAAGGGATCTTCGAAATCCACCAGCGAATTGATGCTGTAACCTGTGGTGTTCTTGATGGAATATTTTTTACGAATGCGCTGGGCGAGGACTTCATTGCTGCGGGTCAGTTTTGCTAACGCAGTCAACGAGTCTAATAATTCGCCATGGGATTGGGTAAAGGCCGCTTTGGATTTGTCGCAGCCTGTGTCTAATTCAGAGCCATCGGCAAACAAGAGTTTGACTGATGCTATGGTTTGATAGCTGTTTTGAGCCGTGCCGCAGCACATGCCTGAAGCGTTGTTGGACACAATACCGCCGACCATAGCCGAGGTTAATGTGGCTGGATCTGGGCCTATCTTTTTATTCAATGGCTTAAGTGCAGCGTTGGCATCGGAGCCTATCACGGCCGCGCCAAGGGTGATCTTGTTGCTGTCTGGGCTGACTTCTATGGTTCTAAAACCATCGTGGCCTAAGATCAGCAATATACCATCGCCAATGGCTTGGCCCGATAAACTGGTGCCAGCAGCGCGAAAGGTAACAGGGACCTTGTGAGCGCGAGCAATGGCTAGGGTGTGTTTTGCCTGCTCGAGATTATCAGCATGAACAACAATTTCTGGCACTATGCGGAAATAACTCGCGTCGGTAGACCAAGCGAAGCGGCGAACAGGATCATTGGATACTGCGGACTCGCCGAGCAGTTTAATTAAGTCTTTATATACAACGTCATAATTAATTGACATAAGGCTACTCTCTTAACGCTAAAAATGACCAAGGCCGCCGTAGCGACCTTAGTTTTCAATGGGCTTAGAAACCACCCCAAAGGGTAGCAATAGTGCCCGCAAGTAATGCATAACCAATGGCGACTGGCATGGTTTTACGGATGATTTCTGACTCTCTACCCGCCATACCGACTACCGTTGCAGCCGCAACCACGTTCATCACACACATCATGTTACCCGCGTTCGCACCTATGCCTTGTAGGGCAAGGACGAGAGCGTGGTTCATGCCGATATTGTCAGCCACACTGTACTGTAGGCCTGAGAACATCATGTTGGAGAAGGTTGCTGAACCCGATAGGAAGGCACCAAAAATACCGACGATAGGCGCCATCCAAGCCCATACTGCGCCCATGGAACCTGCCAACATATCTGCTAATGCGACAGGCATAGAGGCTAGGCCCGCACCATTCACACCTGAGTTTAAGAAGATTTTCACCATAGGCACGGAAGCACCTAATGAAATAATGGTAGGTAACATGGATTTACATGACACACCGACCGTTTGCTTAATCGCAGGGCTTTTCATTTTGAACAGGAAGAAACCTAAGATACACACGGCAACGAAGAAGGCACCAGGCGCATATAGTGTAGCAAAGCTCGCCTTAAGTTCTGTGCCCATCAAGCCCGTCCAGCTGATGTTAAAGCCAGATAACCAGGCTTTTAGCGGTGCAACGGTACGTGACAGCACTAACAGCGCAGCCATGATGATGTAAGGTGTCCAAGCGGCGATTTGGGAAAATTTAGCTGTGGTTTCCACTTTGGCGGTTTCTTGGTTGTCATTTTCGGCAAAATCATTCCAAGCGGCTTTAGGCAGTAAGTAGCCTTTGCGAGCGACTGGGATCACCATTGCCATACCGATTAAAGAACCGATAACCGATGGGAATTCTGGGCCAGCAACATAGTTGATGATCCACGCTGGAACGGTAAACGAAAGACCTGCAAAAATCGCAAATTTCCAAATCGCTAAGCCTTCTTTGAAGGATTTATTGCGACCAAAGAAGCCTGTCAGAATCGACACCATCACTAATGGAATTAACGAACCTGTGATTAAATCGATAGTGATCATGTGCATTGCAATAAACTGCGCAAAGTCAGCATAGGTGCCGCCATGTTCAGCAATTTGCGCCGCAGCCATGCTTACGCCGCCTTGGGTCAAGCCTTGCTCCATACCAAAGAGTACAGGTAGACCAATCGCGCCGAAGGACACACAGGCAGAGTCGGCAATCAAAGCAACAACCGCTGCGGCAACCGGTGGCACGCCAAGCAGTACGAGCAGTGGTGCGCCAATCGCGGCGGGCGTACCAAAGCCAGCACTGCCTTCGATAAAGGCACCAAATAACCAACAGATGATGATCACTTGCACACGGGCATCGGCGCTGATGTTAGTGAAACCTGCGCGGATAGTGTCCATCGCACCTGAATATTTCAGGGTATTCAGTAGGAACACAGCACCAAAAATGATGGTTAAAGGTGTGATGGCTGAGAGCAGTCCTTCGAGGACCGATGCCGCCAGTAATGTGGTATCCATTTGCCAAATAAACACAGCGGCGAGCGCAGTGACTAGCATGGAAATGGGCATAGCCTTTGATGCGGGCATTCTGAGTAATACTAGAAATAGCATTACACTGAGCACAGGCGTCAAGCTGGCGAGGAGTTGAAGTATTGTCATGCTTGCCTCTTCATAAAGTGGTCTGTCTTATTATTGATATTAGAATTTTTCATCTGCCTTCATGTCGACTTCCCAGACCGATAAATCAGCAGTTAATACTGCAACGAGTTATGGTCTCGACATTCTGTGTTGTGTACTAGACGCTATTGTGGGCTTGACTAATATGATCTAGATCATCTTGGCTGCTATATGAAATGCTAATTTACAGTGCTGCGGGACACTTCTCTCAGGGGATTTATCTATCTGTGACAGTGATCACTTAGACGGCTAGGCGTATATCTATTTCGATTATATTAAATTTAAGTTATCGGTATTTTAGTTATTAAAACTAGAGTTATCACTCAAGTTGATGGTCATTATTGCAATTAACTGATCCATTTATTTCATTAATAGGCTGTTATTGGTTTTTTAAGACATTTTTAAGGTGTGATTAAGGTCGCATAGGGTGATGCTGCTTAATTGGTGAAGTTACGCTGATTTATTTCAAGTCGTTGTTATAGTTGATTAATTTTGTGGTTTTCAGGTGGTTTTTTATAGTGATCTAGATCACTATTTTAAATGGTGGAGTTTTCTTGTGATGCATGTCACTTAATTAATTTTACTTTAATATGAAATTAAATAACCGTTATTTAAGTTACTTTCAGTTTATTTGAGCGAACAGCGCGCCATAAATGTCGATGATATTGAGCGGCTAACGCAAATGTTGAAATTAAAAGTCACCGCTTCTAATAGCTTAAGCTGAATTATTGAGAGTACAGGGCTAAATTGAGGCGAAAAGTTTACGTAATAAAGCGAATAAATGCTGTGCTAACTTTTATCAGACTGGTTAGTGATATTAATTCGCAAATGCGATGGATGAGAATGTCAGCTCGTTTATTTAATCTAATGGGTAGTTCACTCACTATTATCTCAATGAGATCTTCTCGTATTTAGCCGCCGTTTTTTCTGGGGATATAGAAGGAATAAAAAAGAGACGGGATACGTCTCTTTTATGGGGATTTAGGTAAATTATGGGAATAGGGCCAATTATGGGAATCGGACAAATATGCACTGGCTTAAAACAACTTGCTGCCCCAGCCTAATTTGGTCCGCAGCACGTGGAAATAGTTGTGCCCTTTAGGATGGATCAAGCGTAACCGTTCTGAGCTGCGGCGCACTATGATTTCATCGCCCGGTAACACGGCTAAATGCACGTGGCCATCACAGCTGACTTCGAGGTTCTCGCCATTGTCCGGAGACACCACCATTTTAATGGTGCTGCAGGCATCGACGACAATCGGGCGGCACGACAAAGTGTGCGGGAACATAGGCACTAAGATCAGGGCCTGCAGATTAGGCGTCAGGATAGCGCCGCCAGCGGAGAGGGCATAAGCCGTCGAACCTGTAGGCGTTGACACTATCATGCCGTCGGCACGCTGGCTGTACATGAACTGATCGTCAATATAGACCTCAAACTCAATCATGTGGGCAATTTTACCCGGATGGAGTACGGCTTCGTTGACAGCGGTATTGCTCGCCTTGAGCATACCGTGGCGATAGACTTCGGCTTCGAGTAAGAATCTATGCTCGGTATCAAACTCACCGTCGAGGACTTTGGCGAGTGCTTCTTCAAAGGCATCGGGCGGCAGGTCGGTTAAGAAGCCTAAATTGCCGCGGTTAACGCCAATCACGCCTAAATCGAAGCGGGCTAATACCCTAGCTGCGCCAAGCATGTTACCGTCACCACCGACGACTATGGCTAAGTCGCAGCGCGCGCCAATTTCTAGTAAATCGACCGCCTCGATATTGGGCCCTAATTCGGCAGCAACACGCTCTTCCACTAAGACTTCAAAGCCTTGCATTGTCAGCCAATGATGCAGACGTTTTAAGGTTTGGTTGGTCCCTTGGTGATGAGGTTTGCCGATAAGGCCGATAGTATGAAACTTTGTGGTCATATTTATGCTAGATCTGGCCTTAGGCCTTGAAACGTCAAAATTGATCCCCATAATATGCCCAGAGTATTTCAGAAACAAAGCATTTTTAGCTGGAGTGAAAATGAGCAACGAATCGATTAAAGCAGAACAGGATCTGATCCAAGAGGGTGTAGAGTCTGAAGTATCTACCGCAGAAGCAAGTCTGATCGATGAGCTTACCCAGGCCAATTTCCGTATTGAAGAGCTGGAACAGTTACTCGCTGAAGCTTTGGCGAAAGTTGAAGAGCAGAAGGATTCAGTCATCCGCGCCGCAGCCGAAGTCGATAATATTCGTCGTCGTGCCGCAATGGATGTGGAAAAGGCGAACAAGTTTGCCTTGGAAAAGTTCGCCAATGAACTGTTGCCAGTACTTGATAACATGGAGCGCGCATTGATGGGGACTAACCCAGAAGATGAAGCGACTAAATCGATTTATCAAGGTGTTGAGTTAACTCAAAAAAGCTTACTCACTGCGGTGGCTAAATTTGGTGTTAAGCAAATTGATCCACAAGGTCAGTCATTTAACCCAGATCAACATCAAGCGATTGGCATGCAGCCAAGCGCTGAGTTCCCTGCGAACACTGTGATGTTGGTGATGCAAAAGGGTTATGAGCTGAACAGTCGCTTGCTGCGTCCTGCTATGGTAATGGTGTCACAGGGTGGCCCTAACCAAGAAAGCGCAACGATAGATATCGAAGCTTAAGCTTTATTGGATCAGCCGCTGTTATAACAGACAGCAACAAAAAAGGACTGCAATTGCAGTCCTTTTTTTTATGGGCGGAATATGTGCAAAATATGGGCGGAATCTATATTGGTAAGACTTAGCACCTTACCGAGATAAGCTAGTTCTACCTATTCCGCCAACTATTGAGCCATTTATTGTGCTAGATAAGCATTGATTTGCGCCAGTATACCTTCGGCATCCAGTTGCAAATCATGGGTGACTTCCTCTGGCGAGCCATGTTTGATGAATTCATCTGGCAAACCAATTTGAAGCACGGCTTTAGGCATTCGCAGCTTTTGAAGCTGCTCAAGCACGCCAGCACCAGCGCCACCCATAATGGCGTTTTCTTCCACTGTGACGAGCACTTCGTGGGTTTGCGCCATCTCTTTGACCAAATCAACATCAAGTGGTTTCACAAAGCGCATATCAACAACCGTTGCATCTAAGCTTTCGGCTGCGGTTAATGCTGAGGCTAACAAGGTGCCAAAGTTGAGTATGGCAATGCGCTTGCCCACACGTTTGATCACGCCTTTACCAATCGGTAATGCCGTCATCGCTTCGACTTGCGTCGCTCCCGTGGCACAGCCCCTTGGATAACGCACTGCACTTGGGCCTGCATCATAGCAATAGCCAGTGTAGAGCATTTGACGACATTCATTTTCGTCCGACGGCGCCATGATCACCATGTTGGGGATGCAACGCATAAAGCTTAAATCGAATGCACCTTGGTGAGTTGGACCATCGGCACCGACAATACCGCCACGGTCAATAGCAAACAATACCGGTAATTGTTGCAGCGCCACATCATGAATTAGCTGATCGTAGGCGCGTTGCAGGAAGGTCGAGTAAATCGCCACCACAGGCTTAAAGCCTTCACAGGCAAAACCTGCTGATAGGGTGACAGCATGCTGCTCGGCAATCGCCGCATCGAAATATTGTTTCGGGAAACGCTGGGAAAACTCTACCATGCCCGAGCCTTCGCGCATCGCAGGCGTAATCGCTAATACTTTCTCATCTTGCTCGGCGATGTCGCATAGCCATTTACCAAAGACTTGAGAAAAGGTCGGCAAACCGGGTTTGGTGGCCGGCTTTTTAAACAGCGACGGGTCAAACTTAGGCACCGCATGCCAACCGATAGGATCTTTTTCAGCAGGTTCATAACCACGACCTTTCTTCGTCATGATGTGCAGCACCTGTGGACCTTTAAGATTGCGCATATTGCGCATGGTCTCGACCAGAGCATCAACATCGTGGCCGTCGATAGGACCGATATAGTTGAAACCTAACTCTTCAAATAGGGTGCCAGGAACGACCATGCCTTTGAGGTGTTCCTCAGTGCGTTTGGCCATTTCTTTGATGACGGGCATGCCTTTCAACACTTTCTTGCCGCCTTCGCGCAGCGTAGTGTAGAAACGGCCTGACATCAGTTGTGCTAAATGGTTATTGAGGGCGCCGACATTTTCAGAGATCGACATTTCGTTGTCGTTCAACACCACGAGCATGTCATTGTGCAAGTCGCCAGCGTGGTTCATGGCTTCAAACACCATGCCGCCTGTCATAGCGCCATCGCCGATCACGGCAACGACTTTACGACCCGCTTGCTCTTTTTCTGCGGCAATCGCCATCGCCAGTGCGGCGCTGATAGACGTACCTGAATGCCCAACGCTGAAAGTATCGTATTCACTTTCTTCACGCCATGGGAAAGGATGCAAACCATCTTTTTGTCTAATGGTGTGCATCTTGTCACGACGACCCGTAAGAATTTTATGGGGATAAGCCTGATGGCCCACATCCCAAATCAGCCGATCAAAAGGGGTGTTGTAGACATAGTGCAGCGCAACAGTGAGTTCCACTGTGCCGAGCCCAGAGGCAAAATGTCCGCTGGATATGCCAACAGACTTAAGAAGGAACTCGCGCAGTTCATCGGCTACTTGTGGTAAAAGTGCCTGAGGAAGCTGGCGGAGTTCATTGGGGGTGTTGGCCTGTGCCAACACGGGAAACTGAGAAATGTCCAAACTCATAGCGAGATACTTCGACTCTTATTATATTCTTCGCTCAATGATATAGCGGGCGAAGTCTGCAATTAACTGGCTATTGTATGGCAATTTAGCCAGCGCTGATAGTGCCTCTTGGATCAGTTGTTTGGCGGTGTCTTGTGCACCTTTTAGTCCAAGTAGTTGTGGAAACGTACTCTTATTCGATTCAGTATCAGAGCCTTGCGGCTTACCGAGTTCTTCGGTGGTGGCTACGATGTCGAGGATATCGTCTTGTACTTGGAAGGCGAGTCCGACCGCACGGGCAAAATCCATCATAGCAGCATACTGATCTTTTGGCGCGTTCGCGGCGATTAACGCTAACTCAACAGCGCAGCTGATAAGGGCGCCCGTTTTCATATTATGTAGCTGAGTTAATGCTTTAAGATCAATATGTTTATCTGTTGAGGCTAAGTCTATCGCTTGGCCGCCACACATGCCACGATAACCTGAGGCTTTTGCCAATACTCTGACCATAGCGATATGTTGCTCGCTGCTGATCCCTGGTACCGCTTCTGTGACAATTTCAAAGGCTAAGGTCTGCAGTGCATCCCCAGCTAAAATGGCGGTCGCTTCATCAAAAGCGATATGCACTGTGGGCTGACCACGGCGCAGTTCATCATCATCCATGGCGGGTAAATCGTCGTGGATCAATGAATAAGCATGGATACATTCAATGGCTGCGGCGCAAGCATCTAATTTTTCGAGCTCGACCCCAAACATGCGTCCGACACTGTATACAAGGAAAGGTCGAATGCGTTTGCCACCCAATAAGGCGCCGTAAGTCATGGCGGCTTTTAATTGGGGAGCAGTATCTTCAAGCGTACTAAAACGCTGTTTTAATTGATTATCAACCCGTTGTTGATATTCTTGAATGGCACTGACTAACACGCTTATTCGCCCTCAACGGCATAGGGGGATAGGGGCGCATTTTCATCTTGTTTCAGTAAAATGGCCGCTTTTTGTTGGGCTTGTTCGAGTTTTGCTTGGCTATTTCGAACCAGATTGATGCCACGTTCAAATTGTTTTAACGCGTCATCGAGGGAGATATCGCCTTGTTCTAGATCGGCAACAATGCGCTCGAGCTCGCCAAGGGATTCTTCAAAACTGAGATTTTCGGGTTTCTTCGCCACGTTTATGCTTCCTTTGATTTAGCGGACACAAGGTATATCAGGGCGGCTTTAGGGTCAAATTCAGACTAAAGATATTTGTTCAATAGCACGCTTTGTTACTGAAATTTTTTCAGAAAATATAAATTGTCGCTAAACTTGCTTAGTGTGTGTCCGATAACTGACAATAGTATCATCATTTGTATGGTAATTTTTAACTGGATAGACAAGGCTCGCATGTGTGTCGGTGGGATTATCTTACTCAGTGGAACAACTGAGTGTTATTGCTTACCTAGGGTAAGTATTATGTCGTTTATTACGAAAATTGAGGAGCCGTTGTGGATTTAGCAACAGTAATTGGAATTGTGGGTGCCTTTGGTTTTATCCTCGGGGCAATGGCCACCAGCGGCGGTTTAATGATTTTCGTTGATGTACCCTCGATTCTTATTGTTTTCGGTGGGTCCTTCTTCGTGGTGATGATGAAGTTCACTCTTAAACAGTTTTTTGGCGCGGTAAAAATCGCCGCTAAAGCGTTTATTTTTAAGATTGATAAGCCAGAAGATTTGATTGAACAGTCCGTGACTATGGCTGATGCCGCCCGTAAAGGTGGTTTTTTAGCCTTAGAAGAAGCGCAGATTACTAACAGCTTTATGCAAAAAGCCGTCGATATGCTTGTTGATGGTCACGATGGTGAAGTGGTGCGCGCGGCCTTAGAGAAGGATATTGCGCTGACCGAAGAGCGCCATCGTACAGGGATCGGCATTTTTAGAGCGTTTGGTGACGTAGGTCCGGCAATGGGCATGATAGGTACGCTGGTGGGTCTTGTGGCCATGCTGTCAAACATGTCAGATCCTAAATCCATTGGCCCTTCAATGGCGGTGGCCTTGTTAACCACCTTATACGGCGCTATGGTCGCCAACATGGTTTGTCTTCCTATCGCGGATAAGTTAACGCTTAGGATGGGTGAAGAAATGCTGAACCGAAACTTGATTATGGATGCGGTATTGGCGATTCAAGACGGACAAAACCCACGGGTGATTGAAGGCTTCTTGAAAAATTATCTGGCTGAGAAAAATCGCAAAATAGATACAACGGACGGAGAGTAGCCCATGGCTAAGGCTAAGTGCAACTGTCCACCGGCCGGAGCACCGATGTGGTTGGCGACCTTTGCTGACTTAATGTCGCTGTTGATGTGTTTCTTCGTGTTGTTATTGTCATTTTCCGAAATGGACGTAATGAAGTTTAAGCAGATCGCGGGCTCAATGAAGTATGCCTTTGGTGTGCAAAATAAGGTGGAAGTCAAAGATATCCCGAAAGGGACGTCTGTTATTGCCTTAGAATTTAGACCAGGACGTCCCGATCCCACGCCGATTGAAATTATCAACCAGCAAACCAATGAAATGACGGAACCTGTATTGGATTACCAAGCGGGTGAAGACGACAGTGCTGGCGGCGTTCAGCAGCAAAGTGGTTCTCAGCGTGGTGGTGAAGCCACTGCAACGGCGCAGGAAGTGGCCGATGCGGTTAAAGCCGAAGCGGCAGCGGCGCAGGATAAGATCAATCAAGAAGTGAAGAAGATGGCGCAGGAGCTCAATAAAGAGATCACCGATGGTGCGATTGAAATTGAGTCCTTAGGTCAGCAGATTATTATCCGTATCCGTGAGAAGGGCGCATTTGCCTCTGGTTCGGGCTTCCTTCAACCACGATTTAAGCCTGTGGTGCGCTCTGTTGGCGAACTGCTAAAAGATGTGCCGGGGATTATTACGGTATCGGGTTACACGGATGACATGCAAATCAGCGATGAGCTTTATAGCTCTAACTGGGATTTATCCAGTAAACGCGCTGTGGCTGTGGCCCACGAGTTGGTGCAAGTCAAAGGCTTTGATTCTAAACGGATGAAAGTGGTGGGCATGGCGTCTAATAACCCGATAGTGCCTAACGATTCACCGGAGAATCGTGCCCGTAACCGCAGGGTGGAAATTGCCATTGAGCAAGGTAAAGCGAAGGAATCTGATGAGATTCAGGTTGGTAATTCGCCTTAGGTAGCTTGGTACTCACTGAATCTAAAGCCGCAATCTTGTTGCGGCTTTTTTACTGGGCTAAGGTAGACGTTTCCCTTTTTTACTAACGCTTTATGCATCAAAGCGCTGTGGTTGGTTTGAATCCATTTGGGCTTTACGCCAATTGCAGAGAGTGTGTAATCCCTAAGCTTTCTTCAAGCTTACCTCAACGACGTATCTCAAATAATTCATCTCAAATAACTCATTTCAAACAGAGCAATTTTAACTAAGTGAATAGGCTTCACTGACATTATCCCGACCGAATTCGCTTAAAAATCCCGCCGTGACTTAATTACTAATACGCCATTAATCCGCCATGAATGTGGCTTGTGTGGCTGTTTGCGATGCGCGCTGAAACTCGCATTTTTAGGTCGCTTGGGTATATAATCCCCCGATTATTCTTTTAACCAATTTTGCTGTTTTAAAATTGCCCGCGGAAATCCCATGAAGTTTATTGTAAAGCTGTACCCAGAAATCATGATGAAGAGCAAACCCGTAAGGATGCGCTTCACCAAAATGCTCGAAACCAACATACGTAATGTGCTCAAAAAAGTCGACGAAGACGCTAAAGTTCAACGTCAGTGGGACCGCATTATGGTTATGGTACCAAAGGATAAGCCTGAGTTGGCCCAAGCCTTCGGTGAGCGTCTGGCGTGTATTCCTGGCATTGCACACGTAGTGCAAGTGGATGAGTACAGCTTTGAATCTGTGGACGATATTTATCAGCAAGTCTTGCCTGTTTACCGTGACCAACTCGCGGGTAAAACCTTCTGCGTGCGAGTGAAGCGCACTGGCGATCACGATTTTAATTCTATCGAAGTGGAGCGTTACGTCGGCGGCGGCTTAAATCAGTTTACCGATGCTTTAGGTGTGCGTTTAAAGAATCCCGATATTACCGTTAACCTTGAAATTGAACGCGATAATCTTTACATGGTCACTAAGCGTATTGAAGGCTTAGGCGGTTTCCCGATGGCGACGCAGGAAGATGTGTTGTCTTTGATTTCAGGTGGTTTTGACTCTGGTGTGTCTAGCTATCAGTTTATCAAAAAGGGCGCGCGTACCCATTACTGCTTCTTCAATCTTGGCGGCGCACAGCACGAAATTGGTGTTAAACAAGTGGCTTACCATTTGTGGAAAACCTACGGCGAATCCCACAAGGTGAAGTTTATCTCTGTGCCTTTTGAGCCTGTGGTCGCTGAGATTTTAGAGCGTATCGATAATGGCCAAATGGGCGTTGTGCTTAAGCGTATGATGATGCGCACTGCGGCGCGTATTGCCGACCGTATGGGCATTCAAGCCTTAGTAACCGGTGAAAGTTTAGGCCAAGTATCGAGCCAAACGCTGACCAACTTAAACGTGATTGACCGCTGTACTGAGCTGTTGATTTTACGTCCGCTGATCGCCATGGATAAACAAGACATTATCAACGAGAGCCGTAAAATCGGCACCGAAGATTTTGCCAAGTCTATGCCTGAATATTGTGGCGTGATTTCGCAAAAGCCGACGGTTAAAGCAGTATTAGCGAAAGTTGAAGCGGAAGAGAAGAAGTTCTCTGAAGATTTGATCGATCAAATCATCGCCCAGTCTGTCACTATTGATATCAGGGAGATCGCAGAACAAATGGATACTCGGATTACTGAGACTGAAACGGTCGCCAGTATTGATACCAACCAAGTGGTCATTGATATTCGCGCCCCTGAAGAAGAGGAAAGCAAACCGTTGCAAATTGAAGGCATTGAGATTAAACGTATCCCATTCTTCAAGTTAGCGACTCAATTTGCCGATCTCGATAAGCAAAAAACCTATTTGCTGTATTGTGAGCGTGGGGTGATGAGTAAATTGCAGGCATTGTATTTAATCGAGCAAGGCTACACTAATGTCAAAGTGTATCGCCCATAAATCCATGCAAACTTGCCCACTGACATGTCTTGTCAGTGGGATGTGCCCATAGAGATTGAATACAAAAAAGCCGCATATTAATGCGGCTTTTTCTTTTGGTCTTCGTGGTGAAAACCTGAATTTATGTTGTCTTATAAGCTATTAGGCTTAACGACCTGCTGATTTGATGCGACATCATCTGCGGCAATCAATAGTGTGGCTTCTTGCAGCACTTCTTGGTGCATTTTATTCATTGCAGCGGTTAAGTCTGCAGTGATACTAGCTTGTAAGTCGCTAGTATCGATGACGATTTCGTCAACGAGTACATTAGCACTGGCATTTAAGCTGAGTGCTGAAATTATCGCTAACGCAAACGCTGATTTTAAATTAAACATAGTCGCCTCCGGGCTGACAAATTAACGCTGTCAGACATTCCCATCACCAACTTTGAGATTGTCCAACTAGGGTGTTTCATAGATATAAGTGTTTCGTGGATACCGCTGTTTCAATGGCGCAAAATTTAACCAAAATCACTGGCCTTTACAAACGATTAAATGTAACAATACGGATTAGAAAAACTAATTAAAAAATGAGACTGAGATCACTATGTCCAGACGATTACCACCGCTTAATGCGGTTAAAGCATTTGAGGCAGCCGCGCGGCATTTGAGCTTTACGCGCGCAGCAGAAGAATTGTTTGTTACGCAGGCTGCGGTGAGCCATCAAATAAAGGCATTAGAAGATTTCCTCGGATTAAAATTATTTCGCCGAAAGAACCGTTCTTTGCTTTTAACCGAAGAAGGGCAGAGCTACTTCCTCGACATCAAAGACATCTTTATTCAACTCGCCGATGCTACCGACCGATTACTCGCCCGCAGTGCGATTGGCTCGCTGACGGTCAGTATGTCGCCCAGTTTTGCAATTCAATGGTTAGTGCCGCGTTTGGCAAAGTTCAGTGAGAAAAATCCCGATATCGACGTGCGTATTAAAGCCGTCGATACCGAAGCCAGCTCATTAACCGATGATGTGGATGTGGCTATTTATTATGGTCTAGGCAATTGGCCTGGCTTGCGTGCCGATAAGCTCAGAAACGAAGTGCTCATTCCTGTGTGTTCGCCTATGTTACTCAATGGTCCTAAGCCGTTGTCAAAACCGAGCGATTTAAAATATCACACGCTATTACATGATATGAATCGTCACGATTGGCAGGCGTGGTTTAGACAATGTGGGATTAACGATATTAATGTGAACCAAGGCCCCATTTTCAGTCATTCGTCCTTGGTATTGCAGGCGGCGGCCCATGGTCAAGGCGTGGCTTTAGGTTACAGCGTACTGGCGCGTCCCGATATAAAAGCGGGGCGTCTCGTGTGCCCATTCCAAGAAGTCTTGGTCAGTAAAGATGCTTACTACTTGGTTTGCCAGCAGAATCACGCTGAACTTGGTAAGGTCGTCGCGTTTCGCGAATGGATGTTAGATATGTTTGCTGAGGAGTCGCGTAGTGAGTTGTTGCCCGGATAAGCCAAGTTTTGTATTAGAGGGTGAGCCTGCGAGCACAATGATTTTATTAGCCCACGGCGCGGGCGCTAACATGGACTCTGAGTTTATGCAGGCCATGTCGGCGGGGCTTGTGGCTAAGGGCTACCAAGTGATGCGTTTTAATTTTCCCTATATGCAGGCCAATGCCGTCGATGGTAAACGGCGTCCACCGGACCGCGCGCCTAAATTGCTCGCGAGTTTTACACAGATGCTCGATATAGCCCATTCACAACCTAAGGTCGAGCGTGTCGTACTGATGGGCAAATCCATGGGCGGACGTATGGCAGCGTTATTAGCCTGCGATCCCGCATTAGCGGCGCGCATCGATAGAGTCATTTGTTTAGGTTACCCCTTTGTGCCACTTAAAGGCGGCGAGCCTAGATTGGAACCTTTGAATGAATGCCAAGTCCCAGTATTAGTCGTACAGGGCGAGCGGGATAAGTTTGGTGGCAAAGAGCAGATCCCAAATTGGCCCTTGAAGGCAGAGATAGGATTGGCTTGGATAACCGACGGCGATCATAGTTTTGTCCCAAGAAAGTCGTCAGGCACCACTGAAGCGGCTAACCTTGCACGTGCCATTGATTTATCTAGCGATTTTATTGGTTAGCTTAATGTTGAGCGAATGAATGTTGAATGAGCTAAGCCCATTCCAGCAGGAGAATTAAATGCGTAAAGGTCTATTGTTACTCGCCGCCGTGAGCGGATTCTTAGCCGTCGCCTTAGGGGCTTTTGGTGCTCATGGTTTAAAAGCAGTCGCACCACCGGATTTGATTGACGTGTTTAATCTTGGGGTGCAATACCATTTCTACCATACCTTCGCCTTAATCATGGTTGCCTTTTCGGGCCAATGGTTAACCTCACGTTTATTGGATTGGTCGGCGTATTTGTTTATTGCAGGCATAGTGTTGTTTTCTGGCTCGTTATACGGACTGGCATTGTTCGGCACTAAGTGGCTTGGCCCTGTTACGCCGATGGGCGGTGGGTGTTTCTTACTCGGCTGGTTATTATTTGCTGCCGCGGTATGGCGCCATAAAGTCATTGACGGTCACGAGTCTTAATCTCGAATGTCAATGTGAGTTAACAGGCTTAGGGCGCACCTAAGCCTTTTTTATTTCTCCAATCGCAATTCAAAGTTCCGCAAGTAGGCAAATAGGGCATTTGTGGATTGAAATTGGTATACTGACGCCCAAATCGATAGTCAGCCAATGCTTTGGCTTGGATTTCTCAGGGATCCCCATGAAAAACCTATTTTTATTTTGCCGCGCAGGCTTTGAAAAAGAATGCGCTGCAGAAATCCAACAGCGAGCCGGTGAGCTCAATGTGGGCGGCTTTGTTAAGGCCAACAATAACGACGCCTATGTCGTGTACCAATGTTTTGAAGATGACGCCGCAGATACGTTAGTGAAACAACTGCCTTTAGATTCGCTCATTTTCGCTCGCCAGATGTTTGCTGCCAGCGACTTATTAGTCGACTTGCCTGAAAATGACAGAATAAGCCCAATCGTGGCGGCACTCAGTGACGTCAGCAAAGCGGGTGAAGTTCGAGTTGAAACGCCAGATACTAACGAAGCGAAAGAGCTATCGGCTTTTTGCCGTAAGTTCACTGTGCCTTTACGCCAGCATTTGAAAAAATCTGGCAGTTTGCTCGCGCAGGAAAATCCAAAACGTCCGATTATCCACGTGTGTTTTATCGGACCCGGCCGTGCCTATGTGGGTTATTCCTACAGCAATAACAGCTCGCCACATTTTATGGGTATTCCACGTCTGAAAATGGCGGCGGATGCTCCGAGTCGTTCTAGCCTAAAACTCGATGAGGCCTTTGGCCAGTTCGTGCCGAAGGAAGAGCAAGAAGAGCGTATTCGCAGTGGCATGAATTCAGTGGATTTGGGCGCTTGTCCTGGTGGCTGGACTTATCAACTGGTGCGTCGTGGCATGTTTGTGTCGGCTGTCGATAATGGTCCCATGGATGAGAAACTCATGGAAACGGGCCAAGTGAAACATTACCGTGAAGACGGTTTCCGTTTCGAGCCACAGCGCAAAAACATCTATTGGCTAGTGTGCGACATGGTTGAGAAACCAGCGCGTGTTGCTGAACTGATTGAAGCTTGGGCGATTAACGGTTGGTTTAAGGAAGCGATTTTCAACCTTAAATTACCGATGAAAAGCCGCTATAAAGAAGTCACTGCCATTCTTGAGACCATGCAGACCATTCTTAAAGAGAACGGCGTGACCGATTTTAAAGTGCAGTGTAAGCATCTTTATCACGACCGTGATGAAGTGACAGTGCATTTATGGCTGCGTCCTAATACCGCGTGGAATTAATTCCTGCGAAACTCTGCAGTGATATTGCTGTCGTTACTCGCGAACGTTACTTAGGTACGCTAATACGGTAATCGTCAGGCGGGTTTAAAAAACACGCAGTTTTAAAGCCATGCAGGTTTAAAAGCCAGATAATAAAAAGCCCCAAAGGAAACTTCGGGGCTTTTTCGTGTTTACTCATTTGAGTTTCAAGCGCTTACTTCTTATGAAGCTTATGCTTGAACAAAAGCGCGTTATAGACTCGTCTTAAACGCTCAGCATTGAGATCACAGACGCTCAAGAACCGCTTGAGTGAAGTCAGTCGTGCCGTGAGTGCCGCCTAAATCGCGAGTGGTACGGTCGCCTTCTTCGATCACTGCAGATACCGCTTTACGGATTTGCTCAGCTTTGTCAGCCATACCTAAATATTCCAGCATCTGAATAGACGCTAAAATCACTGAGGTTGGGTTTGCAAGGTTTTTACCAGCGATATCCGGTGCACTACCGTGAACGGCTTCGAAAATCGCGGCATCACGGCCAATGTTTGCGCCTGGTGCCATACCTAAACCACCGACTAAACCGGCACATAGATCCGATAAAATGTCACCGAACAGGTTGGTCGTCACGATCACATCGAAGTTTTCTGGGTTCATCACTAACTTCATGCACGTTGCATCGACGATCATTTCTTCTGTCTTGATGTCTGGGTAACGTAGGCTCACTTCACGGGCCACTTTCAGGAACAGGCCTGACGTTGACTTCATGATGTTGGCTTTGTGCACGATAGTGACTTTCTTACGGTTTTCTTTGCGAGCCAGTTCGTAGGCGAAAGTGGCGATTTGCTCGGCACCTTGGCGAGTCACTATACTGGTCGCTTCTGCTGTCAAACCATCTTCAGACACTTTTTGGCCATAGCCAGAATACATGCCTTCAGTGTTTTCACGTACTGTGATGATATCGATATTTTCGTAACGAGCTTGAGTGCCTTTAAACGAAATCACTGGGCGTACGTTAGCGTACAGGCCGAATTTTTTACGTAAAGTCACGTTGATAGAGGTAAAGCCTTCACCTACTGGCGTCGTCAGTGGACCTTTTAGTGTGATACGGTTTTTTTCGATTAATTCTAAAGTGCGCGGTGGCAGTAACTCGCCTTGCTTTTCGAGTGCAGTCAGGCCGGCATCGGCAAATTCATATTCAAAATCACAGCCCGCTTTATCGAGAATTTTTAAGGCTGAATCAATAATACTTGGGCCAATTCCATCACCTGGAATTACGGTTATCGTTCTTTTTGACATGGAGAAGTCCTTCCACGGTTCGTCGTTACTGCAATTGTCTGCCCCAGCGTTAACTGGATAGCAGGACTATGAATTTGGTATTTTTTCTGTCTATTATTTTAACCATCTTTGGTCAAACTTCACAGGAAATAGTGAGCAATATCACGATTTTTTATGTGGTATAACTTGTAAAAATACTGGGTTCTCACCATGATGGAGAGCCAATGGTTAAAAAAGTCTACTTTAGTCTAACAAATATATAAAAGAGGAAGACATTGAAGTTAATCCCTATCACATCTCTGGTGCTGTTATCCCTTGGAATATTGCCAGCAGTGCAGGCTGAAACCAGCACTAAACCGCTCACCCTCACAGACATCATGCACTTTGAATCCCTTGAAAAGCCGGTTATCGCAGATAAGGGCCAAGTCATCGCGGTCGAGTCTGCGCCCGATCGCGGGGATAGTCACGTCATTGTGAAAAATGTGGTGTCGCAGCAAAGTTATCAAATCGCGGGTGGGTCAGATCCTTTAGTGAGTCACGATGGCCGCTTTGTGGCTGTGGTGGTCAAACCGAGTTTGCTCACGCGTGAAACGAGTGATGCCAAGGCGAAGAAAAAACTCAAATCTGACATGGTATTACTTGATACCCAAACGGGCACTCAAACCCGCTTTGAGCGCGTGAAGGAATTCGTGTTCAGTGATGACGGTAAGCATTTGGCAATGTGGTTTGAGGCCGATGAAGAGTCTAAAAAAGATGCTGAGCCTAAAGCCAGCGAAAAACTCGCTGAAGCAGGCACACAAACCCCAGCGAAAGCCGATAAGCCAAAGGTTGATAAGTTTGACCAAGGCCGCCGTTTTACTTTGCTTAGTTTAGACAATCAAACCCAGCGCATCGATGTTGAGCAAGTGACTGGTTATGTGTTTGATAAGGCGAGCCGCCGACTTGCGCTAGCGGTGAACGATATCGTCAATAAACAGCATCAATTGCAATTAGTGGATTTACATACCCACCAAAAAACTGTCGTTTTTGATTCGCCTAGCCAACAGGTTGGTGTGTTAGCGTTGGCTAAAAATGGTCGTTGGCTGGCGTTTACGCAGGGCAAAGATAGCGAGTTGCCCTATGGTCGCAGCTATCAGTTATCGCTGGTCGATTTGCAATCGGGTAAAATCAGCAAAACTCCTGAGTCACCCGAGTGGAAACTCAATCGCTACACAAGTTTAAGCTTCTCATTGGACAGCGAACGGCTGTTCTTCGGCCGCGTGCCAGAGGTGAGCCAGCAGCTTAGTTTGCAGAAAATCACCGAAGAAAAAGACCTGTTCGATGCCGATATTGTTACCGGACAGCGCGGTCTTAAGGTGTGGCATGGTGACGACCCACGGATTAAACCCCACGAAATCAAGCAATATGAGGATGAGCAAAAACGCACTTACCTTGCGGTATTGCATTTAGGATCGAATAACGTGGTGCAGCTTGGCGATAAAACCGTGCCAGATGTGACCATTTCACAACATAAGCGCTTTATGTTGGCGAGTTCAGATTTGCCCTATCGCAAGATGGCGACGTGGGCTGGCTTCTATCAAGACTATTATCTGGTCGACATTAACACTGGCAGTAAGGTGCCTTTTTTGACTCAGCAGCCGAGCGATGCCGAGCCAAGTTTGTCGGGTAACGGCAAGTATGTAGCTTATTATCAGCAAGGTAATGTGTATCTTTATGATATTGCTGAGGCTCATCGCACTAACCTGACAAGATCATTAAAGGTCAGCTTTGCCGATGAAGACCATGACTATCCATCGAGCGCGCCGGGATACGGTTTTGGCCCTTGGCTGAAAGATGACGCTGGGTTCTTGGTTTACGATAAATACGATGTCTGGCAGTTTAATACTGAATCTAAGGCAGGTTTTGCTTTAACCGCAGGTAAAGGGCGTACCCAGAAAATCCAATATCGTCTTGAGGGCTTAGTCGATAATCCCGATGAGCCGACTGAGCTTGCCTATAACGCCACTGTGTTACTCCACGGTTATAGCGATAAAACTAAGGCCGATGGCTTCTACCAAGCGACGCTCGGCGCAGCGGGCGTGAAAACGCTGATGCAAGGCGAGTATAAGTTGACTGTGTTAGGACGCAGTAAAGACGCAGACACTATCGTGTTTTCTAAGGAGCGTTTCGACTTATTCCCTGACTTGTATACCGCTAACTATAGCGCCCCGCAAAATGCGCTTAAGCAAACGGATTTAGATAAGCAACGCCAAGCGTTTAACTGGAGCAAAGCCGAGTTAGTTCACTGGACGAATGGCGATGGTAAGCCGTTAGATGGCGTGCTGATCAAGCCGACCAATTATCAAGCAGGTCAGCGTGTTCCTGTGTTGGTTTACTACTATCGCTTTATGACGGATAGACTGCATGCCTTCCCGCAGATGAACATTAATCACAGGCCTAATTTTGCTTGGTATATCAATAATGGCTATGCGGTATTCCTACCGGATATTCGTTTTGAAATTGGTTACCCCGGCGCGAGTTCGGTGCAAGCGCTCACATCAGGCGTGCAAAAGCTGATTGAGATGGGTATTGCCGATCCCGATGCTATTGGTCTGCAAGGTCATTCTTGGAGTGGTTATCAAACGGCGTTTGCCATCACTCAAACTAAGATGTTTAAGGCGGCGGTCGCGGGTGCGCCGGTATCGAACATGACCAGCGCCTACAGTGGTATTCGCCATGGTACGGGTATTGCGCGTCAGTTCCAGTATGAAACTGGACAGAGCCGTATTGGCGCGAGTTTATTTGCCGCGCCACAAAAGTACATTGAAAACTCACCAGTATTTTACGCTGACCGTATTCAAACGCCTTTGATGATCATGTTTGGTGATAAGGACGACGCGGTGCCTTGGGAACAAGGTGTTGAAATGTACTTGGCCATGCGCCGTGCGGGTAAAGATGTGGTGTTCTTACAATATGAGGATGAGCCGCATCACTTGAAAAAGTACCCGAATAAGCTCGATTACAGTATTCGCATGATGCAGTATTTCGATCATTATCTGAAAGGTAAACCCGCGCCAGAATGGCTCAGCAAAGGCGAAGCCTATGTCGAGTACAAGGCCGATGATGAATAAGTGACTGATTTAGCTTATTGCTATCGCACTGAGTGACCTAGGTATGCTGTCACTAAGACGTTCAGTTGGTTAATTATGAAAACAAAAACGCCACCGATTAGGTGGCGTTTTTATTTAGTTGTCAGTCGTATTTATTTACTGCTCAATGTCTCGTGGGCGGAAGTGAGCACAGTGTCTGTGCCCGCATCGAGGTATTGCTTATAGGTATCTTGGCCCCAAGCAATCAACTTATCATTTTCAAAAATAAGCGGGGTACATTCCTCTTTGGTCGTCACACCGTCTGATTTCTCATGGTGAGTGCGATAAAAGAGCACCTGTAACTTGGCTTCCTTGACGGCTTTTGCCTCTGAAAAGTCGGCCTTACCGAGCAATTCTTTTACTGAACCGATATTTTGCCCTAAGGTTAAATCGTTCATCTTCTGGCTGTTATAGGCCTGTCTGTCTTCCCAATTCATGTCTTCTGGCGTTGGTTCATAAACCAGTACAACCACAGCGACAAAGGCGACGTAGGCGGCAAAAATACTACCAATAATTACTGAAACTTTTGATTTCATTTATAGTTATTCCTTTACCTCATTAGATGAGTCACTTGAGCACGTCCATAAAATACGCTTTTGTTGCGCTAAGGTAAATGCGTTAATTGCAACTTTGTATTAACAGAAGTTTAGTCTTGATTGATGGTTTTTTCAGGTGGGGAGTCAATCACGCGAAAGTCTTTCAAGTTGATATTGAGTGGAAGGTCCGTTTGTAACTGCGCCAGCTTATAACTCAGCCTCGCCATCTCTTTGCCCTCGGCGAGCTTCTTCGCTTGTTTAGCGCCTAGGTTAGATAAGGAGGAGAACAAGGTCGGTAAGCTTCTAAAGGTTTTCAATAACTCGGCGGCCGACTTAGGGCCTATGCCTGCAATGCCGGGAATTTTATTACCGCTGTCGCCTGCTAATGCCATCAGGTCGAGAAATTGGCTGCGCTCAACACCAAGCTTTTGTTCCAATGCCGCAATATCGAGGTACTGCTGATTAAAGTGATCCCATTGACTGATTTGGCGATGATTAAGCTGACTAAAACCTTTGTCGGTGGACACAATTATGGCTTCACCTTGCGCTTTGGCGGTTTTTATCGCCAGTGTCGCAATCACATCATCGGCCTCGGCGGCGGCATAAATAGAGCCAATGTGCATTGCGGTTAAATGGTCTTGCAGCGCAACTAAACCCTGCGCCAGTGGTTCTGGCATAGGTTTACGGCCTTTTTTGTAATCGGGATAAAGCTGTTTACGCCATGAGATCTCATCACCGTCCCACACGATAGCTGCATGGGTAGGGCGATGCACCCGCAGCAGTTTAGTGCACGCCGAACTGACGCGCTCTGTGAGGCTTTGCATATCTGTTTCATCGGGGATCGCCGCGTAGATGCGGCGAACCAAGTTGAGACCATCGATGATTAAAAACTTGTTCATGGGGTGTCGTTGTTTCGCTCTCTATTTCACTATTTGGTAGCAAGGAATATAAGCGCTTCCGGGAAGCTTCATTCTCTGTTGTTGCACAAATGCACTCAAGAGCTTATCCATCATGTCCATGAGTTTAGGATCGCCTTTCAATTGGAAGGGACCATCGCGCTCTATGTGCTTGATTGTTTCCGACTTGACGTTACCCGCCACTATACCCGAAAACGCTTTGCGCAGGTTGGCGGCAAGCTCGGCTTTATTGGTTTGGAAGTGCAAGTCCAAGTTTGCCATCACCTCGTGGCTCGGGACAAAAGGTAGCTGGAATTCAGACTCTATCTTCAGTGCCCACTGATATTGGTAAGCATCACCCGTTGAGCGGCGATAGGCTTTCACCTGCTCCATGCTTTTCTTCATGATACGCGCTACTTCAGTGGGATTATCTATGATGATTTGATACTTTTTCTGAGCTTCAGGGCCTAAGGTTGAGGCAATAAACTCATCAATCTTAATGAAGTAATCGGCGCTTTCCGTGGGGCCTGTGAGGATCAGCGGGAAAGGGGTTTCTTGGTTTTCTTCGTTGAGTAAGATACCCAAGATATAGAGCAACTCTTCCGCCGTGCCAGCACCACCTGGGAAGATAATAATGCCGTGACCTAAACGCACGAAGGCTTCGAGGCGTTTTTCAATATCGGGCAAGATCACCAGTTCATTGACGATTTGATTCGGTGGCTCGGCGGCAATAATACTCGGCTCAGTCAAACCAATATAACGGGCATTTTTAATCCTTTGTTTGGCATGACCTATGGCCGCACCTTTCATCGGGCCTTCCATCGCGCCAGGACCACAGCCAGTGCAAATGTCCAATTCCCTCAGGCCAAGTTGATAGCCTACCTCGCGGGTATACTGGTATTCGATAGCATTAATACTGTGCCCGCCCCAACAGACGACGACGTTAGGGTCTTTCATGGGGGCAATCGCCCGCGCGTTACGTAAAATATCAAACACCACATTGGTGATATGGTGGGCGTTGGTCAGATTAATGTGTTTGAGCGAGTCGTATCTGTCGCTGATATAAAGGATGTCGCGTAAAACAGAGAACAGATGTTCTTGAATGCCGGTGATTATTTGACCATCGACAAAGGCTTGTTCAGGGGGATTGACCAATTCTAATTTAACACCGCGTTCCCGTTGTAGGACGTGGATATCGAAATCATGGTATTGCTCGAATAGGGCTTTAGAGTTGTCGGTTTTTAAACCCGCGGCAAGTACTGCTAAGGAGCAGTTGCGGTACAGTTGATATAGCGTGCTTTTGGCACTTTTTTTGAGACGATCAACTTCAAGTTGCGAAAGCTGATCCATGCTGCCTTTAGGGCTGACTTTTACTATCATTTATCACTCCTTCGTCATGACAGGAGTGATTAGAGGAGGCGTATAGTGGGGCTCAATTATACGTCAATCACAACCCTGTCTCTGCTTTCGTGTTTCGCTTTGTAGAGTGCTGCATCGGCGCGTTCGAAGGTCTCATGTATGAGCTCACTTCCCATAACTTGCGCAGCCCCTATAGATACTGTAACTGTAATTCTCTGATTTTTAAATTTAAATGGAATATTTTTTACTTTCTCGCGCACTCTGTTTAAAAGTTGAGCGATATCAGCAGGTGCTACATCGGGTAATAGCAGGACAAATTCTTCGCCACCATAACGGGCAACAAACTCTGTATCGCGTAGCGAGTTTTTCAATGCCATCGCAATCACCTGCAGGGTTTTGTCGCCCGTGCTGTGACCAAAGCTGTCGTTGATAGTTTTGAAGTGGTCGATATCGGCAACCGCCACCCACAGGGGAGATTTATGCCGTTGATAGTTACGGTATTCAAGCTCCATGCGCTCTTCTAACGCGGCACGGTTAGGTAACTGAGTTAAGCTGTCGAGCAAGTTAAGTTTTTGCTGTTCGAACAAACGCTCTTTGTAGGTGTTCGCCTCGTTACTTAATTCATTAAGCTCTTTGCGCATCGTTTCCATCGACTTACGCAGCAAGGCTTGTTCTCTTTGCTCTAAGGCTTCTTTACGGGCCAATGCCGAACGAATGGAGTTAAGTTGCTCAGTCAATTGGGCTTTAAGATCGACAATATCTTCCACATCGATAATGATTTCACCGGCGTTATCGACGCGGGTATTGATCTCACGATTCAACTGGGTCTTGAGTTGAAAACTGCGTTGATTGTGGTTGTAAGATTCACTGACCACTTCACGCACTGCGGCTAAGGCATCATTGAGGGCAAACAAAAATTCTTGCGATGCCGATTTCTCGCGGGCGATGTTATCAAGCAATAACGCTAAAATGGTTTGGTAGGCTTCGAGCAAGCTGTCTACTTCAATCTCAGAAGAGAGCACTTCTTTGATCACTAAGACTTGGTCACGCTGATCTTTACGAAACTCGATTTCCGAAATCATCTGCGCCAGCTCATGGGCTAGCTGCCTGTGTTTTGGCAAGACATCGAGTTTTTCAGATTCGTTAAATTGTAGCTGTAATATGGTTTCGTAGAAGCCGATGATTTGCTTAACTTTAGGAATATATTCCCAAACTGTGTGGAAAGGTTTAGCCAGATCTTGTTTGAAGTAATTAACTTCTTTTTTGAGTTTTTCAGGTGCAGAGTTCACGCGTTGGATCTGACGGATCACCTGTGACAAACCCGTACGACTCTCTTCGAGTTGTACCATCACATGGTGATATTGGCCTTTTAGTAGGCGCTCGACATCGACTAATTCTGGCAACGCCTCATCGACTCGCTCAAACGTATTTAAGTTATGGCGAAGTTTGGCGAGTTTATTATCTAGCTCAAGATTTTGCCCTTTACAGGCGAGGCTTAAGTGACCAATAAATTGCAGTAATGTCTGTAACTTTGCGTTTCTGTCTTCATTGACTTCATCGAGGGCTAGTTTGGCCGAATGAAGTTTCTGTTGCAGCAAGGCAAGTTGTGAAACGGTAGCGCTCGAATCCTTCATCCTGAGTGTTGTCCTAACTCTGCAAGGCTAAAAAACATGACGATCCTATGTCCAGATTAGCTGTTAACTCATATGATACTAATGTTATAACACTGGGCGTAGAGTGCAAATGCGATTTACCTATGACTCTGTGATTAATTGCTGATATTGATCAAATATTTTCCAGTAATTGCCTATCTTGGTTATTTTCCCAGCAAGGCCAGCGAACATCTTCTTTATTTCCGTTGGTATCTAATCTGATTAACCCGCGCTCAATGCCTTTTTCAAGGTGTAAAAATAACGGATTGGCAAATAAGCTCAGAGGGACAAAATCGAGTGCTCTGAGGGCGACAAAATAATCGTTATTGCCCTCTAAACTGCGGGCACAGGCGAGCGCCATCTGCACGGTTTCGAACTTTAATTTCGCGGCCATTTTGATTTCTGATTTTGCTAACAGTGGCAAGTTGGCAAAACCAAGCCGGAAATGATGGACGATGTGCTGTTGGTCGAGTTTCTGGCGTATTTGGCTGAGCACGTGCGTTGGCTCAACGGCTTGGGTGAAACGCACTGCAAATACCCCTTGGCGTATAACATACACAGGTGCTGCGAGCGCATCGGTTAGATGAGTGGCCAGTTGCGCCGTTACTGCATCACTAAAATATTGGCCATAGTCGAGGTCGGTCGTGAGCTGGGCGGGGAAGGCGATAATCCCTAAAGCTGTTGCAGACGCTTGATGTTGATTATGGCCCAAGTGCGCTAATAGCGCCGCATAGCCTAAGTTATGGGTGAAGGGTTCCTGTAGGCTCAATTGAGTTAATGCGGCGTTTATTGCTGAGATTTTGCGGCGATGATGCAACATATACGCAATCACCAGCAGCAAGAGTCCGGCAATCAGGCAGCTGATAAGCAGTAGCGTGTGGGTGCTGTTGCTTTCCTTCACTGTCTCGGCAAGTTTTCCCTGAACCATGTTGAGCTCAAGTTTGAGCTGTTGCTCCGCAAGGGCTGAGGTCGACACTGGTGAGTCTTTCTCTTTCTCTGCAAGGGTGTTACCTAGCTCTATGATACGGGTTTGGGCATCGATGGTTTTGGTTAATTCACCTAATTTTTGCGATGCCGAGGCAATCAGTGTGAGCGCGGCTTTTTGTTCATTGACAAGTTTTAAGTCGATAGCCAATGCCAATGCGATGTCTGCATGGGTCATCATTAGCGGCCAATCTTGGTTGGTTTGCGCGATTTCGCCAATTAAGAGTTCGTTATAAACCTGATAATGATGGCTTTGTTTTTCTTTGAATATTTGATTGGCCATCAGTAAATATTTTAGGGCGTTAACATTGTCATTAATATTTGAGTAGGCTTGACCAAGATTGTGGAAATTAAGGCCTTGGGCAATATAGTTACCGCGTTTGGCATCTAATTGCTGGGCATTAAGGTAGTAATCAATCGCTTTATTCCAATCCCCTTGTTCGCCATAGACCATAGCGATCACTGTCATACAGCTTGAAAGATAGGTGTCATTGCCCATCTTTTTAAAACCGGCAGCGGCTTCGTGGGCATTTTTAAGGGCTTCATCCCACTGCTTTAAATCGCGATATACCTTAGAAAGTTGTAATTGCAGATTGGTTTTCATCGCCGGGTAATTAGAGCGATTGGAGATCCGAATCGCTTCACTGTAATGCTGCAATGATTTGGTGAGCTGCTGATTAAAATTGTAATAGAACCCCAGTCTTGCTTCAGCCGCCGCGATTAAGTAATCGTTTCTGAGCTTATAGGCAATGTCGCGGTATGTATGGAAGTGCATCAGCGCCGGTACTTCTTGGCGGATCAATAAATGTAAGCCGCCTAAGTGCTCATGAATATTGTGCTTAAGAATCAATGCTTCGATGTCATAACTGTCGTTGATGCGAGTGAGCGCTTCGTTATATAGGCCAATCGCTTCTTGATATTTCTGTTCGGTACGGCCAAGGTAACGACCATTCAACATGGCGACCATAGCAAGTTCGTAGGGCGATTGCGCCGCAGTAGATAAGAGTTCAATCAAGCTTTTTGCGTCTTGAAAACCGACCTTAGTTTTCACGTTCGGCTCCATATTCAGCCGAGTCAGCAGATACAAAATCTGTTCAAATTCGATTGGGCTGTAGCCTTGTTCTTGGGCTGCACGCTCAAATTGGTCACGGTTTTGGAACGCAAGGGGGAAGGAAATGGATTTGTTTAGCACATCATACATTTGCTGTGGCGATTCTCTTAACTCCACCTCATCAGCTTCGAGATCTCGGCTTTGAACGCTAAAAGGTAGTGACAGCAACAAAGTAAATAAAATAACCGTGAGTTTTTGCATTTGAACTGTGATTCCTCATTCCTTAAGTCAAGGAACTTATTTTGTTAGCTTTTGTTAGCGCCTAATGAGGATGCTACATCGACTTGTTATACTTGGAAAAATCATAAGAAGCATAATAACAGAAGGAAGCAAGAGTGAAACCCAACAGATTATCAATCTTGATATTAAGTGCATTATTCTCGGGCCAAGTATTGGCCGATGTGAAATATCAAATCGACCTCGTTAAACCCGAGCATCATATCGCCCAAGTGAGTGTAACTTTTCCTGAAGTGAAGACCACAGATTTTACGGTCAATCTGCCAGTGTGGCGCACTGGGAAATATCAAGTATTGCCTTTGGCCGACGGTGTGCGTTTATTTAGCGCCAAAGACAATCAAGGTCATGAACTCCCATGGAAACGTACGGCGAGCGGTGAATGGCAAGTCGCGCTCACGCAGCCAACCAGCGTGACGGTTAGTTATCAGTTGTATGCCAATGAATTAGGCCAAAGGGTTCGCCATATTGATGCGAGCCACGCGTATTTAGATGCCAGCGGCGTGTTCATGTATAGCCCGCAATTTCGCTCTGAGCCTGTGTCGGTTCAATTGAACGTTCCTGAAACGTGGCAAAGTTACTCGGGTATGGCTTCAGGCACGCCAGCGCATTCTTTTATCGCGCAAAATTACGATGTGTTAATTGATTCCCCTATCGAAACCGGTGTGAGCACCCATAAGCAATTCAGTGCTAATGGCAAAAACTATGAGTTGGTATTTTGGGGTGAGGGTAACTATGACGCCGATAAAGTCGTTAAGGATTTAACGGCATTAAGTGGTCAAGCAAAGGCGATTTGGGATGATTATCCTTTTGATCGTTATGTGTATATGGTGCATGCCACCAGCGGCGCCAGTGGCGCGACAGAACATGTAAATTCTACGGTTATCCAACTGCCGCGTTTTAGTTTCCGTGAACGCAAGGATTACCTACGCTTTATTAGCACAGCATCCCATGAGTTTATCCATACCTGGAACGTAAAGGCCTATCGTCCTGCGGGACTTGTGCCCTATGATTATCAGCATGAAAACATGACGGAATTACTGTGGATGGCCGAAGGCTCTACCAGTTATTTTCAAGGCCAGTTACTGCTGCGTGCTGGGGTGATGACGCCTAAAGAATTCCTCGAAGACTTAGCTAAACGCGTTGAGAAAAACCAACTCAACCCTGGGCGTGAAACTCAATCTGTTGCCGAGGCGAGTGCAGGAGAGTGGAGCAGTACGGGCGGTGATTATGCGATTAATCACAGTGTGAATATCTATTCTGAGGGTTACTTAACCTCCTTAGCGTTAGATTTCTCGCTGCTCCAAGATACTAAGCTAAAGCATTCATACCGCGATGTGCATCGCCGTTTATATCAAGATCACCGTGTGCCAAAGGGCTATGGGGTTAGTGATGTGCAGCATATCCTTAAGGATTTATCCGGCAAAGATTATGCGCCTTGGTGGCAGGCAAATGTGAATAGCCCGATGAGCTTAGATTTCCCTGAGTTGTTATCGCAGGCTGGGTTAGCAATGTCCTATGGCAAAGATTCAAAAGTCGAGGCATTTGCCGGCATGACGTTAAGCAGCGCCCATGGCTCTTTAGTGTTAGACCAAGTGCTGCGTAATGGCCCTGCGTGGCAAGCGGGTATCGTCGCGGGGGATGAAGTATTAGCGATTAATGGTCTTAAGGTGACGGCAGCGGGGTTTGATAAGCGCATTAAAGACTTTAAGACTGGCGATAGCATTGAAGTAACATTATTCAGCAACGATAAAATTAAACAAGTTAAGCTCACCCTTGGGGAGCAGCAAAGCGGTAAGCTAGTGCTTAAGGGCGATGCGAAAGCGACTAAACAGCAGAAATCCTTCTTCAAGGCTTGGTTAGGCATTGATTGGCCGTTTGATAATAAAGGCGAGCTAGTGTCTAAAGCCAATGACTAAATCAAATGGCATTCAGCTTGCGATTAGGCCGAATGCCTTAAACTTAGGCGTTTAACTGTCATAAAAAAGGCGCACCCTCATTTAGACGGTGCGCCTTTTGTTATTTTGTATTTCAAGTTATTCATATAATAAGAATACGAGTGAGTCGCTAACTTAAGTTTACCTAACTCACTTAGGTTAAATTTAATTCAGCTTAAACTTGCGCTTCTTCGAGTCCACCTAGTGCTGCCACGAGTGCATGCATCAAGGCGACCAATTCGCTGCCCATTAAGGCAAAGTCTGCATCTAAACGTGCCATAGGGTCATCAGTGCCGACTTCATCGTTACCCGCTCTAAATTCTTCAGAGAATTTAAGACGTTTTACGCTGGCATCCGATTGCAATAATAGTGCAATCGACTGGCCGAAATGCAGTGCTAACTTGTGTACTTGCTTGCCTGTTGCGAGGTGAGCTAAGACTTCGTCTTCTTTTAAATCCTGTTGCTTGAAACGTACAATGCCGCCTTCATCTGCTTCGGATTTAAGTTCAGCTTCATCTTGCATTTCAAAAGGTAATGGCGCGCTGCCAAGTTTTAACCATTCAGTTAAATTGGATTCGACTGGCGCTTTAAAGCTCAATGGGATCACTGGCAAACTACCGAGCGCTTTACGTAATAACGCTAACAGCTCTTCGGCTTTAGTGGCACTTGAACTGTCGACAAGGATCATTTCCAGCTCTGGCAAAATCAAAGCATGGATTTGGCTGCGGCGTGAAAAAGCGCGTGGCAGCAGGCTAGTAATGATTTCATCTTTTAGCGCATCTTTTTCTTTTTTCGCCATCTTACGATTTTCTTCATCTTCAATGAGGGCGACTTTTTCTTCTAAGGCTTCTTTGATGACTTGGCCTGGGAGAATTTTCTCTTCTTTAGTTACACAGATCAGATGGCGATTATCGGCACTGTGTACCAAGGAGCTGCCTTTCTTGCCTAAAGCATTAGAGAAACCAAATTTACTGACATCTTGGCTTGAGCACGGAGAGAAAGTGAAATCGGCCAACGCAGTTTCTAGCGCTTCGGTTTCGACGGCAAAAGGTTTATTGAAACGATAAAGAGTAAGATTTTTAAACCACATAAGAGGCGCTCATTGAAAATTAAAGTGGCAGTTTACGGCATAGTTTGGGCGGGGTAAACCTGTGTTCGACAGCTAATTTCTAGCGGCGGATAAGAATTCATTAAACTGTAACATAAGAATTGACTCAGCTGCAGACCGCATTTTTACTGGGTTTGTTGCCAGGCTCAGCGTCAGTTTTTTTACCTTGCGCACTAAACGGTCACAATTGAAATAAAACTGAAACACATTCATTGCACACTTTCGGTCGTTCCAAACCAATAACCAAGACGAACATAACGTCGAAAGGATTAAATGATGAACGTTTTTTGTAAAACTCTACTTGCTTCTGCGCTAGCTTCTGCAACTCTGGCTTCAGCTTATGCCGCTGAGCCACTGACTGTTTATGGTAAGTTGAATGTCACTGCTCAATCAAATGATGAGAAAGGTGATGCTACAACAACTATTCAAAGTAATGCTTCTCGTTTTGGTGTGAAGGGTAATTTCGAACTGTCTAGCTCGCTGGAAGCGTTCTACACAGTTGAATACGAAGTTGATACAGGTGCTGCGACTAGCGACAACTTTAAAGCACGTAACCAATTTGTTGGCCTAAAAGGCGCATTCGGTTCGTTCTCAGTTGGTCGTAACGACACGCTGTTAAAAATCTCTCAAGGTAACGTTGATCAATTTAACGATTTATCTGGCGACTTAAAAAGCCTGTTCAAAGGCGACAACCGTTTAGGTCAAACTGCGACTTACTTGTCTCCATCAATCAGCGGTTTCGTATTCGGTGCTACTTATGCTGCTGAAGGTGATGCTGACCAACAAGGTCAAGACGGTTTCAGCTTAGCCGCTATGTACGGTGACGCTAAACTGAAAAAATCACCTATCTATGCTGCTATTGCTTATGACTCAGATGTAAAAGGTTATGAAATCCTACGTGCATCGGTTCAAGGTAAAATCGCTAATTTAACCTTAGGTGGTATGTACCAACAACAGGAAGAGACGTATAAAAACGCGCTACCTGTAACGACGGATAGCGTTAACGGTTACCTGTTCAGCGCTGCCTATGATATCGATGCTGTTACTTTAAAAGCACAATATCAAGATATGGAAGACAAAGGTGATTCATGGTCAGTCGGTGCTGATTATGCACTGGCTAAACCGACTAAAGTCTTCGCTTTCTACACCAATCGTTCGTTAGAAGCGTCTACTGATGATGACAAATATATCGGTGTTGGCTTAGAACACAAATTCTAAATCCAGTATTAAGATTCAATTAAGGAGGCATATTGCCTCCTTTTTTATTGCTATAAACAAACAGTTATATAAACTTATTATGACAAATATTACTACTATATGGCTCAAACGGCGTGCTAATTCATAAATCTGTAATAAAAATGACTAATAATAGCCGTGTTGACATTCACTGACAGAAAATCACTTATGACTGCAAGGATATTGATAGTAGAAGACGAGTTAGCCATCCGCGAGATGCTGACTTTTGTAATGGAACAGCATGGGTTTACGACCTCTGCGGCGGAAGATTTTGATTCGGCCATTGCGCTGCTAAAGGAGCCTTACCCCGATCTGATTTTATTGGATTGGATGTTTCCTGGCGGAAGTGGTATTCAATTGGCGAAACGATTGAAGCAAGATGAGTTCACGCGCCAAATTCCGATCATCATGTTAACTGCCCGCGGTGAAGAGGAAGATAAAGTCAAAGGTCTCGAAGTCGGCGCCGATGATTACATCACTAAACCTTTCTCCCCTAAAGAACTTGTCGCACGTATTAAGGCCGTATTGCGTCGCAGCGCACCGACTCGTTTAGAAGAAACCATTGATGTGCAGGGCTTAATGCTCGATCCTGTGAGCCACAGGGTGAGCGTAGGCGATACTGTATTAGATATGGGCCCAACCGAATTTCGTTTATTACACTTTTTCATGACCCACCCAGAACGTGTCTACAGCCGCGAACAGCTGCTCGACAATGTGTGGGGAACCAATGTGTATGTTGAAGACAGAACCGTTGACGTGCATATCAGACGCCTTCGTAAAGCCGTTGAAGAGTCTGGTCACGACCGCTTGATCCAAACGGTTCGTGGCGCAGGTTATCGTTTCTCTACACGCATTTAGTGCCGAATAAGTGTTAGGCACAAGTTAGCTTTTAGGCTATCTTGTGCTCCTCTTATTTAGCCTGATGTTTGGGTTTATCTATGTCTGACTCTTATTCAGGGTACCGGTTGTTTACGCGTTTAGCCTTATATCTACTGCTTTGCGCGCTAATAGGTTTATTGGTAGGGAAACTTCTCTGGATACTCTTTTTCGGCATGCTAGGCCTGGTTTGCTGGCATTACCGACAATTATCACGGCTTAACTTTTGGTTATGGCGCGATAGAAAACTCACGCCGCCGCAGGGCAGTGGGAGTTGGGAAGGGGTGTTTAACGGCATTTATCGCCTCCAAGGTAAGAATCGTCGACGTGTCGGTCAATTGGCCGCATTGCTGGCGCGATTCCGCCAAGGTGCAGAAGCGTTACCCGATGCCGCTGTGGTGCTCGATTCAGAGCATAATATTTTATGGTGCAACAAGTTAGCGCAGCTTATTCTCGGCTTTGTTTGGCCGCAGGATAATGGACAGCGTATTGATAACTTGATCCGCCATCCTGATTTTTCCGCTTATATTAAATCTGCACAATACAAAGAGCCGCTGGAGTTACCTTCGCCGGTATCGGATAGGCGTTTGCTTGAGATCCGTATCATGGCCTACGGTGACAGGCAGCTACTGTTAATTGCGCGGGATATCACCCGTATACGTCAGCTCGAGGGCATGCGTAAAGAGTTTGTCGCGAATGTGTCACATGAGCTGAAAACGCCGCTCACTGTGTTGCAGGGTTATCTCGAAATGATGCAAAGCATGGCCGAGCCCGATTCGATGAACGTCAAACCGCTGGCCTTAATGCAGCAGCAGACGCGGCGAATGCAATCTATGGTCGAACAGCTATTAATGTTATCGCGGATTGAAGATGCGGCCGATATCAACCTCGAACATACAGTGAACATGACGCAGCTGATGGAAGTGCTCAAGGAGGAAGCTAAAGCGCTGGCACAAGACAGATACGAGCTGAGCTTTTATTGCGAACCTGGGCTTGATTCCCACGGTAATGAATTACAGCTAAGAAGTGCTTGTTCTAACTTGATTTCTAACGCGATTCGTTACACTGAACCCGGTGGTAAAATCACAGTGCAGTGGCGCAGTATGGCAACGGGAGCCATTTTTAGCGTAACGGATACGGGCGAAGGCATTGCACCTCAGCACATAGGTCGATTAACTGAACGTTTTTATCGGGTAGACAGTGCGCGCTCAAGGCAAACCGGTGGCAGTGGTCTAGGTCTTGCGATAGTAAAACATGCGCTTAACCATCATCACAGTGAGCTTAAAATCAGTAGTGAAGTGGGTAAAGGCAGTACGTTTAGCTTTGTTATTCCTTTACATCTTATCGAGCGTAAGAAATAAATTGCTTAAGTGAAATATTCGCAATTAATAATAAAAACAGGCCATTACGGCCTGTTTTTATTTCTAGGTTCAGAAAGTTATTTATTAGTGACAGAAAAAAGCGATAAATAACGCATTGTCATCTAAGTGTCACATCACAGACATAGAATTGTCATTGTAGCGATTGATACTGGCTGCGTCTGAAGAAACTTAAGTTACAAATTAGTTAGCTTACTACTGGAGCACATAATGAAACTGAAAAAGCTTGTCGGCGCGATTACCCTAACAGCCGCTGGTGTATTCTCTGCAACTGCGATGGCATCGATTGATCAATCTCTGCCAACTTATGAAAAAGCAAGTGGCGTGTCAGGCAACTTATCATCTGTAGGTTCAGATACATTAGCCAACATGATGACACTTTGGGCCGAAGAATTTAAACAAATGTACCCTAACGTCAACATCCAGATCCAAGCGGCGGGTTCTTCTACTGCGCCACCAGCGTTGACAGAAGGCACTTCACAGTTCGGCCCTATGAGCCGCAAGATGAAGCCTAACGAAATTGAAGCATTCGAAAAACATTATGGTTATAAGCCAACTGCGGTTCGCGTAGCTATCGATGCTTTAGCAGTCTTCGTACACAAAGATAACCCAATCAAAGGTTTAAGCGTTGAACAAGTTGATGGTATTTTCTCTTCTACTCACAAATGTGGTAGCAGCGACATCCAACGTTGGGGCGAGCTGGGCTTAGACGGTAACTGGTCTGCTAAAGACGTTCAACTTTACGGTCGTAACTCTGTATCTGGTACTTACGGTTACTTTAAAGAGCACGCACTGTGTAAAGGCGACTTCAAAGCGAACGTGAACGAGCAACCAGGTTCTGCATCTGTAGTGCAATCTGTTTCTCAATCTCTAAACGCGATTGGTTACTCAGGTATCGGTTACAAAACTGCTGGTGTTAAAGCAGTTGCGATTGCTAAGAAAGGCGAAGAGTTTATCGAAGCAACTGCAGAAAACGCAGCTAACGGTACTTACCCACTATCACGTTACCTATATGTTTACGTGAACAAGCAACCAAACAAAGACTTAGCACCAATGGAAAAAGAATTCCTACGTTATGTGCTGTCTAAGCAAGGTCAGCAAGTGGTTGAGAAAGACGGTTATGTGACTCTGCCTAAGAGCGTAGTTGCTAAAGATTTAGAACAAGTGGGTATCCGCTTGTAAGCCAAACGGCTTGTTAATCAAGGACCTCCTCGGAGGTCCTTTTTTGTTTCTGGGGTTTTATCTGGGCGATGATGTTTGGTCATTCTGTCTGGTAGATGCAAAATAAAAGGCATAAAAAAAGCAACCTAAATAGGTTGCTGTAAATTCCAATTCGGAATCTTGGGACGGTCGCGCTAGAAACCATCTAAAGGAGAATGATGATGAACGAAGAAACTCATTACAAAGATTCGGTTCATAATATCTGACTCAGCATCCTTAAATTAGTTCAGAGAAAGTGCGAAATATTTTAAATAATTTTGCACTTTGTTTTATAAGAAGCGCGAGCCTCGATTTTTTCTCAGTTTCTTCAGTTTGCTCGTCGCTATTGGCGCTATTGGCGCTATTGGCGCTATTGGCGCTATTGGCCGTCGCAACGGGCAAATCTTGCATCACGAAAGAAAACCGATTGCAGTTCTGTGATCGCCGCCAAAGATGAACTGTTACAAAAAACTTGCCTATAACGTGCCGATAAGCTGACTTAAAGCTCAGTTACGATTTGCCTCTGAGCAAATGTGCAGTCGATAATAACGCCTAACAATCCGTGATGAGTTATGACAGTGGCAAGTTATGACAGTGGCAAGTTATGACTGTGTAGTTATAACAGTGACAAGTCATGAAGCGCTGCACCACAGCTGCGTGGCATACAACTCACGATTAAGTATTCAAACTTACCCTATACATTAAGAGCCAGAGCTTAGAGGGCTAGCGCCCAGAGCCCAGAGCCCTGAACCCAGAGCCCAGAACTTGAATATCGAGGCGACAGTGTTACAACCAACTAAGAGTACGCTAGCGGATGCAACGACTTGGGATTTAACCCAAGATTACCATTCTTTTGCTAATACCGAACAAGTGCAAGTGAGACATGTCTCTTTGGATTTAGTGGTGGATTTTGACGCGCAGCGTCTTTTCGGTAAAGCGACGTTGTCCTTGGATTACCTTGAGCCCGATGTAACAGAGCTTTGGCTCGATAGCCGCGATTTAACCATACTCGCGGTTACTTCTGTGAATGCTGCAGATAGCGTCAATGCCACTGATACAGTGAGTTTTTTAATAGAAGCGAATGAGGAGCCGCTCGATTTTGTGCTGAGTGAAGCCAATTCCATTCTCGGGCAAAAACTATGCATCAGTTTACCAACGTCACCTTGCAAACAGGTTTGCATTCACTATCAAACCTCTCCAGCCGCCCAAGGATTACAGTGGCTAGCACCTGAGCAAACTGCAGGTAAACAGTTACCTTATCTCTTCAGTCAATCGCAACCGATCAATGCCCGCAGTTGGATCCCACTGCAGGACACGCCTAAGGCGAGAGTGACCTTTGATGCTAAAGTGCAAGTGCCCAAAGGCATGCGCGCAGTGATGAGTGCGATGAATCATCCCGACACACCGCTTAATGGTGTGTTTCACTTCGAGATGGAACGACCTATCCCGACCCATTTAATGGCGCTGGCCGTCGGTGATATTGCCTTTCAAGCGATAGGCCCAAGATGCGGGGTTTATACTGAGCCAAGTATGTTGGCGGCCGCCGCAAAAGAGTTTGAAGACACCGAACATATGCTCGAGGTTGCCGAGTCATTGTTAGGTCCTTATGTGTGGGGGCGTTATGACATGATTATCTTGCCGCCGAGTTTCCCCTTTGGCGGGATGGAAAATCCACGTTTAGCCTTTTTAACGCCCACACTCATCGCCGGCGATAAAAGCTTGGTTTCCACCGTTGCCCATGAGTTAGCGCATTCGTGGACGGGCAATTTAGTCAGTAATGCAACCTGGCGAGACCTCTGGTTAAACGAGGGTTTCACGACTTATTTTACTAACCGTATCGTGGAAGCGGTTTACGGCAAAGAGCAGGCAGAGTTGGAGTGGGTGATAGAGTTTGGTCGCTTAACAGAAGAAATGGCGTCTTTGCCTAAGGATAAACAAACCTTGCCCGCCAATGTGCAGCTGGGCGATCCCAACCTTGCCTTTAATCGTTTTACCTATGATAAAGCCTCGATGTTTGTCCATGATCTCGAGCGCAGGCTAGGGCGAGTGGCGTTCGATAAATTTTTACGCAACTATGTGGATCATTTTGCCTTTAAGGCGATTACCACCGAAGTGTTTGTCGAATACGCGCAGCAAACCTTACTGCTATTACACTCAGATAAGATTACCGAAGCCGAGCTGCTAACGTGGATTTATGGCGAAGGTTTGCCCGAGGGATATTGCGGACCAACATCCATGAGTTTAGATAAAGTCGATGATGCGTTGGCGAGTTTTTTACAGGGAACGGCCGCGAGTCGATTAAGCGTGAAAGATTGGCGAGTACATCATTGGCAGTATTTTCTGACCCAATTACCGGAAGTCGTCAGCCAAGTGCAACTGATGGATCTGGATGAAACGTTCCGATTCACTCAATCGACTAATGCGGAAATTGCCTGTGATTGGTTTAGAGTGGCGATTCGCAATCATTACGACCCTGTGTTGCCGGCTTTAAGTGCTTATTTAGTGCGTATTGGCCGCGGTAAATTTGTGCGGCCACTTTATGCTGAGCTGCAAATCGCGGGGTATTATACTGAATTAAAAGATATCTATACAAAGGCTCGCGCAGGTTATCATCCTTCGATTCAAGTTCAATTAGACAAGTCGCTAATATTATAGACATTTAGGCGATTATAGCGATTTAGGTGCGTATAGTAATTTAGGCAAAAAAAATGGCAACCTAAGGTTGCCACAAGGAAATCAGTGCGGGATACAAATAGAACTCAGTGCGCTAGTGTATTTTCTATTGTGTCCCAAAAGGGAGATGATGATGAACGACCAACTAATTAGACTCAATGCGATAAAACAGAAACTGTGTCATTTGAGTGAATGAAACTGCGACTTCACATATTTCATTCTCAAGGTGCATTTAATCTTATCCGTTAATCCTTATCTATACTCAGAGTCGCCATTTTTAATTAAGTTCACCGATATCAGAAAAAAATCTCAAAAAGTTTAAAAAGATTTTCTGAGGTATTTTTCTGGTAAATATTGAGTGCTCACACTTAAGTGCTACATTTGTTTTACATTATAATCATAGCGATAAAAATTCAACGCGTGTCAGCTTATTAATCTATGAGCTAGCGTTAGCGCTTGTTGAAATTTGAGCAAAAAAAATGGCAACCTAAGGTTGCCACAAGGAAATCAGTGCGGGATACAAGTAGAATTCAGTGCGCTAGCGTGTTTTCTATTGTGTCCCAAAAGGGAGATGATGATGAACGACCAACTAATTAGACTCAATGCGATAAAACAGAAACTGTGTCATTTGAGTAGATGAAACTGCTACTTCACATATTTCATTCTCAAGGTGCATTTAATCTTATCCGTTAATCCTTACCTATACTCAGAGTCGCCATTTTTAATTAAGTTCATCGATATCGCAAAAAAATCCTAAAAAGTTTAAAAAAAAATTTCTGAGAGATAGAAAGCAGTTGAAATGTGTTATTACATTTATTTTACATATAAATCATTGGGATAAAAAAAGGCAACCCAATGGTTGCCTAGTGACCTATTCCTAGGTCAAGGGGGCCGCGCTAGAAGCCCCAGGGAGATGATGAACATGAAAAAGACATTCACTGTTCAATACATTTGAGGGGCTTGTACGGTTAAAGTTCCATAAAAAAGTTAAAATAAATCTAAATTTTTATAAAACGCAAAATTTCAAATAGATAGCGAGTAAATTATTTTAGCAAAGCGGCAATTTTACTTTCTAATGCTTCGGGTTTCGTGGTCGATGCAAATCGTTCAATAGCTTCGCCTCGGCGATTAACTAAAAATTTGGTGAAATTCCATTTGATACCTTGAGTACCTAATACACCGGGAGCGGCTTTCTTAAGGTATTGATAAAGTGGATGGGTATGTTCGCCATTCACTTCTATTTTAGAAAATAGCGGAAACGTCACGCCAAAATTCAATTCACAAAAGGCTTGAATACCTTGCTCATCGGCTTTTTCTTGGGCGCCAAATTGATTGCAAGGAAAGCCTAAAATCACTAATCCTTGATCTTTATATTCTTGATATAACGCTTCTAATCCCTTGTATTGCGGTGTAAATCCACATTCACTGGCGGTGTTGACGATCAAGAGTACTTTGCCTCGATACTGCTCTAAACTTACTGTGTTGCCTTGAATGTCTGTCGCTGATTGGCTGTATATATTCGTAGTCATGTTCACCTCCATAGGATCTTAGTCAAACAGCATAAACCCAAAAATAATTTACAGCAATATAGTTGTGTGCAATTCATTTTGTGGGTTTGCTAATTTACTTAATTATCAATATAGTTACAGCAATTTTGTAGCTAAAGAAAAGGGCATCTGTGTGACAGAAAATGACGCAGAATACGAAACAAACATGCAAGCGGACGTGGGGCAGGTTGTTCAACAACTCACTGAAGTTGAAGGCGAAGAACAAGCTGAAGTGTTTAGCGAAATTTTGAATGACTCAGAACCTGGAACCATAGCCTTAGCGCTTGAATCCTTGCCCTTGGATGAGCGTTACGAGCGTTGGCAGCAAGTTGAATTTGCTGACCGAGTGACAGTGTTGAGCTTGATGCGTGCTGATCCGCGCATGGGGATCCTCAAACGGATGCCCGACAATGAAGTGGACTTGCTATTTGCCCAGTTAAGCCCAGAAGATTTAATTGAGTGGAGTGATTATCTCCCTGAAAGTTTTACCGATCGCGCCTTGGCTCAGATGGGCGAGCGTCAGCGACAACGATTCGAACTCTACGATCAGTACTCTGAGAATGAAATCGGCCGTTATACCGATCATCAAATGTTGGTGCTCAGTGATAAGGCGAGCGTTGCGCAGGCACAGCGCTTTTTCCGCCGTATCGAACTCGATTGCAACGACAATTTGTTTATCGTTGATGATCAGGATAAGTATCAAGGCACAGTGCGTCGGTATGACATTTTTAAACATAATCCCGATGAGTTATTGATTTCACTTTTGTCCGAGGATAGCCGTGCGTTATCCGCTGACACAAGTTTATTGGAAGCGGCCGAAGCGATAGAGCACAGCCGCGAAATCGAATTGCCTGTGATCGATGAGTCAGGAGAGTTAATTGGTCGCGTGACGCTGCGAACTGCGACCGCTTTAGTGCGTGAGCATTATGAAGCGCAGTTGATGGCAACTGCGGGTATGGATGAGTCCGACGACTTGTTCGCGCCGATTATGAAAGGTGCCCAGCGCCGCGCTGTGTGGCTCGGGATCAATTTACTGACGGCTTTCCTCGCTTCGGCGACGATTGGCTTATTTGAAAATGTGTTATCCCAAGTGGTCGCGTTAGCGGTATTGATGCCGATTGTGGCTTCTATGGGCGGCATTGCGGGGAGTCAGTCGTTGACGCTGATGATCCGCGGTATGGCCATGGGACAGATTTCAGCGGGTAACTTGTTTTCGTTAATGAAGAACGAACTCGGTATTGGCATAGTTAACGGTTTTTTGTGGGCGATAGTCATAGGTTTAGTCGCGGGCTGGTGGTTCGGGGAAGCGACCATAGGCATAGTGATTGGCTGTGCAATTTTGATCAACATGGCCGTGGCGGCAATTGCTGGCGTGGTCGTGCCTATGGTGCTGCAGAAGTTTAATCAAGATGCGGCGCTGTCGGGTTCAGTGATCTTGACCACAGTGACAGATGTGGTGGGCTTCTTTACTTTCTTAGGTATGGCGACCCTCTTGTATCTGTAGTGCATTGGTATATAAACAGTTATATCAATAGTGCTCTATTAGATTTGTAGTATGAGAGTGAAAGCGAAGTGGGATATGAGTGCATAGCTAAGTGGCGTGCATTTCCCGTATGTTGGCAACATTAACGGTTTAATCTGGATATGAGTGACATTCAGTTTGTAATAAGTGAACAGTTAGAGGAATTAGCGCTGGCGGCACAATTGATTGATGGGCGTGATGATAACGCCCATCCGCTGGACCATCAGGTATTTTTTGATTCTCGTGCGGTGATCTTAGCGAAAACCCTTGAGGGCGAGATAGTCGGTTGCGCTGCGATAAAAGCCGGTAAAGGCACTGTCGATAAAGGCACTGTCGGTGAACTGGGTTATCTGGTGGTGTCGTCCCATTATCGACGTCAAGGCATTGCCCAAGGTTTAACGCAAAAACGTATCGAAGTGGCGAAGGCTTTAGGGATCTCGATTTTATACGCCACTATTCGCGCCGAGAATACGTCGAGCCAAGCCAATTTGTTGAAGGCGGGCTTTCAATTTTGGCGTGATTATTTGAGTATCCGCGGCACGGGCAACACTGTGGGTTGGTATTATTTAGCCTTAAGTGCCAATGTCGACGCTGAAGCGATAATGCTGTCTTTAGTGGGTGATCGCATTCAAGCAGTGTAATACCAACCGTATTAAATATCTGTTCATTCAGCGGGAGTTCAACGCGCTTTAGACAAGGCGAAGGCTTAAAGGCATAGTGGTGCTCTGTCGAAAGCCTTGAACGCAGTATAAAGCGCTTTGAAACCCGCCCCTCGGGAGTCTCACAGGCATCCCACTCCGGTGTTGCATTGACTTAAAAGGGAATAACCATTTCTGCGTCAATGCGCCTTGGATTGAGATGCCTGTGAGGCTCTGAACTGATTAGATATTTAATGTGATTGGTATAATTGTGCTGTAAGTGAAAAGACTTAGATCTTCAGCTGTTTCGAGTTTGTTTTACATTTGTATATCCCTCGCAAATTATCCCCATTTATACGCAAATAGGCTGATTTTCTTTATTTATTCGGTATGATCCGCGGCTATTACCCACAGTCATTTATTGAGGTGTTTTTATGGCTAAGTTCAGAGTAGCAAGTGTTTTATTATTGAGTGCGGCAGCGCTGCAAGTGAATGCGTCAGAATTTAATCTTGGGTTGAACAACGATGTGGTTTCTACTGAGTTAGAACTGCAATTGAACAAAGATACTAACGCAGTGTTAGGTTATATCTATGCCGACGAGGGCGGCCATATTGCCCAAGGTGCAATGCACATGACCCATGATGTGGGCGTGCATCACTTTGAAGTTGGCGCTAAGTTAAGTCAGCTTTGGTCTGACTATTCTCCAAATGGTAGCGCCATTTCTGTTGGTGGCCGTTATGCGCTATCTATGGGACCTAATATTTCATTACACGCCGCCGCTTACTATGCACCTTCAGTCTTGTCGTTTGGTAATGTTGATGGTCAATATGAGCTCGATTCAAAAGTGCAATACCGCGTAACGCCAAACATGGCGTTTTATGTTGGTTATCGCAAGATTGCCTATGAGTACGATAATGCGCGCGATTTCACTTTCGAAGATGGCGTGTATATTGGCGGCAAATTCCGCTTCTAAAACAAATCGTTTTGATCTCGCTGCGTTAACTTAGCAGTCGATGTAAAGAGCCGGCCGAGGTCAACTTCGCCGGCTTTTCCATTTTGCTTTTAGCTCGCTGTAGCTGGGCAATATGGATGAAAAAATGACTAATCCGATACCGATTAACATCACTAGGCTGAGTTCTTCATCCAGTATCCACCAGCCGAACAAGGCCGCAAAAATCAATCCGGTATATTCTACAGGCGCCATTTGGCTCGCATCGGCACGTCGATAGGCGTGAATGATGAGATAGGTCATGCCAATATAAAATAGTCCCAACGTTAATCCCACCTGTGCCACTGGCAAACTAAAGTCCGCGCCTTCGTATAAGGTCGCCGGTATCAGAAATATCATCGCAAAGGCATTAGACCAAAAGAGCATAGAGAAAGGATGTTCATGGGTCGAATAGGCCTTTAAAATCAAACTATTCAACGCCGACGTCATAGCGCCGAAAAAGGCTAAACCTATATACAGGTTAAATTCGGTTGGTTGGCTGATAAGTAGAATGCCAGTAAAGCCAATGATCCCCGCAACTGAGCGTCGATAGCCTATGCGTTCATGCAAAAATAACGCAGAAAGCACGAGGAGTAACAAAGGTGAGGTATAAATCACGGCGGTTACCGTTGCGAGGGGAAGATGCAAAATGGCAAGCATAAAAATGGCATTGCCGAGTCCAATCAATAGGGCGCGGGCAAGATGCACTTTGTAATAAGGGCTCAGTTTGAGATTACCCTGCAAGCGCCACACAAAAGGCAGCACTAGCAAGGTGGCAAAGAGTTGTCTGTAGAGCACCAGTTGGAACACGGGGGCATCATTTTCAAGCAACTTGACCAAGAGGTTGCCACTGGCAATCAGGAGTTGTGCGGCTAAAATCATCAATAGAGGCTGCATAGGATCCCAGCAAAAAATAAGTCAGTATTAAGTTGTATTTTGGATTTCAGACCACGGTTTGGACTTTGAGACTAAAATAGCTCCATACGGCATGGGATATTCGACTAATTTAGCCTAACTGATTGTAAAAAACTAAATGTGGCCATAAAGTTAACCTACAATTCCAACTATCGACTAAGATTGACAGCATTAGCATTTACTTCATAGCTGTATAAATGATCTATGGCCTCTTAACTTAATAAGCCGATGAACAAACTTAAACAAACCCTATTTTGGTGTTTTTTACTTTTTATATGGACATTAAGTCCCTCTGTATTAAGCGCTGAAATTGCGTTGGACTCGCCGTATTTGTTCCATGCTCAAGCGGATCAACAGCCCCCAAAACAGTTTGATGCTGTGCCCAATTGGATGGGCCAACTCGATGAAGCTAACTCTGTGAGTTTAACCGGCGGTGACTATTGGATGATCACGCCTGTGATGGTCAATCAACGTCAGTCGAATTGGGTCGTGGATGCGAGTAATTCGATTATCGAATCCGTAGATTATTGGATACTCGGCAGTGATGGCAGTTCACAGCATGCCCACAGCGGCTACAGTGCCCCCTACGAATTTTTATTTGATTATGGCCGCAAGGTCACCTTGAATATGGGGACGGATTATTGGCTATTGGTTAAGCTCAGTAGCCGTTATTATTCATCGCCTCCCGAGATTGCCCTGCAAAGTGTGACGGATCATCAGTTGATGTCTGATCGCCTCGCCATGGCAGTGCTGCTGTGCTTAGGCGGCTTATTGTTTATCGCCTTATATAATCTTTTGATTTATATCTCTATTCTCGATAAAGCTTTTCTTTATTATGGCCTTTATGTCTTCGCGTATTTTGCTGGCTGGGCACTGACCTTCCATTTGCCGGCGCACTTGTTTAATTTCCATTACCTTGAGTTACACCATCTATTCTTTATCAGTTTGCCGATTTTTAATATCATGTTTTACAAGCACTTCTTGCAGCTGCCTAGCTACTCACCACGATTGTGGCGCCTCAGTCAGTATTTGATGTTTGCTTGTATTGTTGCTTTGCCGACCAGTATTTGGTTATTGCCCTATACGGCGATTATTGCCTCTGTGCTGATCATGCTGTGGATTGCCTTAGCGATTACCTGCGGTAATGTCTGCTTGATGAAAGGCTTTGCCCCTGCACGTTATTTTATTCTCGCCTTTACTTGTTTACTCTTGCCTGCGGTGATTATTTTGCCCGGGAATATGGGGCTAACCCCTGATTTTATCGAACATGCGGAGCTGGCGACGCTGATGGGCGGCACGGCCGATGCGCTGCTGTTGTCCTTAGCGTTAGCGAATAAGCTTAAGTTACTCGCAGAGGAACGTAAGGCGCATATTGAAGAGCTTGCAATTGCGTGGGAAAAGGCCCGCTTAGATGGCTTGACCCGAGTCGGCAATCGTTATGCCTTTGATGAATATATGAATTCTCAATTAGGCTTCGCCGATAAAGTGGTGCAGCCTATGGCTTTAGCGCTATTGAATATCGATAGCCTGAAAAGTGTTAACGAAACGCTCGGCCATCAAGAGGGCGATAGATTACTGCAAGTGATAGTGCAGTTATTGCAAGCAACGGACTTAGCGCATTTAAAGCTTTATCGTATCAGTGGTGATGAGTTTGTGGTTGTGACGCCTTCTGCGGGGATACCGCTATTGCTGAGTTCGTTAAATGGGCTAGGCGAACAATTAGCCAGCCAAGGCTTTAAGGATTGTCAGTGTAGTTTTGGGATATCGTTAAACTCTGAGGTGGCCGATCCCCATGAATGGCTGCGTTCGGCTGACACTAACTTGTACCAATCGCGAATGGATAAGCGCCGCCAAGAGTATGCCGATACGCGCGGGGTCGATGTGAGACTGCATTTAAGCTAGCGACTGCGTTCAATCAAATGGTTTGCAATGGATACTAGATAAAAGTTAGCTAAAACAAAACGGCGCAGATAAATTCTGCGCCGTTTTGTTTTTACCTTAAGCTGAGTGTTGTCCTCGGTCTATAAGTACGAGTTTAGAAGTCTTTCTCGCCCTTTATCAAGACGGGATGACCCGATATTGCTTTTGAGGTGTGCATGCCCGCCATCGTCGCCGCTTCGACGCAGCCAACATTAAGGCCTGTCTTTATCCAATCGCCCGTCATATACAAGTTATCTATCCCTGTGCCATCTGTTGTGATGCGATACTGCGAACTGTCCTTAACCGACAACACATAACGTTCGGATGGGTCCACATTTGCGCGCCAATATTGGCTATCGAAACGGGCAACGCCTTGGCGGTCTTGTTCATCGTGAAGCCATTCCCAAGGGAAGCTATCACCGACATTTTGCCAAAGCTTATGGATTTCGGTATTGAGCTGGTGGATAGCACCGGCTTTAGCTTCTAAGGTTTTCCGTTGTTGGAAATCCACATCCGAGCTTGGTGGATAGGCTTCGACAGGCAATGCCGAGCAAAAGTAGCTGGCATTTTTAGGTTCTAAGCCGCGCCAATCTTCTTTGTCTAGCAGTTGGTTCATCGATGCCCAAGTATCGTAGGGTTCAGTGAAGCCCGATAATACTGGCTCCTCGCCATCTTCAGAATAATTTGGCCAGCCTATTCCATTAAGATCTTGGTTCATCCACAGTTGATAGGCTTGAGTGGCAACGGTTTGCACCTTATCAACGCAAGGTGTGAGGGCTGGGCTTTGTGCCATCACTTCACTCGCCACATGGGGCACAGAACCGATGGAAAGACCGAAGATGACTTTGTCGAAATCCACACCTTTGACTAAGCGCTTTTTCGGTAGGGCTTTGCCAAAGTGCGTTTCATATACGCTGTCCCAATCGCTCCAGAAGTGTTCCAGATTGATATTATGGGCTTTAAGCAGTGCCGCTTGTTCAGGCTCAAGCTGCTCATAATTGGGCGTACTTGGCCAGCAGGCGAGACCTTTAACATCAACCAAGGGATCGTAGCTTGTGACAGCTGGTGCCAAGGCAACTTGCTCGGTGATTTCAATTGCTTGAATACTTTGATTGCGGCATTCGAGATTATCGACGCGATTGAAGTAGTGGAAATTGACACCTCGGCGTTTGAGCACTTCGTAGAAAGGCGTAAAGACCACATCGCCCATGCCGGCCTGCATTTTCCACATTACGCCACCTTGATAGCACAGGGCTATACGTAGCATAGAGCGGATAATCGTCCCCGCCTCGACATTGGGTTTGTCGAAGTTGCCTTTTTCATAGGCGAAGACTAAGTCGTAAAAACCACGCACGGGTGCGCTGTCGACTGTGTACTTAAGGCTGGCACCGTGTTTGGTTAACCATTCGCGATAATCATAGCCATTGATGGCATCGAAGCCTTTTTCAAATACATCATCGGCAAACATGCCCTTGAGTATCGTAAGCCCCAGATCGGCGGCTATATACAAGTGGCGCAGTTCGTCATTGTTATCTAAATGGCCGCTAAAGCGTTTGACGAGTCGTTTATGCAGGGCATCGACGGCCGATTCGACCAAGCCATCGTCACTTTCACTATGGACATGCTCATCGCACTCGCGGCCAATCATTTGATTGAAATGGCATTCGAGCTTATCGCCGAGCGCGTCGAGTGATTCTTTAGCATCTTCGACCGAATCCTCTAACTTATCTTTTAAGCGTTCAAACCAGCTACTATCGAGCCAGTTTTTAGGTGTTCCCATGGCTTTTTCATCAGCATCAAGCAAGTCATCCATGTCCTTGAGCCATTCCTTGATCCACGCAAAGGCGACTTTAACAACTTTCCAGAAGGTGAGGGTTTCGGTGCCATCACCAGGGATGCCCGGTAGTGTAGGGAAAGTGATCGGCCAGCTTACCGAACGGCCTTCGACTTCTTCCTGTAATACGATGAAGTTATGGGGTTTAAAGGCATCAAAAAAGGTCGCGAGCGGCGCGTCTGCTGGCCTATCTAATTCTTCATAAGCTTTACGCATTAAGGCAAACGCGTTTTGATAGAAACCAAACCAAATATGTAATCCATGTTCTTCAATGCGTTGGCCCATTGCAGCATTGCGGCCACTTGCCCCTTTGCCGCCGATACGCCAGCCGAGTTGATAGACATCAATCTCATATTGATTCTGCCAGCCGGGTTTGTCGGTCAGATAACAGGCTGCGGTCATGGCCGCGACACCGCCACCGAGAATGGCTATTTTCTGTTTTTTGATTTCGGAGTTATCGACTAAAACTTCACCGGGTGGCACTTCAAAATCAAAGTTCACATGGTAAGGCAGTAAGACATGCTGCTCACCAATCTCGACCCCGAGCGTGTCTTGTAACGGGAAGCTGGCATTATCAAAAATGGTCGCGACAAAATCATTTTTGAGCAGGGCAACACTGTGCACTTTATTCACTTGGGCAGGTGCGGCGACGATGGCTTGATAAATGGCTTTTTGCCCTGATGAGTCGGGGAACTGCTTTAGAAATACTTGATCGATGGCGGGTTTAAATAACAGATGAAACAGCTGCTCTTCGCCGAGCTGGTCGAGCTCTGGGATGAAATCGGTTTGTTCTTTAAAGAGTTGCCAGGTTTGGGTTATCGCTTCAAGGGTGGAAAGCTGCGCCTCGGGTTTGGCATCGCAATTCACTTCAATTAATGGATGCAGGGCGAGTTCAGTTTCTGGCGAAAAATGTAAAAAACTTTTGGCAGCAAGGGATAATCGCGTCAGAGGCTCACCCACAGCTGGCATAGTGTATTCACATAAATATTTAGGATAACCAAAGAGTTCACGGCCATTAATTAAGGCCATGGCATCGTTCACCCAAATGTGTAGCGGCTGAAAATAGACTTGGCTGATTTGTGTGCTGTCGCTGCTATCTTGGTGCCCGACCATGACCCAAGTGATGATGTCCGTTTCTTGGATCCAACCTTTGGCTCTGTCTTCTGGATACGCGGAGTAGGCTTTTTCAATTTGAGTGAAGGTTGTCAGTACGTAGGGCGATAACACTTTAAAATACATTGCACTACCGGCAACTTGATTCAAGGTCTTATCGATAGAGCGTTGGAGATTTACCTGTTTCCCCTTCAGAAAAAAACCGTACATATCGGCTTTATTTAACACTAAGGGGGAGTGCATCAACATACTGCCTTGGGGATAAATAAAGTCGGGGCGCTGTTTTTCCATGGCGTTCATCCTTAAATTTCAGTGTAAGTCCAATGATTTGAAAGCTATAACCCAAAAAGCATAGGGCAAATAAGCCATTAAGCCCATTGATTTTACAATTGATTTATTAAGAATTTGAGAGGCAGTAACAAGATTGAGTAGCAAGTTGGATGTTATCCAACTTGCTCAGATTTGGCAGGTTTAGCACAGAACGAATTCGTCAAACAAACCCGTGGGGCTAGGGGACTAAGGTTCAGTTACTTCGATTTATTTTGGTAGAAATCCACCTCTGTATTATCGTCCGAGTAACGTCGCTTAGTATCCCTGCGGCGCTGTTTCACGCGTTTATTCTTTTGCTTACCTTTGACGTTATCGCCCCATGGCGCATCATCGTCGTCAAATTCATAGGAGTGTGACATGGTCAAAATTCCAAAAATACCTGTGCCATTCGCAGCACCCGATCTTTTTACCCAAAGGTGAGATGAAGCTAAAGCGAAATATTTCATCATTGATGGTGAAAAGTTTTGCCCAAGAGCCATATCTTGCCACTGAAATAAACGTATCTGAGATTTTAATTGGGAGGATGTGATTTATCTTGATGATAATAAAAGAGTAAATCTGATTTTAATCATTAATCAGATTATGCGATTGAACTTGGCGCCTAGAAAGGAGGGCGCCAAGTTTTGATACAAAATAATGAGTTAGTGTTACTTGCTGCGGAGCATACGTGCGACGAACATGCCATCACTGTTGGCCTCAAAGGGCCACACGGTCAACATTTCTGTTTGTTCACCGCTAAAAGGATGGCGTATCGGCGTGAGCGTGAACTCTGGATGTTGCTGTAAAAACGTCGTCACTACGTCTTGGTTCTCGATGGGCGACAAGGAGCAAGTGGCGTAAACGAGGATGCCGCCAGCCTTAACTGCACGGCTACTGCGGCTTAAAATATCGAGCTGTAACGCGGCTTTATCGGCTACGGCTTCAACTTCAACACCATCCAACCAACGCATATCAGGATTACGCCGCCAAGTGCCAGTACAACTGCACGGGGCATCGACTAACACACCGTCAAAATGATCCGCAGGCACGGGCAGGGCATCACTCTTCCAACGGGCCACACTAATGCCATTAAAGTGGGCTCTTTGGGCGCGTTTAGTGAGTTCTTCTAGGGCATTGGAGCGAATATCGGACGATATGATGCTGCCCGCAGATGACGTTTGGTTATCAGCAGCTTTAGCTAGCATCAAAGAGCGCAGCTGCAGAGTTTTGCCGCCAGCACCGCTACAAGCATCCCACCAATGGGCATCGGGTTCAGGCGCACAAATTTGACCAATGACCTGTGAAGCCAAATCTTGGATCTCGATATTACCGTCTTTATACAGGGCTATTTCATTAAGATTCATACTCTTACTGCCAAGATTGATGGCATCGCTAAAGTAATGACTATAACTTGCTTCTATACCGAGCGCTTGCAGCTGTGTCGCTGCATCTTGACTCGTGATCCCTTGCGCGCGTCCCCAAATCGGCGGGCGACTAGACATAGCTGCAATTAATTGCGTTTGCTGCGCTGCATCAACTGGGCACACTTGCCAGAACCAGTCGGGTAATAAATCATGTGCCTTAAACTCAATCGCAGGGAATAAATACTGTATCAGTGCCAGTTTGTCGTCGAGACTTTCAACAGTAAGTGCTTGAGCTTGCTGATAATCGATGGGCGATTGTGATAACTCATGCCAAGCGTTGGCGATCTCTTGCCAAGCATGGGCCTCCAATAGGGCACTGGCGCTTAGGCTGGCAAAATAAACGGCTGAGATTTGTTGATCGCCTAATCGCTGAAACCACCCCCACCAGCGGAATAGACTAAACAAGGATTCACGAATGACTTTACGATCCTTCGAGCCGTGTTTTTTATGTTCTCTAAAGTAGTTTGCTAGAATACGGTCGGCGGGCATTTTACTGCTTTGAATTTCATCGAATAATTGCTTAATTGTACTGGCGTAACTGAGCGCGCGTTTTTGCGCTGGAGTGCTTGCCTGAACATTTAACGCCGATGATGTGACTGAGTTAGATGCCATACCGGAAGAGAAGCTGCTTGGATTACCCATAAATTTAGCCTAGATCATGCTTCTGTGACTGCGCCTTATGTAAGAGGCATAGCTGAACAGAGGAGAAAAATAAGTGGCGCAGAGTGTAGCAGTTTTGCCCGATAACAGGCAGTAAAAAAGCCCCTAATTAGCAACTGCTAATGGGGCTTTTTGTGGTTGAGTCACTGAGACTCATGGTGCATTCAGTACCTAACGGTTATTTGCAGGCTATTCGCGCAATGACCGTTTAGCAGATGACTATTTCGTCACCATCTTTTGGATTTGCTTAGCTCGTTCTTCATCACTCATTTCCACCGGTGGCGGCGTAACTATGCCTTTTTGGCACGCAGGTCTGAGTGCTAATTCATCTAACCAACGTTGCAAATGGGTCAGACCTTCCATATTGATGCCGCTCCACTCGTGGATACGTACCCAAGGCCAACTGGCGATGTCGGCAATCGTGTATTCGTCACCTGCAAGGTATTGATTTGTGGCGAGTTGAGTATTCATTACTTCAAATAAACGTCGACCTTCTTTTTGATAACGGTCAATGGCTGCGGGGATTTTCTCAGGGAAGTATCGGAAGAAGACGTTAGCTTGACCCATCATTGGTCCGACGCCGCTCATTTGGAACATTAACCATTGGATCACCTGTGAGCGCTTTTTAGGATCGGCTGGCAGGAATTTACCTGTTTTTTCGGCGAGATACAGCAGAATTGCACCGGATTCGAATACCACAAAATCTTCGTTGTCGCGGTCGATAATGGCGGGAATTCGGCCATTGGGATTAATGGCAATAAACTCAGGCTGTTTTTGTTCGTTGGTGCTGAAATCTAGCTTATGGACGCGATACTCTAGCCCCATTTCTTCCAGTGCGATGGAAATTTTAAAACCGTTAGGGGTCGCGGCTGTGTATAAATCTATCATGATGATTCCTTTAGGTTATAACGCTTATAGCTACTCACTTTAGGGCCTATTCTGGCATTCGTGCCGCTATTTTGTAGGGGTTAACGATACTATGGCAGGACGCTGCGCCATAGTGATGAACCAAGCCTTAAGATGCGGCAAGCTGTCAGTGACTTCAATATCTAAATTCTTAATAAAGCTGATAAAAACGTAAGCCGAAATATCGGCAATGCTGAATTCATCGCCTGCCACAAAGGGCGACTTGCTCAATTGTTTGTCTAAGCTTGGTAGGAAGTCAATGACCCTTTGGCGTGATTCTGCGCCCCAAGACTCGACACAATTTTCCCTGTCTTTATAGACACCGCTTAAATTACGAAAGGCTTGAAAGCCGACCATTAAGCCTTGTAACTCTATGATGCGTTGCCACATTTCTACTTTGGCGCGCTCAAGTGGCGTATTACCAAACAGCGAGTTAACACTTGGGTGGATTTCTTCTAAATAGCGGCAAATAGCAATCGATTCACACAGGTAGCTGCCATCATCGAGTTCGAGTAATGGAATGCGGCCATTTACACTTTTGGCTTTAAATTCGGTACTTAAATTCTCACCGCCGCGGATATCGACGTTCACTCTTGGCACTTCTATGCCTTTTTCCGCAAGAAAAATACTGACGCGACGCGCGCTGGGAGTCGGAGCTAATTCGTAGAGTTTCATCTAAAGTCCTGTAGTTTTTATCTGTGCTTTATGCTCGATTTGAGCATATAAGGCTTTAACGGAACGATCGGTTAGGATAGAATTTACGCCATATCTAAACGATCAGTCAAGAATGATTTGCCCCTCAACTTTCTGTAGTAAAGAAGAGTGTGGTAAAGAGGAATGGTAAAGCTGATTGTGAGCGCGTATTCAAGAGATTAGGTCGCAGGCTTATGGCACGAAGTTGTAATTTTGATCGGCAGGAAAAACTCATATTAGCGATGGAGCTTTTTTGGCAAAAGGGCTTTGCCGAAACCTCGATTTCCGATCTCGTCGGCCATTTAGGCATTAATCGATTTAGCCTTTATAATAGTTTTGGTGACAAGCAGAAGCTTTACCGTGAGTGCCTCAGTTTCTACCTCGATAACTACTCCTTTGGTGCCTCAGATACTCTGCTGCATGAAAAAGCGGGCTTGACTGAAATAGAAGCTTATCTAGCGCGCTTTGTTGCCCTGCAGCGGGAACAGAAATACGGCTGTTTTATGCAAAATGCCGTATTAGAAAAGAGCCTCGACGATGAGAGTGTACTGCAGGAGTGTCAGCGGTTATTTTGCCGATTACAGACCTCATTTACCCAAGTGTTGCAGGACTGCCAAGCGCGAGGTGAGTTATTGGCCAATATACAGCCGCATCAGGTCGCTGCATTTTTAGTACTGCAATTACAAGGGATTAGAGTGCTGGGTAAAGCGGGTGAATATGAACTGCTAGACAATGCATTCGTAGTATTGCAGGGCTACTTAGGCAGTTTAACTACAAAAGTTTAAGTGCAAATCAAGCCGTTTAACGGCACAAGTTGCTGTTTTAATGGCCTAGATTTTTGTCTAGGCCATTTTGATTTTTAAAAGTCTATTTTTAAAATCCTATTGTCTAGAAATCCAAGTCCAGCGCGAAACACAGATAGGCCATCAATTGAGTACAGTGCGCAAATTGCTCGGCACAGAAACTGGCGGCATCTGGGCGGCAGAGTTCTTCAAAGGTGATATTTTTTACGGTGATAAAATCTTTGCGTTTTAGCTCTGCCAGCATAGGGTGGTTTTTATCAAACCCTTTTGGTGGTCGAGTTAAGCTATCTCCGTCCATGTTAAATCCATGACTCTGCAAGGTTTGTAGTGCCTTTTTATAGCCGTTGGGATTTTCATCGATACAAGTGCGAATGGCATTTAAGGCTTTCGATTCTGGGTGCCAAATCCCCGCAGCAATAAAACAGCCATCCTCGGCAATGTGTAAGTACAGTCCCGGCGCATGCACGTCTTTGCCCTGAAAATGGCGGAATTGAATACCGACATTGGTTTTATAGGGCGTTTTATCTTTGCTGAAACGGCTGTCTCGCTGGGGGCGCATAAGACTGCCACCGACTTTTTTCGGTACGGCAGTCAGCCGAGGCGAGAGGGCGAGAATACTGGGCTGCATTTGCTCAATAAACTGCAGTGCAGGGGTTCGCACTGTCTCTTCGTATTCCGCCTGATGGGCTTTAAACCAGTCGCGGGAGTTGTTTTGCGCCAGTTGATTTAAAAATTGCAAACTCGCTGGGCTGAACGTTGCACCTGTCGCAATAGGGATTTTAGTCGTGAGCGTGGCCATTATCGGTGAACCTTATTAATGCATTTGAAACGAGTGCCAACAGCCTAGATGCGCCTAGATACAAGCAGTGCGAACGTCAGGCAAGCCTCACGTATATTCACTCGTATTGCGAAGTCGTACACTCTTAAGAGGATGAAAGGCTGTCAAATATGGCACTAATACTGCCATCCTTCGACAAGATCTTCACTTAAATTTTTTGGAGTGCGCCGCTTCTCTCTGTTTTCAACCAGTCCGTTATTTACACGTAAAGCCAAGTGAGAACTATTCTTATCTTCTTCATTAGTGCCTATAATGCCGCCCTATTTTTAGATTAGTTTGTTAATAGGAAGACGTTGAATGGGTTGCCTGCCTAAATTTGGGAAATGGAAAGCGAATAGAAATCTGTCGCTGATGGGATTATGTTTGTTGCCCTCAATGCCGTTGTACGCAAATGAGGTATTGGGCGAGCCTAAGGTTGAGCCGATTGAAATCCTGCAGGTTCATGGGCAGCAATATCGTAGGGCCATCACAGTCGCTAAACCTGGTGAAGCGATTATTTCCATGGAACAAATCGAGGAGATGCAGGCGACGACCTTCGCTGAAGTGATTGATGATATGGCGGGAGCGCATATCGATGGTGGCACCCGCAGCGGCGGTGAGCGGATTAATATTTGGGGCTTTGGCGAGACCGAAGATTTTAACGTTTATGTGGATAATGCTCCGGTGGGATTTGAGCAGTATCGCTATGGCTCATTTTTCCTCGATCCTGATCTCATCAAACGAGTGGAAGTGATTAAAGGCGCCCATGATGTGCGCTCGGGCAATGGCGGTTTTGGTGGGGCCATGTATGTGGTCACTAAATCGGCCGATGATTTTCTTAAATATGATCAATCCCTTGGTGCACGAGTCAAAACCAGCTACGCTAGTAATAATGACGCTATGGGTTATACGGGAACTGTCTATGGCCGGGTGAATCCGCATTTATCGGGTTTGTTACACCTTACGCGCCGTGATGCGGGGGATGTGACTTTAGCCAATGGCGATGAGTTTGAATATTCGGGCTATGAGCAAGATAACTATCTAGGCAAGATTGATTATGAGCAGGGCGATCACCAACTGGCCTTGAGCGTGACCCATTATCTCGATGAGGGCCGCAAACCTTGGGCTAACCGCCGTGGCCCCATGCCTGCCATCTCAGACTACAACATCAAAAAGTACGGCTCCTACGAGCAGGCGCTGTATGCCACAACCGCCTATAACACCTATGAAGACAACACTTGGTCTGCCAATTATCGTTATTCGCCGAGCAATCCGCTGATTGATACCCAAGTGGTGATCTCCCATTCGGCGAATGCGCGCCACTGGGTAAGACCCGATATTGCGTGGGAGAAAATGACGGTTTCCGTAGGCAACTTCGGCCACGAATCTTGGCTAGATTACAAACGTGATTATATTGATATCAACAACTTGAGTTTGATTGGCGATCACGAGATCACCACAGGATTGCAGTACCGCAGTCTCGACCGTACTTCGCTTGTGTTTAACAAGAGTTATGAGAAGAATCCTGAGAAAAACTTTGGCTGGTACACACCTTATTATCAACCTGAAGGTCGCCAAGACACTTATGCCGTGTATGTTCGCGACGCGATTCATCTCACCAACGACTTAACCGTCACTCCCTCGCTGCGATATGACTTTATCTACAGCATAGGTCGGCCAAATATTGCGCCAGATTATAACGACATCAGCGCGGGTCACGATTATAGCTCGACTCACCACTCGGGGTTTTCACCAAGATTAGGCATAGATTATCAACTGACAAACTACTCTCGGTTAAACTTTGATTACGCCTATAGCTTGCAAGCCCCTGTGGTGGATGAGATTTATGCCGTGCAATACGCCAAAGCCAGCATTACCGGCACGAGTCGCGACATCGATGTCGAACGCTTACATGCCTTCAAGCTAGGCTTGATGACACAGCACCAGCATCTGCTTGCCAACGATGATGCGCTGTCGACGCAGCTCACTCTGTTTGCCAACCTAGGCCGCGATGATATCGCCCAGCGCCGTGGGGCTAAGTCTGATAAAACCCAGTTAATTCAAAGCGGTTACACCAATCTTGATGGCTACCATATTTACGGTGCTGATTTTGAGGCCCAATATCGCTATCAAGACGTGTTCAGTGATCTGGCGGTTTCATGGCTGCAAGGACAACACAATGGGTCACTCAGAGACAGCCAAGATGACGACGAGTATTTAGCCAACATGGCGCCGCTCGATATTCGTCTGCGTTTAGGCATGTATATTACCGATGATATTTCAGTGGCTTGGCAGGGCGCTTGGTATGATGCGCAAACCAGTGTTCCCCATGGCGATATCTTTAATGCCGAGTCGCCGAGCGAAAATTACTTCTTGCAGAACCTGTACCTCGCCTATGAGCCCCAAGCTGGTTTAAAGGGATTAAGCGTGCGTTTGATGGTGAAAAACCTCACCAATCTGCAAGTGGTGCCGTTTCTCTCCGATGGGATCCCAGCTGCTGGGCGCGATGTTCGCTTGAGTTTAGCTTATGAATTTTAAAGATTAATCACCAAGGCAGTGTGGGCGCGGTTTATAAAACTTATAAAAGATAGGGTTATATTGCCTCAGCCCCCTGCCGAAAAAAGCCGGTTTATGGCATAATCCGCGTTTTACTAGGCATATAGAACAGAAAAATGACTGAAAATGAATTGCTAAGTCGCTGTGGCGGCAAGTGTGAACTTTGTGGCAGCGAGATCGAACTCTCTATTTATGATCTGCCAGCCTCCGATGGCCGTGACAATGAGATCATGATTTGTGAAACCTGCAGTGGCCAAATTGCGGCACCGGATACCATGGACATGAACCACTGGCGTTGTCTGAACGACAGCATGTGGAGCCCTGTACCGGCAGTTCAAGTGATGTCATATCGTATGCTTAAGCGCTTAAATGGCGAAAGCTGGGCGCAAGATTTACTGGATATGCTTTACCTTGAAGACGATGTAAAAGCGTGGGGCGATGCTGAAGTTGCTGCCGCAGGTGACGACACTGCACCAACGTTAGACAGTAATGGTGCCGTAATTAACGCTGGCGATACGGTTGTGATCATCAAAGATTTAAACGTGAAAGGCACTAGCTTTGTGGCTAAGCGCGGCACAGCTGTGCGTAACATTGCTTTGACCAACAACCCAGAGCACATTGAAGGCCGTGTTAACGGTACTCGCATTGTGATCCTGACGTGCTTCGTTAAAAAGTCTTAAGTTTTACTGAGTGTGCAGCTCGATTTATCGAGCCGCACACTATAAAAAACCGCCATGCTCGTTAATCGATATGGCGGTTTTTTTATTTTGAATGAGAGAGTTAAGATACGCAGCGGATGACTTGATATTGGCGTGCATAACCCTGCGGATTAAATTGCCAAGATAGTATCCACGCCATCAGACTTAAGCCTCCGAGCAACAACCAAGCACTGTTAAAACTATTGAAATTATCGCGAATTAATCCTGCAATCCAAGGCGAAATGGCGGCAATGGTATAACCCACACCTTGTACAAAGGCGGTTAATTTACCCGCTAACATCGGATTTTGTTGATGATCCATAGTCACAATTAATCCGAGTGGAAAAATCCCGCCTATGCCTAATCCCGCAAGTCCCGCCCATAAAAATAGCGACACTTGAGGGGCGAGTGCGAGTCCCATAAAGCCGATGAGTTGCAGTAAGCACAGTAGGGCAATAATAGCGCGTCTGTCCGTTGACTTGCTGGCAAGCCAAGGAAACACTAAGCCCGCGATCACTTCCATACTGGTTAAGAAACCTAACACTAATCCCGATTGCGTTTGGCTATAACCTAACTCGACCGCGTAGGGGGCTAACCATGCAAGCACGCAGACATAACAGCTTGTGCCTAAAGCAAAAAATATCGCTAATAGCCAACTGCGACGAAAACGCCAAAAGCTAAGCTGCACAGTTTGCTCCGCAGTTTGACTCGGCAATGCGGCGTTATGTTTAACCATCAGCCATAGCGCCAGTGCCACTATGCCTAACCAAGTCCAATGGCCTAACCCCGCGCGCCAACCTAAGTTCATCCCGATAAAAGGCGCACTGCTGGCGGCCAAAGCGGCGCCGCCCATAATGGCGGTGACGTAAAGCCCCATCATTAAGGGCACCCGTTCACCGAAATTGAGTTTGATCATGGCGGGCATGATGGTTTGAATAAGGGCGATACCGATTCCCGCCAGTAATGCCGAGCAGATAAGCCAGCTTGCATCCATCGCCCAAAAACGCATTGCCGTGGCGACGATCAAAAGGAGCAACGATCCCGTCATCACGGTATTAAAACCTAACCGTTTAGCGATACTAAAACCCGCAAAGCAGCCCAGTCCCATGGCGAGCACGGGCAGCAATGTCAGCATAGACGCTAAGGTAAAACTTAAGCTGATATCCTCTTGTATGCTGGGCAGCAAAGGCCCGACGGAAGCGAGAATGGGGCGCAGATTTAGACCTATAAGAATGAACGCGATTCCGAGAAGCAATAAATTCGCTTTCTCTGACTGGGGTGACCGCATGGATTGTCTCCAAAATAAGCTAAGTTTGATTTGTTGAAAGAGTGACCTGTAGCGGCATTTAGCACATTTACGATGATTTCCTTTCAACAATAGTAATGCCAATCGTATTTAATATCTGTCCATTCAGCGGGAGTTCAACGCGCTTTAGACAAGGCGAAGGCTTGAAGGCATAGTGGTGCTCTGTCGAAAGCCTTGAACGCAGTTATAAAGCGCGTTGCCATGCCGTTAACATCAGCCGCCCTTCGGGAGCCTCACAAGCATCCCACTCCCGTGTTGCATTGACTTAAAAGGGAATAACCATTTCTGCGTCAATGCGCCTTGGATTGAGATGCTTGTGAGGCTCTGAACTGATTAGATATTTAATGTGATTGGTATGAGTTAAAACAGCATCGCTACAGTTCAAAAAGAATCTCTTTCAGATGTATCTTGATATAAAGATATTTTAATTTTGCGAGAAAATGACTAAGATGTAAAGAATGATATAAAGAATCTTTATGTTGAGATAAAGCTATGACAGTGAAAACGACACTCACTCACATGAGCCCTGCGGATACTAACTCGAGTTCAGCGGATAAAAACGCGAGTCTTGCGGATAAAGACCAAGCGGCTTCGAACACCAAAGCAGATGGCCTTGAAAGCGAAGATGGTTTGGATAGCATTGTCGGCCAGTGGCAGCAACAAGGGGTGACTGATGATTTGATCCCTATGGCAGTGCTTGGGCGAATCGCGCGTTTAACGAAATATATCGAAGTGGTACTGCTGCAATGCCACGCCGAATTTGGCTTAGGTCAAGGCGAGTTCGATGTGCTTGCCACCTTAAGGCGTTCGGGTGAGCCGTTTACACTTTCACCTTCACAGCTTTATCAGAGCATGATGCTAAGCTCTGGCGCTATGACGAGCCGTTTAGACAGACTCGAAAATAAGGGGCTGATTGAGCGGGCGCACAGTAAGGAAGATCGCCGCGCCGTACATGTCTCGTTAACTGCTGAGGGTAAGGCGCTCATTGATAAGGCATTGCCGCAGCATATTCAATGTCAGAGTGCATTGTTAGCGGGCGTGAGCGTTGAAGATAGACCTATGTTGCTGCAGATTTTAAAATCTTGGCTGAATCAATTTGAGCCGCAATAAATCGTTTAAACTTCACGTGATCATTTAGTTTTTGTTTTTAGTTTCTAGTGTTAGACATCTGGCGAGAAGCGATAGCCGAGCGCTATTGGCTAATATGGATCAGCCGCGCGGGACAACATTCGATAGTACAAGGGAGTTGCCATGGTAAAAAGACGTGAAGCATTTGAATTAGCAGGTAAACGAGTCACAGCAGGGACTCAACTGGGGATCAAACTGGCCGCCGCTAAGTTGTATACCGATACGCAACTCGATATTCATGTGGAAGTGTTTCACGGGGCCAAACCCGGCCCTACTTTGCTGGTTTGCGCCGCCATTCATGGGGATGAACTCAATGGTATCGAGATTTGTCGTCGTTTATTAGCCAGAGTCAATCCCAAGAATCTGACGGGCACCTTGATTGTGGTGCCGATTGTGAATGTGTTTGGTTTTATTCAGCAATCCCGTTATTTACCCGATAGGCGCGATCTTAACCGTTGCTTCCCAGGCTCCAGTAAAGGGGCGCTGGCAAGCCGGTTAGCCAATCTCTTTGCCACTCAGTTATTAGTCCATGCAACCCATGTTATTGATTTGCACACGGGCGCGATTCACAGGGACAATTTGCCGCAAATTCGCTGTGATACCAGCGACGAGACTATGCTGGCTATGGCAAATGCCTTTGGTGCGCCGCTTATTATGCATTCTAAAGCGCGCAGTGTTTCGATGCGGGGCTACGCTAACCAGCAGGGCATTCCATGTATTTTGTACGAGGCGGGCGAGGCACTTCGTTTCAGTGAATTGTCGATAAAATCCGGCCTCAAGGGCGTGCTCAATGTGATGCGCAGTTTAGGCATGTTGAAGGGACGGGTAAGCAATAAGGGTTCGAGTGTCAGTGCGATTCGTAGTTATTGGGTGCGCAGCGAATCCGACGGCTTAGTGAATATGAAGCTCAAGCTCGGCCAGCGGGTGACTAAGGGTTATATCATTGCCCATATCGTCAGCCCCCACGGCGGTGACAGTGTGGCCATTCGTGCACCAACCGACGGCATTATCATAGGGATCAGCAATATTCCTGTTACCAACGAAGGCGAGGGTATGTTCCATATCGCCCAGTTTGAAGGTGACGAAATTGAAATGGCTAACGAACAACTCGATGAATTTTTGATGGAATATGCTTAACCGCAGACTTGTTGAAATTGGATATACAGCCACAGAAGTCGCTAAGGCAGTTTTGCGACTTCTGTGATCATTTTTAAGTGCTAATTTTTACCTCGCTAACTCCTGCCTTCTGTAACCCTCAAATGCAGTTTTCGACATTCCTAAAAACCTAAACTCACTAGAGTTTAAAGCGTTCCACTGAGCTGGTGAGTGAATGCGCAAGCGTGGTGACTTCGTTGCTGCGTTTGGCCATGTCCATGGCTTCATTGGCATTTTGATCCGCCGCTTGCGCTGCCTCGCTCATGCTCGACTCAATACGTTGACTGTAATCTAACTGCTCATGGGCGGCGTGGGTGATCTCTAGACTCATGTCATTTAGCGTATGTAAGGTACTTTCTATGTGGGCGATAGCATCCTGCAGGGTTTGGCTTTGTCCGACACATTCGTTTGCCTGATTTTGACCTGTGGTAATTGCACTCGCAGCCGTGGAGGTCTCTTTTTGCAGGGCCGTGATCATGGTTTGAATTTCGGCGGTGGCAGCTTGGGTGCGTGAGGCAAGGGATCGCACCTCATCGGCCACAACAGCAAAACCCCGTCCATGTTCCCCCGCTCTGGCGGCTTCAATGGCAGCGTTCAGTGCCAGTAAATTGGTTTGCTCGGCAATGCTGCTGATGGTGGTTAAAATGCTGCCAATATTATCGCTTTGAATGCTTAAGCGAGACATGACCTCAACCGAGCTACTTAAGCGAGCGCTCAGTTCGGCAATTTTATTGCGATTATCATCGGCAATTTGCTTCACTTGATTGCCGTATTTCGAGGCTTGGCTAATTTGTTTCGCCGACTCACTGGCCTGTTCTGTTACCAAATTAGAACTGGTAAACATCTGTTCAGCTAAGGCTTTAGTCTCATCGACGCGGCTGATTTGCGCGGTTGCTGCATTGGCGATGCGCTGACCTTGCTCATTGGTTTGGGTGGCTGAGCTGTCCAGCGAATGGGCATTTTGGCTGATATTGGTGAGTAGCTTGGCAAGATCATCACTCAAGGTATTCATGTTATCGATCAGGGTGCCAAATTCATCATCATGGCGTTTGTGAATACGTTTAGATAAATCCCCACGGGCGATGCTCGCCAGCGCGCCATTCACTAAGGCTAATGGATTGAGCATGGCCTTGGAGGTGAAAAAGGAAATAAAACTCACCATAACGATAAACACCAATGCGAGCACTATCGCTAAGGTTTGCCCTTGCTCAATGGCATTACTGGCAATGGTTTGCAGGCTGCTAAATCGGCGATCGGCTAAGGTGATTAACTTGTCTAAGGCGAGATTATTGGCGTTAAATTCTTTATCGGCATCGAGGTAATGTTGCTCGGCTTGAAGCTGCGCCTCAACCACGGCTTGTTGTGTTTTATAAAGCTCGGCAGGCGCTGCGAGTAAGGTATTGATAATCGCATATTGCTGTTCGAAGGTTTGCAGCAAGCCTAAGGTATCAAGCCCATCAGTTTGTTGTTTTAAAAAGGTAAAGTTAGTGGTGAGGTTACCCAGTAAGATGCTGACATCTTGCTGGTGCGAGTGGATCACCTCCAAACTTTGAGTGTGGATCAGCTCTCCCATAGTGTTGGTTAGCGTATACAACATGTCGTCGATACGCGTGCCTGTACCGATAATCTCTTCGAGCAGAGTGGGATTACCGGGGATGGACAGGGTTTCGAGATCGATCATCGCATTACTGGCGTTGGTCTTGGCATCGTTAAAGCGTTGGAAAAGTTGTTGGTATTGCTGCTTTGCTTGTTCATTGGCGAGTTTCGCACTAAACATGGCTTGGCTTTGTTGCAAATAGGCTTGGTATCTAGCCTGCGCCTCGTGCAGGGAAGTCTGCATCTTAGATTGATCTGCCACTCGCTCCGTTAACTCATTTTCGATACTTTGATATTTCTTCTGCAGCGCTGTAAATGCTTGCTGACTTTTGGTTAAGGCGGCTGTGTCTTGCTGGCTATGGGCCAAGGTGGCAAGGCGTGACATTTTCAACAGTACCAGTTGCAAGCTATTACTCTGCTTTTGCACCGGTACGGCTAAGGTTTCGATATTTTGATAGGCGGTTTGTACTTGTGAGAGTGAATAATAGAAGAAGCTGCTGCCAGCGATGAGCAGGGCGCCGATGGCACTAAAGCTAAAAATGATTTTTTGTTTTATGGTAAGCGTCAACATAGTGCGAAAACCTCTTCTATGACTGTCCCTGTAAAATGGGTTTATTAATGATTAGATCGCTGTTTTTATTGAAATATTAATTCAAGTGTAGCAGAGTTCGTCACAAGTAAAGTGAATTATTCTATTGAGAGTTTAGCGCTAGTTAAGGTTAACTTCTTGGTTTGATTATTTAAAAATAATCTCAACCGTATCGTAAAAAGGATTAAAAATGAAATCTGTCGTGTTGGGTGAAAAGTGTATCGTGCCGACAAAAATTGTCTGCATTGGGCGTAACTATGTCGATCATATCCATGAGTTAGGCAATGATATACCCGACGACATGGTGGTGTTTTTAAAGCCCAATTCGGCGATGTCGACAGTATTGCTTGCCGAGCATCAAGGTGAAAGCTTGCACTATGAAACCGAGCTGTGTTTTATGTTTCAAGATGGCCGTTTTAGCAGCGTTGCCATTGGCTTAGATCTCACTAAACGTGATTTACAAAGCAAGTTAAAAGCCAAGGGATTGCCTTGGGAGCGGGCAAAGGCCTTCGATGGTGCGGCATTATTCAGTCCCTTTGTGGCGATTGATGATGCCGAGGCGCCGCTGCATTTTACTTTGAGTATCAACGATAACTTGGTGCAAGAGGGGCATATCGATTTAATGATCTACAAACCTCAGACCATATTGTCCGAACTGCAAGCGTTTATCAGTCTCGATGAAGGCGATATTGTGATGACAGGCACCCCCAAAGGCGTGGGAGTGATTCCCGCTAAAAGTGTATTTAACGTCACGCTGAGCCGGGGTCTGCAAGCGAGTGCTGAACCTTTGCTCGAATGGCAGTGGCAAGTGTCTTGAATCTTGAAAAGATTGAAGTTCGCACGAACAATATCAATAAATAGCGAAGTAATTAATGATGCTACGGCGAGTTATCCGTAATACCGCCGTAGTGTTAATTCGAAAGTGTTAAGGCAAAAGTTTTGATTCTAATTTGTTAGAGTCCCGCGACGGCTTCCATATCGAGTTCGATATCAGTACAGCCTTTGGCACAGTAAATTCCTGCCGCTTGTTCTGTCTTTGCCTGCTCAGGCAATATCACTTTTAATGTCTGTTTACAGCTAGGACATTGCACTGGCTTACCTTTAAATACCCGTTTAATCAGATTCTTCTGCTCATTGAACGAGGTCGCAGTGGTTTGATTTAACACGGCAAAGGGGCTAGTAGAAGCAGTTGTCATCGGCAGTGAAATCCTTAAAAATTGAGTGAATGATATGGCTTAAAAATGAGCAACTCACGACGCTGTCAATCGGCATTTGCCTTAGTTGTGGCGATTATAGCCTGAGTTTAGGTGATATTGAAAAGCTCAAATGCAAATAGCGAACGGTGCTTTCATGGCTTAGGCCGCTTTTAGCATTTTCCTCGTCTACTGATATAGGTTGCATATGAGAACTAAACCGAATATAAATGGCATATGCTATAAACGAGGTGTAACATGGTCAGACCAAAAATCCCCAGAACTATTTGTGGCCAAAGAGCCAATATCTGTTTTAAGCCTAATGGCATTCCTATGACACAGTTAGAGCAGGTGCCGCTGGCCGAGGACGAAATCGAGGCTATGCGCTTAGTTGATTTACTCGGTATGCAGCAACAGGAAGCGGCTAAATCAATGGGTGTATCACGTCAAACCTTGGCGAATTTAGTTAAAGGGGCAAGGTATAAGGTGGTTGATAGCTTAATCAACGGTAAAGCGCTGATGACAAACAATATCAACTGAGTATTGAACACTGGTAACGCGTATCGACGTGTCTAGGTAAGTGTAATGCAAGCAGTATTGAAAGACTCGGGCCTCAAAGTCACCACTCAAAGATGCAAGTTGCTTAAGTTTTTAACTCAAGTCGATAAGCAACATTTAACCATCGAAAATATCTATCAGGGGTTAAATGCGCAGGGCGAGACCATGGGCCTGAATACTGTGTACCGAATCATGGCGCATTTCGAACAAGCCGGCTTAGTGGTAAGGCGGCTTTTTGAGTCTGAAAATGCGATGTATGAGCTCAATGGGAAACCGCGTCATGAGCATTTAATCTGCTTAACTTGCGGCAAGTTAGTTGAGTTTGCCGATCCTTTGATTGACTTACGTTTATGGTTAGCAGCTGAACGTCACGGTATGAGTATCGATCATCACAGCCTTAATATTTATGGTCACTGTTTTGATTGTAAGCAAAAGCTTGAGAGCAAATCGGGTAGATAGACGAAATATTATTCGTTAATTTTATTGGAGAAGAACATGACTAAAATAGTGATTGTAGGCGGTGTTGCTGGTGGCGCATCTGCAGCAGCAAGAGCAAGACGTGTATCAGAAACTGCTGAAATTATCATGTTAGAGCGAGGCGAGTTTATTTCATTTGCGAACTGTGGCTTGCCTTATCATATTGGCGGTGAGATAGAGTCTAGAGAGGCCTTGTTGCTGCAAACGCCTGAAAGCTTTAAATCACGTTTTAATATTGAAGTGCGCGTGTTTAATGATGTGATTGCAATTAATCGACAAACCAAGCAGTTAAGCATACGTAATCTGCTCACAGATGAAGTCTATCAAGAGTCATATGATAAGTTGTTGCTAAGTCCAGGTGCCTCGCCAATCAAACCTCCAATTAGCGGCATTAATAGTCATTTTGTGCATAGCCTGCGAAATATTCCCGATATGGATAAGGTGTTAGCTAACCTTCTGCTGCATAAACCTAAGCATGCCACTGTCGTCGGTGGTGGCTTTATTGGTTTAGAGATGGCAGAAGCACTACGACATCGAGGATTAGAGGTGAGTTTACTAGAGCTTGCCGACCAAGTGATGGGGCCGGTCGATGTTGAAATGGCCAATATACTGCATCAAAAATTAGTCGATAATGGCGTGGATTTACGTTTAAAAACAGGATTGACCGCAGTTCATGAGCGTCCTATTCAACCGGCTGAATCCGACATTACCGATGACTACGATACGCCAGTGTTTCCTCATTACCATCTACATTTAGATTTGAGTGATAACAGCAGCTTAGCTACAGATTTAGTGATCCTTGCCATAGGTGTTAAGCCTGAAACCCGCTTAGCATCTGAATGCGGTTTAACCTTAGGCAAGCTCGGTGGAATTTACGTTGACGCCAGTATGCGCACTTCTGACCCGGACATCTATGCCGTAGGCGATGCGATTGAAACTGATGATTTTGTTACAGGTAATCCAATACTTATTCCACTCGCAGGTCCCGCCAATCGTCAAGGTCGATTAGCCGCAGATAATATGCTTGGCGGCAATAAGCTGTATCGTGCCACCCAAGGTACTGCAATTTGTAAATTGTTTGATATGGCAATCGCCTCAACGGGGTTAAACGAGAAGAGTTTGCTAAGGCAAGTTATTCCGTTTGAAAAGATTTATGTGCACACCGCTAGCCATGCCAGCTATTACCCTAGAGCACATCCCATTACCCTAAAGCTGTTGTTTTGCCCTGATAACGGCCGTATTTTAGGGGCTCAAGCCGCTGGGATTGATGGCGTCGACAAACGCATTGATGTGTTAGCAGTAGCACAACGGGCAGGAATGACAGTTTATGATTTAGCCGATCTTGAACTCACTTATGCACCACCCTTTGGCTCGGCGCGTGATGTAGTGAATCAAGCCGGCATGGTGGCTGCAAACGTCTTATTAGGTGATGAATCCATTTGCCATTCTCAGGAACTAGATCATCTGACGGCTGAACAAGTCATTATCGATGTGCGCAACCCGAGCGAGCTAACGGCAGTGGGTGCCATTGTTGGTGCGATTAATATTCCGTTGCCAATACTGAGAGACAGGCTCAATGAACTTCCTAAAGACAAAGAACTGCTCGTATTTTGCCAAGTGGGTCTGCGCGGGCATGTCGCTTATCGGATGTTAGTGCAACATGGTTTTAAGGTACGCAACCTCAGTGGTGGCTATAAAACTTATCAAATGGTTAATGCACGTTTTTAGTGAAGAACAGCATTAAAGATGGATTTTAAAACCATTTACATCCATCAATAAATAGGTGCAGCGTGAACAATTATCAAGATTGTAAACAAAGCCACAGCCAATGCCTTGTCTGTGGCGACGCGACTCAAAACCCTTTGTCTTTGCAGTGTAAGTTTTTTGCTGACGGTAAGGATCAGGTTGTGGGTTATCATAAGGTCAATCGCCAGCTTCAGGGCTATAACAACCTACTACATGGAGGCGTTGCCAGTTCCTTAGTGGATGCCGCTATGACCCATTGTTTGTTTATGCAGGGCATAAAAGCATTAACTGCTGAAATGACTGTGCGTTTTGTTGCGCCAATAAAGGTGGGAGATGCCATTAAAATTGTCGGCCGAATCGTGAGCCAGCGTATGGGAATGTACCAATTGGAAGCCTCACTTTATGTGGCTGATATCGCGTGTGTGACTGCTAAGGCAAAATTTATTCAACCTAAGAGAGGTGTAATAAATTAACCCTGTTAGGTAGCTGTGTATCAATTTGATTTTAAATAATTAATTAACTTTTTAGAGAGCTTCAAGCATAAAGTCGCAATCTCAGATTGATAACGTGAGCGTTTCCAAAAAAAACAAATATCAGCGGCATCAGTTGGGCGTTAACGCGTCGGCCATCACATGTGATGGCCGACATTGTGCGATGAACGATTAGAGGGAGCTTTGCCAAGTCGATGGGCGAGAGTAACGCGTGCCATCTTTGACTCTGGCGCTGATGTGTTTGACATCATTAAGCTTGAACGCTTGGCGGTAGGTTTGCCAAGGTCCTGAGTCGAGTTGGTATTCCAGCTCGGCATTGGGATATAAGCTATTCAGCACTAACAGCTGATTTTCAACAAGAATCCCAGGTGATGCTATGCGGTAGAAAACTCCCGCTTTTGCTAACTTAGGCTGCACTTTATTGGCGTACACAGCGGTGAAAGTTTGCCAATCCTGTTTGAGGACTTGCTCGGCTTGGCCATTGAGTTGGCTGGCAAAATGTTGAGTCTGTTGGCTATAGATTTTACCTTGATAATCATAGGCTAATTCCCATGATGCCTTGTGCCATGCCCGTTCTGCAAGGGCTATCATGCGCGGGAATAGCATGTATTCTGCTTGCTCATCCGATTGCACCATTTCGCTCCAAAGATGCCCCTGCAAGCCGTAAAAACCGTGTCCCGGCTTGAGCTGGCTGTGGCTGTCGTCCGCGATAAATGGCTGATTTAAACTATTGCGCCAGCGCTCGGCATGGGCGGGCAGGTTGTCGGGCATAAAGCTAAACACCTTAAAACTGTCAATTGCCCTTGCTGCCCAATGATTACCGCGCTCATCTGGATGGCTAGCATAGGGAAAATCAAAATAGGTGACTTCCGGCGTTGAAAGCACTACCTTCCAGCCAAGATTGACTTGCTTATGGGCGATTTGATGGCCGTTGTCCGAAATCAGTGACCAAGCGTTAGATTGCACTTGGGGGGGGGCATGTTTTCGGGGCGCACTTCACCCATACCATCATTCCAGCCAGCGGCAATAATCCCTTTATCTACCAGCATGTTAGCAACGCGTTCGATAAAGTAACCATTGAGTGAGTGGAGTCCGGTTAACTCATCGGCTTTTTGTTTTTTCATTGCGATACACGCGGGAGAGTCGACCCAAGCGCCTGCGGTTTCATCGGCGCCTATGTGGTAATGCACTAAGGGAATGCCTACGGCTTGGTGCATTTTTTTAACTTCATCAATCACAGTATCGATAAAGTGATAGGTGCTCGCCAAGCACACATTAAGTGTGTTGTCGTGATAATACTGAAGCGACGAATATTGGGTTTTATCTGCAAATTCAGTCAGTAAAAACTCCTCCGCCTTAGCTTTGTCTCCCTTGGCGAGGTAATGGTGATAACGTGCCTCCATGGATTTTATCGCGGCGCGGGAATGTCCTGGCATGTCTAGTGAAGGGATCACTTCGATATGGTGAGCATAAGCCAGTTGTAATATTTCTTGGTATTGCGCCACGGTTAAGTAGCCATCGACGGGGTTTTCGTCCGCAATACCGCTGCCCAGTTGTGGTAATAAACAGGTTTGCTCGGTTAAATCGAAACAGCGTTTTGCGCCCACATCGGTCAGTTCGGGTAAGCCGGGGATGGCTAAACGCCAGCCTTCGTCGTCGGCTAAGTGCAAATGCAGCTTATTGATTTTATAGGCGGCGAGCTGTGGAATGATGCGTTTAATAAAATCTAGCGAGTGGAAGTTACGGGCTAAATCGATGTGCAGGCCGCGAAAGGCGTAGCGAGGCTGGTCTTGGATCTCGATGGCGACCAGTTGATCGTCACTTAAACTGATCAACCCTGCGAGGCTTTGTAGGCCGTAGAAGAGTCCCGCTTCACTGCCCGCTCGAATACTGATTTGCTCAGCCGTTATGGTTAACCGATAGGCTTCGTTACTTTTAATTTCACTATCATGGGCTTCAGTGCTGGCGACTTTAGGAGCTTGGGCATCGAGCTGTAATAACAGCGGCGTGCCTTTGTCCTTGGCCGCAAACCCTAAACTGGCGAGGTAATCAAACGCCGCCTGCCGGCCCTTAAAGTCTACCGCAGCCGTGAGTCGATAACCTTTGGCAAGGGATAAGGGCGCCGAGTCTAGCCTTTTACTGTGAAGTGGTGTGGGGATGAGTTTGCCGCTAATGTCAGGTGCCTTGTCTGCGGCTAAGGCTTGATATTGCTCGGCTAAATACTGGCCATCGGCAAAGGGGGTTGCATCGTTTTTTGCCAGTAAGAATTGTTGATCGGCATTAAAAGGCGCGAGGTAGGCTTGCTCGGGCAACCCCGTTTCTTTATTGCGCTGGGTTTGAGTGCTCTTTATGACCTGTGCCTTATCACCCATAGCGACAAAGAAGTTTGGCATAAACTCGGAACGGGTGATTTGGCTACCTTGGCTATAAAACTCAATACGATAAACCTGATCGGCGACGAAGCCCTTAAAGCTGGCTTTAGGAGTGATTTTGTGTAAATCGCCATTGATATGCTCAATGCTAAAGTCACCCGCATCGACGAAATAAACGGGCGATAACTGGCTGAAATAAATTTGCCAGTCGCCGTGATTTAACTCTTCATTAGATAACTGAGTGGGCAAGGTCAGCTCAATGGCTGAGCGATAGCACTGGGTTTCTTTAGCGGGACAGGTTTCAAGATAACTGGCGGTTAACTGATAATTTAATTGGAGCTTATCGGCCAATTGATTCAGCGCGACATGATTTGCCTCCTGCACAGCATTGGCGGCCTGTACTGATGGCATCGCAAGTATTGAAAGCACAGGCATCGCGGGAAGCACGGCCATTACGCCGCTGACTAAGGCTGTCTTAATCCCCTGCCACTTAATCATCCCTCTTTGTTTTATTAGTCCTTTCACTTAGCTAAGTCCTTTTATTGTAAAAACCATTGCGCCGCGCCAATCAATTGCTGGAGCATTGTGATGTTAGTTGAAATCGCTTGATTTCTGTTGTTGTAAAAACCATTGTGACGCGCCAATGAGTGCCGCATTGTGATGTTGGCTGGCTGAAATCGTCAAGTCCATCAGTTGCGGGCCATAGACTAAGCTTTGCAATTTCTGTTTAAGCGCTTCAATAAAGAAGGGAAAGCTTTGGCTGACTGAGCCGCCAAGGACGATATCTTTAGGATCGTATACCAGTAAGGTTTGGGCGATCATGTGCGCCAAGTGTTCACCAAAATGGGCGAAGGCTTGCAGCGCTTGGCTGTCTCCTTCACAGGCTTTTTGATACAAATATTCGCCACTCATGTGGTGGTGAGTGGTGAAGTATTGCCCCGAGCAGTAGTGCTCAATTATGCCATCGCGATAACTCAAACTGCCGATTTCACCTGCGGCGCAATGTTTACCCGAATACAACTGACCATTAAAAATCACTCCAGCGCCCACGCCAGTGCCTAAGGTAATCCCGAGCATGTCTTGATTGCTGTTGAGCACAGCTTCGCCAAGGGCAAAGAGGTTAGCGTCGTTATTCACAACAACATCCATTTCAAAGGTATTTTTAAGTTTCTGGGCTAACTGCGTTGCCGTCAATGCAGGGATGTTGAGCACTTCGAGTAAAGTGCCGCTGTGCATATCCACCATGCCGGGTATCCCGATGGAAATACCACAGGTTTCAGGCGTGAGATGGCTGTGGATACAGGTCACGAGGAAATCGAATAATTGTTCGAAATTGCCATCGGCGGGAACGGGATACCGCCAAGTGTCGAGTAAGGTTTTACCTTCCACCTGTGCCAACATCAGTTTAGTTCCCCCAAGGTCTAAACATAGGACGCTCATAATAGCTTGTTGCCTCTCGTGTTGGTTGCTGCCATCTGCTTAGAATCATCATCTTTTGATGCCGTTTTAGCAGAAAATAGGGTGGTGTTTTTAATCAAGGGGCGAGCCGTTAGCGCGACATAACCTATGTAAGCCATAGGGATTAACAGCACTAACATCCCGAACCGTAACTCGCCGGACAGCTCACTGATAACACCAATGATCGGCGAGATAAACGCGCCGCCGATAATGCCAGTACAGAGAATGCCGGCGAATGATCCATGATCTTGGGCGCGAGAATTGAGCGCCAGCGAGAAGATCACCGACCACATGATAGAAATGAAAAAGCCAACCAATGGGAAACAAATTAATGCTAGTTGGCTCGGTCCCCAAATCGCCACCAGAAAACAAACCAGTGAACTAAGGGAAAAACTGAGCAGCAAGATCTGACTGTCGATAAGCTTAAGTAGCAGCAAACCGAGTAGGCAGCCGAGCGTCATGTAAAACCAAAAATCGCTAACCACATTGGCGCCGACACTTAAGGTATCAAGGCCATGATATTGCGACAAAAAGACTGAGATACTATTAGCAAGCCCTTGTTCAAGTGCGACGTAGGCGGCGATAGCGAAGAAGAATTTCAAAACGGTTTTATCTTTGAAAAGGCGTAAATGGGTCTCCAGTGCACCCGCCGACTCATCTGCCAATTTATCCACTTTGGGCATCTTCACTAGGCTGGCAAAGAGCACCATGGCGAGTGCGACCACGGCAAATAACCAGTACATGGCGAGCCAACTCATGTTCTCTGGCAATAGCTGTTGCACATAGTTGGCTGATGCTGCACTGGCTTGATCTAAGGCGACAAAATGCTGGTACACCAGCGGCGCTAAAGTCGCGGCGCCGCCAAAGGCGAGTTGGGCCAGTACGGAGAAAAAGGCAAAGTGCTCAGGCCCCGCGGCTTGGCGCAGTAAGGGATTCACTGCTACCTGCAATAAGCTCATGCCAGTGCCGATACAAAACAGGCTAAACATGGCGATGCTAAAAGAAGGGAGGCACACAAAAGTCACAGCGCCGATAAACGCCAGGCTAAAAGCTAAGATGATCACTCGCTTTTCACCGTACTTGTCCACCAAAATCCCCGCAGGAATCGATGTCACTCCGTAGGCGATAAAAAACGCAAAGGGAAATAACCCCGCCAAGGTCAGGCCGATAGCATAACTGTCAATTAACGCAGGGAAAATCGGCCCCATACTGTTGGTCATCAAGGAAATCACAAAGAAAGTACAGAGGACAAACAGAATGATGAGTTTGTGTTTCATGTGCTTAGCCAATTGAATTAAGTGAAATTCATTGTGGACTGACGTTCGCTATGGCGGTGATACGAATGGCGCCTCTGTCGATACTTTTCTCACATATGCAAATCCTGTTCGCGCTGATTTGGCTGATTTACATCAGGTGCAGTTAATACGGGCTGTAGATACTTGTAAATACTGGCGATAGATACTGGCGATAGATACGAGTTGCAGATAGCTGCTGCGGATAGGCATAGGTAAAGCTGTGTTTTAGTATCTGCTGATAAAGTGTTTACTTGTAAAATAGTTACCTTTAATTAACATTGGATAGAATAGTATTAGAGTAACGGAGTTTAGTATCACTGTAGGGCTGACTTGCTATAGACAATAGTGCGCGAGGCACAGCGATTTCACCGAGCTGATAGGTTAAGGCTGGTATTAAAAATAAGGTCTAAGTAATTGAATAATTTAACAGGATGCAATAACGGCTAGCTTGAGTGAATGGCGTTGATCTGCAAGGGCTGATTGAAGCTAAGGTAAAGGAATGAGTAACTGGAGTTTAATGGATGAAACCTCTGTGTGAAAAAGTGATCCCCGATGAAAACAGCTCTTGGCGTTACTTTCGTTATGAATGGGACCACATGGATCTCAACTGGCATTATCACCCCGAGTACGAAATCTGCTTAACCCTCAACAGTTATGGCATGCGTTATGTGGGCGACCATATTGCCCGCTATGGCGATTATGATTTAGTGATCATCGGCCCAGACATGCCCCACGGCTGGCAATCCGAGGCTAACCTTGATATTTCACCTGACGAGGCTTCAAAGAACGATTGTTTGAAAGGCGGCAGTTCAACTGCGGTCGGTTTGAAAGAGCCCACTTTGAAGGGGTCCGCTTCGAAAAATCGAGTGAAGGAAGTCGTGTATGTGGCGCAAATTCCCGCAGCCTGGCTACACCAAATTGTGAATGAGCAGCGCGAGTTAGCGTCCTTGCATTCACTGTTGACCCATGCCAAACGGGGCGTGTTATTTAGTGAGGAAACGGCGCGCAATGCCCATAGCGTGTTTATCGCGATGGAGGCGGCTAATCCCTTTAAACGCTATATTTTGTTATTGGAATTATTAGCGTTATTACAACAGGATAGTCAGCAAGAACTCTTGTCGAGCACCTTGTTCACCCACGTCAGTAAGCTCGACTTTACCGTGAAAAAGCTCGATAAAGTGATCGAGCATATCTATGACAATTACACTCAGGCCTTGTCGGCACAGGACTTGGCAAAGTTGGCGCACATGAGCACCAATCATTTCCATCGCTTCTTTAAAAAACGCACCGAGAAAACCTTAACTGAGTTTATCAATCAACTCAGGATCGCTAAGGCGTGCAAGTTATTACTCTCGAACCAGAGCCCGATTTCAACCATCAGTGATCAGTGTGGTTTCAATAACTTATCTAATTTCAATCGACGCTTTATTCAATTTAAAGGCGTCACGCCGAGTCGCTTTCGTCAGCGCTTTAGCAGTAAACAAAGGGCGATTTAACCCTTACTATCACGAATGCTTAGGCTGAAAATACTGCTCCACTAAGGTTTGGCAATAGCTTATTGCCTGCGCCGTGATGTCCGCTGAAATCGGCTCAAATGGGCGCTTGAGTTTGGGGTCGCGGTAATCCATTCCCGCTAATAGCGCATACCAAGAAGGGCGAAAGTAGGCGAGCTGCTGATCGTATTGGTAAAGCAGTAAATCAAAGTCTTCCCCTTGATACCAAGCTTTTAATAGTTGCGTCAGCCTTTGGGAAATCGCGACTTTTCTCGCTGCCACCCAATAAGGTTCGCTGCGCTGACTGGTGACATAATGGGCCTGAATGTAATCCTTTATGCCGAGCACTAACTGCATTACTGCTTGATTCAGTGTTTGTCGACTTAAGGTTTCTGCCTGCTTATTTAATTGATAGCGCTCGAATAACGACATAAATCTTTCAAGGGTAAATTGAGTCATCATGATGGACGTGGCTTCGAGCGGCTCGATAAAGCTTTGTGCAAGCCCTATCGCCAGTACATTGTTGTGCCAAGCCTTGTCACTGACGCCGACCCGCATTTTAAGAAACCGAACTTGGGTCGACTCGGGTAAATTTACACTGTGCAACAATTCCTTGGCCGCGGCATTGGCACTGAGGTGGCGACTGCTATAAACATAGCCATTGCCAAGCCTGTGGGTGAGGGGGATTTGCCATAGCCAGCCCGCACTGAGCGCCGTGGCGCGGGTATGGTACTTTGCCTGCTGTGCTTTGGCTTGCTGCGTTTGAGTGGAGTCCATTAATGTAGGTATAGGAATAGGTACAGTGACGGCGCTGTCGTTGAGTAACTCATCGGCGAAGGATTGAAAGGGCACACCTAGGGCTTTATGAATTAACTTGGCGCTAAAGCCGCTGGCATCGATGAAAAAGTCGGCGCTCAGTCGTTCACCATTTGCTAGGATCAGCGTCTCAATCTGCTGTTGTTGGGTGGTTGAAACCTCGACCACATCAGCAATGATCTGCCGTACGCCGCGTTGGCAGGCATAAGCTTTTAAGTAGTTGGCCAGCTCAGTCGCATCGAAGTGATAGCCGTATTCGTTGGTGCAGGGCAGTGTTTTATTCGGCCTTGGGCTGAGATTGTGTTTGGCCAGTACACCGCTTGAGAAAAACGCATCGGGTTTAACGGCATTGCCATGCCCTCGGCGCCTCGCATTGGCGTTGATAAAAAAGACTTCGGCGGGTTTTACATCCATTTGAAAATAGAAAGGGTGGAAATATTGCTGCCCGTCACCATTCCAATTGATAAAGTCGATGCCGGTTTTATAGCTGGCGTGGCATCGTTCCATCCAATCTTTTTCGCTAATGCCTAAGTTGTCCATAAAGCGTTTTAGGTGTGGCGTAGAGCCTTCGCCAACGCCGATAGTGCCTATGTTGTCCGATTCCACTAAACAGAGTTCAATGGCGGCAAATACGGGGTTATTCGCGAGGGCGGCCGCGGCCATCCAGCCTGCGGTGCCGCCACCTAAGATAATGATTTTTCTGATTGCTTGTTTCACTTTCATGGCTTATCCCCGCTGCATTATCAACGCAAAAAGCCGACCCTAAGGTCGGCTATGGTGTGACTCAAGTTTAAAATTTGTAGCTGGCACCGACGAAATAACGCGAACCAAATTCGATGGTGTTTTGGGTCAATCCGTATTTAACATCATAGGATTGCACCACTTCATTGGTTAAGTTTACCCCTTCGAGTGAAACATCTAAGTTCTCCATTGCATGCCAAATAATCGAGGCATCGACTTGTTGATAGCTGTCGTTTAACACGTTTTGAATGTTACCCACGCCTAAGTATTCTGAACGCCAGTTATAGGCGATACGGGCGCTGAATAGATCATCTTCGTAGAAGAGTGAACCGTTGAAGGAGTTTTCAGATACGCCTTCAATCATCTGTTCAGTGCCATCGGGGCGAGTGCTCTTACTGTCAACATAGGTGTAGTTGGTCAAGAAGCCAAAACCGCTTTCAAAGTTATGTTGCAACTGGATTTCAAGCCCAGTCACTGAGCCGCTACCGCCGTTGGCAGGGGCTGTAACTCGGCATTTATCCCACTCGGATTCTGATGCGCCGCAACCTTCGATATATTGCGTCGACTCAGTGACAAACACTACGTTATCAATATCTTTGTAGAACAAGGCCGCCGACAGCATAGAAGATTCAGTGAAGTACCATTCGATGCCAAGGTCGGCTTGATTCGCCTTATAGGGTTTTAAATTTGGATTGCCGCCGGTCGCAGTACCAAAGTTTTTTGCTATGGCTAAGCCAGGTTTAAGATCGCTGTAGTTGTTACGTGCCATCACGGAAGAGGCCGAAGCACGTAGGATTAAGTCTTCTTGCAGATCGAAGGCGACGTTGATGCTCGGTAGCCAATTATCGTAATTGACGGATTCATTGTAGGGCTTGCCATCGGCAAAACCGGTTGAGGTTTGGTCTGTGTTAACGTAACGCACGCCAAAGTTACCACGGTAGAATTCGCCGCTGAAATCCGCTTGGGCATACAGGGCCAACATATCCTCTTCGACAGTGAAGGTGTTACCGAGATCGGCGACTTCCACTAACTCGCCATTGGCGTATTTCTCGCTGATAAAGGCCCACCATTTGTCTTCATCTAACTTGGCATAGGAGTCGAGTACATTGCCGCCGCTCTGGGAATGTAGCCCAGACAGCACGCCATCGCTCCAGTTAGCGAGGTTGCCATTAGGCACGAAACCTAGAATTTCTGCGGGGTTACGGTTGAAGGCATTACGCTCGAAATCACTGGTGTTGTACTTAATCCCGACCGCAATTTTGTTAATAAAATCATGGTCGAGTTGATATTCGAAATCGGTCTGTGCGTAGGTCACTTTATGATCTTGCACTGTGGTTTCGTAGTTCGCCTCTTGGGCGTGCTTGAACTGGCTGGCATCGTTGGCATCTAAACTCGTCAGCACCACTTGGTAGGGACCCGTGGCATCGTAACTAAAGCCGCCATCGACACTGCCTTGACCATTAGGGAAGGCGGGATCGCCAATTTTACCGCCTTGATCTGTCGCTGGGATCCACCAAGAAGATGAACCGCCTTGAGTGCCGCCATCTGAGGTGGATTGGCCAATGACGCCGCTAATCGTAAAACTGTCCCCGACGTATTTTCCGGTCAAGTTGAGTACGTCAGACTTCATATTAACCGCGTGGCGCACCACAGGGTTATAAATAATCGACGCATACGCCGGCAGAATTGTTGCCGACGCTGTGCCGCCTTGGGCGTTATTCACTACGTTGGTGGAGCCTGAACCGCGCGCGCCAACGGTTAAGAAGTTATGGTTTACGTGGGGGATATCGAGTTCAAAATTAAAGTAATCTAAGGTGAACTCGGTATTGTCAGTTGGCGCAAATTGCAGTGTGACTTGGGCGCTGGTCCGTTCACGTTCGGCTCTAAATGCCTGCGAGCCTATGCCCCAAGCGCCAACGGTAGATTCTTGATTTTGCGCGGGATCTGCGGCGAAGTATTCATAATAACCACTGAGAGATTCCAGCACTTGGCGGCCGCTGGTAATTTTTTCTACTGAATAGGCACCTAAAATGCCGAACTTTTCGTCGTCATTTTTCCAGCTCCCGAGGAAAGAGCCACTCGGGTCTGTTTCATCGTACAGGCTGCTTTGGCTCAGCTCGCCAGCGACTTGATAGGTGTGGGCATCGAGATCTAAGGGCTTGCGGGTTTTGAGATCGACAGTACCGCCCAGCGCACCTTCTTCAAGTCTCGCGGTCGGGGTTTTGTGCACTTCAACGGCGTTCACTTGCTCAGCCGACAACAATTCCATATTGAAGGTACGAGTGGCAGGACCCAAGTCATACCAAGAAGTGCTAGCAACGGTTTGACCGTTAAGCAAAATACGGCTCTGCTCTGGCGCTGTACCGCGAATAGTGACGCCGCTTACTTCGCCGTATTGCCTATCGACCGTGACCCCAGAAATTCGCTGCAGCGCATCACCGATGTTTTTATCGGGAAACTTACCTATGTCTTCCGAGGTGATGGCATCGACCGTGGAGTCGGCGAAGCGTTTGGTATTCAATGAGGCTTCAATCGAACGACGTATGCCGCGTACTTGGATCACCTCCATATTTTCTGCCGTTGCCTCTTGTTGCTCTGCCGCGACTGCGGTTGAGCTCATCCCGAATAAGGCGTTAGCGATACACAATGCGAGCAAAGAGCTCTTAAATAATTGACCTTCTGACATGTTATAGCGTCCCTGTAGTGCTTTAGTGTTGTTTTTTTCTTCAGTTAACTTACCTGTTATCGAATTGTTGATGCGGTACTTTTCACACTAGGATTGGTATTTTTCTATTGTGTTTAACGCGAGGGCGGCGGTGATTTCAACTTGAGTGGTGATGGGAGATTTATCGATTAAAAAAGGGCTCCTCTTTCGCGAGCATTGAACTAGCGTGGCACAGTGGGATTAAACCTATAGCCGCAGTGACGCTTTCAATGTCACTACGGCGAGCTTCTATATAATTCTGGCAGTGGTTAAGATTTAGGCTTAAATTTATCCTTTTCAAGATTGAGTTTTTTCATCCTCAGGTACAGTTTTTTCCGAGGAATACCTAAGTAATTTGCGGCATCTGTGACTCTTCCTGAACAAAGATAAAGAATATTTTCAATGACTTGTTTTTCATATGCGTCAACGAGCTCATCCAACGGCGCGTCAGGGGCTTGTACTAGTTTCAGGGCTTCTTCACCGGGTAGTTTTATGATGTCAACAGCATAGAGTTCGGCAAGATTTCGTAACTCTCGGATGTTTCCCGGCCAGTGGTAGCGCTTAAGAATATCAATATAATTCAAGTCAATTTTGGGAATAGGAATATCGAAACGCTTACAGCTTTGGCTTACGAAATTTCGGAATAAAGGAATAATATCACTCTTGCGTTCAGCGAGTTTTGGCAATTGGATACGTGCCTGTGAGAAGTAGTAATATAACTCAGGTAATAGGGCCCCTGTTTTGACTTCATCATCTGGATTGGTATCGAAAATACAAATCGTACGGTGGCTTTTTGTATTTAGTCTTTCCTGATCCAGTAAGCGAGTACATAGCCAGCGTTGATGATCATGGTCTAGCTGAGTTAGTGAACGCAGTACTAAGGTACCATTTTGGGCTTTAGCTATACTTGTTTCTAATTCGGGAAATGTGGGATGTTCTTTGCAATCATGGATTATTAAGCTGTTGTTTTTATATTGACTTAAGCTGTGCAGTACAGATGCGACTAAGTGACGACCTGTGCCCATTTGCCCTTCAATCATCACATCCTTATCTATTTTAGCTATTTGGCTCAGTTGTTGGCGTATTAGATTGATCTGCTCACTGGTGCCGAATAAATGTTCCTTAAAAGTGCTAGAGATAGCTTCTCTCTGTTCTATGAGCCCATGACGGATTTGTTGAGCTCGTTTGAGCAGTTGTAAGAATTGGGCTGAGTCGAGAGGTTTTTCAAGGAAATCGAAAGCACCGCGTTTGACTGCCTCGACCGCGAGTGGAATATCACCGTGGCCAGTGATCATGATGACAGGAATTTCAGGATCAACTTTTTTGACTTCATCGAGTAAATCCATGCCATTCATTGCGGGCATATAAATATCTGAGACGACAACGCCATTCCAGTTTTCATTGAGTAACGCTAAGGCTTTAGCTGGCGAGTTGGTGGCCTTAGCGCTGTACCCTGATAGGTGTAATAAATGGCGATATGCAGTGAGTACATCCTCATCATCATCGACAAGTAGCACATTAAACTGCATCGAATTTTCAATCTGCATTGTGAAACTCCAAAATAATCATAGCGCCGCCACTTAGGTGTGATGCCACATAAATCTCAGCTTTAAAACGTTCGAGTATTGAGCGACAAATACTCAACCCTAAGCCCAGACCTACAGCCTTAGTCGTGTTAAACGGGTTGAATATAAGAGGCAAAATACTCGGGTCAAATCCTGGGCCATTATCGTAAATTGCCAGTGTTAATTTGGCGCTCGTTTGCTTTAATACTGATAAATAGATCTGCTTCTCTAATTGACTTGCGGTGGCGTCCATAGCATTAATTAGGATATTGAGCAGTACTTGTTCTACCTGAACCGCGTCTGCCATTATCATGTAGTTTTTATCTAACTTATTATGAATAATGATGTTTTCATTTCTAGCTCGGGTTTCCACCAATACTAATGCGTTACTAACGAGTTGACGGATATCTAGGCTAACAGCTTCGATATTACTGGGGGATTTTCGAGCGAAATTTCTAATAGCAGAGATAATTTTAGCCATCCGCAAATTCATCTTTTCGGTTTTACCTATCATGTCAGTTAGTAAGTCGAACTGATTTGAGGCTAAGGCCAAACGGCAACTGTACAAATAGGTACTGACAGCTGAAAGCGGTTGATTTAACTCGTGTGCTAGACTTGTCATTGTCTGACCTACAGCAGCCATTTTGGCTGCTTGGATGAGATCCGCTTGGGCTTGACGCAAATGTTTTTCAGCAATACCACGTTGTTCTATTTCTGCCGTTAACTCTTGATTTTTAAGGGTTAGATTTAATGTCCTGTCAGCGACTAATTGCTCAAGTTCGCGGGCATTGAGTTCTTGTTTGGTGATGTCAGTAATCGTAACCATGTATTTTGCTTGTCGTGCGTGTTCGAATGCCTGCAGGTGAAAGTGCAAGTATTGCGGCGTGTCATTTTTGAGTACATTGAGGATGCATTCACTTCGTCCGGTTCGTTGCAGCTCACTATCAATCGTGAATTGCAGCGATAACACCTGCTGGCTCGTGGAGGGAAATGCTTGCCAAAGAGTTAGTTGTGGGGCGAGTGTGGTTAAACTTAGTAATTGTAGTGCCTGAGGGTTTGCCGATTCAATTTCCCCGTTGGGATAACAGGTAATCAAGCTGGCTTGGGCATTATTGATAAGTGTTAAAGCATTACTCTTAACCATTGCCTGCATATCGACACAGAATTGTCGCAAGCAGTCACCCATATGGCCAATTTCGTCTTTTCCTTGTGTCGCTATCGGCCAGTCTAAATGGCCATTAGCGACATTTTCTAAATCAATTTCTAGGGTGTTAAGGCGTTTTAATACTCGTTGTCGGATGAGGATTGCGAGCACTAAAATACTGATTAAAATAGAAACTACGGATATCAGGAAAATAATCAACTTTCCATTTACTATCATGGATTTAGTATTGATGTTTAATGAGTTGAATGCTTGGCTGGATTGTTCCAAGGTAGCAATGTTTTTATGGTGAAATTGGGTTAAGACTTGAGTTAATGGGGCTGCTAGTTGTGATAACGCCAGTTGAGCTTCAGTATCCAGTTTTAAGAGTCGAATCAATTCACCATTAGAACTGATAAGAGTGATTAGATTCTTCATTATTTGCCTATGGCTAATCGTGGAAGGAAAACTTTTTAGTTTTTCTGCTAACTCTTTAATTTCTATTATTTTTTGGTCAAGGTAATAGAAGGCACTCGTTAATTCTCGCGTGTATCTTTGATCAATAATTTCATTGACTAAGGTAAAAAGTTCCGTTTCTTTAGCGGATAATTCCTGCAAAATAAAAAATTCACTCATTAAGACATTTGGTGATGTATTTCCGACCGGATGTGACAGCAAGCGAGTCACGTGCCACTCGACCTCTTGCATTAAGGGTGTCATTTCATCATTAAGATCTTGATGTAACCAAGTAATGCGTTTTTGTAAGTTATTAAGTTCTTGGCTATAAGTGATTTTTTGTTTTAATAGCGTATCTTGTTGCTCGATCAAATTTGAAAAATGATCGAGAGTAATCCGCTGTTCTGAAAGTAACTCGTTATCCGGGTTACTGTTAATATAGGTTTTTTTAATAGTTGTAATTTCATTTTTTATATCAGCCTCAAATTGTTGATAATCAAGTTCATCTTTAATTTTATAGCTGTTAGATATAATGCTCTGCAAATTCCCACTGGATCTTTCTAATATATATGCGCCATTAAGTGGTGGCAGACTATGCTCGACAATATTATTTATCTTATTACTGAGTTCTTCCCAAATAAAAGCCGTAGTAATTCCTATAGATAGATTGAGGAATGTCATGCTCGCAAAAGCGAGCATTAATTTGCTTCCTAATGTTGTCGGTATTTTGAAATGATATTTTTTCATGACTTTTTGGACACTAAGCTGTTCATTAAGCTAATAGCCTGATCTAATTGATATTCACTATTTTTGCGCCATTGGTACAAAATTTGTTCTAATTCTGCGGTGTGCTTATGCTCAGTTGAAAGCTGCATGAATTGATTCTGTAATACTAAAGATAAAGACTCGGCTTCACTAATAGGGACTGAACTTGCTAATAGACGTGCTTGGCTGATCAGTTGTTGTTCATCAGCTGAAATGGTTGTCGATGTTTCTGCTTGATGAATAAGTTTCCATGCTAGCTGTAGTTTAGGTAATTGATAGGTAATCACTTGATCGAATAATGTATTGATAATATCGGCTCGATTAAACAGTATTTCTTCATCGATGACGGGCTGTGTACCTTTTGCAAGGCTAGCATCTGTCAGTGAGTGTTTGGCAACAGCACTAGAACTAATAAGCTTTTGGCCATTATTAGAGAGAAAATATTGGATAAGATTTTCGACATTCACCTTACTTCTTCCACGGGAAGTAACAGAAATATAAGTCGGTAATATAACTGTGTTGGGGAGATAATTAAAATTAGTAAAGGTAAATTTATTTTTTGCATCAATGGCATAGCTATCAATTACAACGCCTGCACCAACAAGTCCCCTAGAGATCGATTCACTCACTCCAAAGCTTCTTGCTGAAACTGAGGCCAAATTTCCACCTATTTCCCTTAGTAATGCCCAACCTTGAACCCAGCCTTTTTGTTGTAGCAATCCTTCGACCATCATATGAGTGGTGCCTGAATTGTTGGGCGTACTCATCATAATGTGCCCAGAAAATTGTGCTGTAGCGAGATCTTTCCAAGTATGGGGTATGGGTAAGTTGTTTTTTTCTAGGTAGCGCTGATTATACATAATTGTTATCCCAGAATATCCTAATGCTATGGTTTTATTGCTTTTAGTAAGGTCATGTATTTTTAACCAAGGCGGCATGTCATAGCGTTCTGATGGGGCGACAATAAGCCCCGCATTATCCAAATCGCGGAAGAAGGTGGGTGTAGAGGAAATAATCATATCTACTGGATGTATGGATGATTGTTTTACCCACTTTAACGCGGGTCCAGTTCTGCGATATACCACTTGAATTGGGATATCTGGATTTAACTGTTTGAATTCTTCAAATAAGGCGCCCATAGGTTCTTCAGAAAAGGTAGTTAATACCACTAGAGGTTCTGCTGCTGAGGCGGAATTAAAGAGCGAGCTTATGCCTATGCTTATCCACAGAAGTAATAAAAATGGAGTCAAAATTTTAAATTTTATTTGCAGAACATGACTTATTGCGTCCAGTTTTATGTAACTCATGGCATTAATACCTTATTAAGTGATTCAACTCGCATATTTTTTAAAATTTTAAATTCTTGTTTGATTCTAGTTGAGTCAAATTTGACTCGATTTTTTAGGGCTGAAAATAGCTTAAGCCATCTTTATCGTTCGCGCCTTGTATTAACACATAGGAATTAGTGCTTCTAGGACGAGTTTGTGTCAAAACTAACTCATTTTCGTCAATTTGTTGCAATTCATATCGGATATTAAGGTGTCTGTGAAAATGATGTTACACGAATTCTTAATATGTGCATCGTTACTTTTTGGCTAACTAGACTTCCAACTTTTGGAGCAAGCTATGATAAAGAAATTTTTTCAAACCGGTGCTGATCTACCTATTATGAACGAGACGCCCGAAAAAATTCGTTCAATTTATAAAAAATATCAATGGCAGGTTTTTATCGGCTTAGTGTTCGGCTATGCCATGTTTTATGTAGTACGTATGGCGTTGAGTGTGGTTAAAAAACCTATGCTCGACGCAGGTGTTGTAACCATTGAAGAATTAGGTTTGATGGGCTCAGCATTCTTCTTTACTTATGCATTTGGTAAGTTTTCAAATGGATTTTTAGCGGATTATGCCAACATTGGTCGCTTTATGTCTGTTTCCTTGATGCTTTCCTCTATTGCTTGCATGGCAATGGGGATGGGGGTTGCAGGGGTATTCTTCGTGGTACTTTGGGGGATGAATGGCTGGTTCCAATCAGTGGGTTCTGCTCCTTCATGTGTTTCAATCTTCCATTGGTACTCACCTAAACAAAGGGGCAGTGTTTACTCTATATGGGGCGGCTCACGCAATATCGGTGAAGCAATCAGTTGGATATTAACAGCTTCATTAGTAAGCTTTTTTGGCTGGCAGATAGGCTTTGTTGGGGCAGGTATTGCTGCATTTGCCGCTGCAGCTTGTATGTTAATGCTGCTAAAAGATCGTCCTCGTACCTATGGTTTACCAGATCCTGCAACTGCTTACGGTGAAGAGCCTGAGTCAGTTAAAGGGCATGATCCTGTCGCTATTCGTAAAGCCCAATTGTTTGTATTAAAACAACCCGTTGTTTGGATTATTGCCTTAGCGTGTGCGGCGATGTATTCATCGCGTTATGCTATGAGTTCTTGGGCCGTACTGTACCTGCAATCGGAAAAAAACTATTCCTTGATTGATGCGGGTGTTGCTATGTCTTCATATCCGATAGCAGGATTCTTTGGGGCTATTTTATCGGGGATTATTTCTGACAAAGTATTCAATGCTAATCGTCATATTCCGACCTTCTTATACGGTTTAGCAAATATAGTTGGTATGTGCCTGCTGTTCTGGGGTTCAGAGAGCCGTACTATGGATGCCTTTGGTCTGGGTCTGATCGGTTTTTCAATCGGCGGTCTAGTCGTATTCCTTGCAGGTTTAACGGCCTGTGACTTAATGCCTAAAAATGCCGTAGGCGCAGTGAAGGGCTTCATTGGTTTATTTTCTTACCTCGCGGCATCCCTGCAAGAGATTGTTTCCTCTAAATTAATCGTAGTTACCGAAGTGGCTGGTGTTAAGCATTATGACTTTGGCAGTGCGCAATACTTCTGGTTAAGCACTTCAATATTATCCATTGTACTCGCGGCTTCTGTATGGCGTTCTAAGAAAGTCACTATGGTCGAATGATAAAACTGAGTAGGTCATGGCGTTAATCGTCATGGTCTTTTTTAAAGAGTTTCTTCTAAACCATTAATATCAAACTAAGTAAGAGAAACATGATGAAGAAATCAATTTTGACTGCTTCAGTATTCGCCATTTCGTCAGTATCGGTTATGGCAGTTGAATCACCGAGTATCTATGGTCGACTTGATTTATCAGTTACCCATTCAGAGTTAGGTTCAACTGTTTACAGTGGCACTAGCGGGGTAAGTGTGGGCGAGAGTGGTACTTACCTTGAAAATAACTCATCCAATATTGGGCTTAAAGGTAAATCTAGCATAAATAATGATATTAATATTATCTACAAGATGGAGTTTGGCGTAAATAATACATCTAACCGAGCCAATGATTCCAGTAAAGTATTCTCTGCAAGAAATAGCTATTTAGGTGTTGAAACAGTTTATGGTACTTTGCTTGTTGGTCGAAATGATACTGTTTTTAAAACCTCAGAAGGTAAAGTCGATATTTTTGGTGCGACGAATGCCGATATTAATCAATTAGTCGCTGGGCAGACCCGAAGTGCTGATGGTCTGTGGTATTACTCTCCAAAGTTATTCGGTCTAATTGATTTTAATGCCACTTACTTAATGCAAGATAATTATGGTGTTGATGGTGTTTTGTACGCTTTTAGTACGGCCATTGGTGATAAAGCACTCAAGAAAAATAACTATTATTTTGCTGTCGCACTTAATAAAGGTATTTCCAATATCGATGCCTATCGCGCAGTTACACAAGTAAAGTTAGGAAATATTAAGCTTGGTGGGATATTTCAATATACTGAAAGTTTGAAGTTTTCAAATATGGAAGGGCACTCCTATTTCATCAATGCTACCTGTGATTTATTCGGTATCACACTGAAAGCTGAGTTTGGTGAAGATCGTTCTGGATTAGGTGGCTACTTTTATAAACTAGTTGGTCAAAATGATGAGCTGACTGACGTTGATATCAGCCAGTTTACTATTGGTGCCGAGAAAAAAGTGAAAAAATCGACTCGAGTTTATTCTCATTTTTCTATTTACGAAGGCGAATATAGAATGTCTGGCATAAAGCAAGATATTGGCGACGACAAAGTTGTTACAGTCGGTGTCCGCCACGTTTTTTAACAGCCTAAAATGTAGCCGAGTGTAGGTTTCGTTAGCTTGCTCTCGGCTAAGATTGTCGAACTTAATATAGAATTTGAGGTGATTAAATTGGCTACTATATATCTAATTAGTCAAGGAGATGCAAAATCTTCTGACGTATATGATCTATCAGCTTCTTTCAATTATTCACTGTCTAATCTCGGAGGGTTGCATGCAAATATGCTAGCAAACTCATTGAGGGATACTCGGTTTGAAATGGTATATTCTTGCACGTCACCATTATCAATAGAAACGGCTGGAATATTAAACCAAGGGCGGAAAAAATCCATATCTGTGATTAAAAAGTTAGCATTGGAGGATTTTAAAGCCGATTTTGACGTTAATGGAGAATGCTTTGATTTACCCCTGTGTATTCATACTATGATGTTGCAACCCCGTGGTTTTTGCTCATCTATTTATACTCAATTAAAAATAGTAGAGAAACGTCTTTTTGAAATCATTGAAAGTATTGGCATGCTATACAGTGGTAATGTGCTTATTGTATTAGAATCTTTAATGGTTAAATTATTGACTAACTATTTCCTGACTGAACAAAATTCTGAAACACTTTGGAATACCATTCGTCCGGTAAGTTTGAGTATTTTACATTCTGATGCTAAAGGACGTCATTTGATACTTAATAATGACATATCCCATTATCAATGCCAAAGTGTGGCTTAGCACACAATATCAAGTCTGTATTTCAATAATATTTTTTAGGTTATCAAATTGATTAAAAAAACGATTTATCTATTACGTCATGGGCAGACACAATTTAACGCAGAGCTACGTTTACAGGCACAAGCGGTTGGGGAGGTCTTGAAGCAGCATGTATACAGTGTGGATGAATGGGCATTTCATGTTAGTCCGTTAGGGCGAGCAGTACAGACCGCAGAAATTATTTGTCAACAAATTGGTTTTCCTGTTGCACGGTTACAAAAGGATGCGCGTTTAATTGAATTCGGTCTTGGTGATTGGGAACAGCAGCGCGTCCCAGATATTAAGCAATCTCAGCCTGAGTTAAGTGGCATCGTCGACTGGTATACCTATGCTCCGAATGCTGAGTCATTTACAAGTATAAGTGGGCGTCTTAAGGATTGGCTAAACGATCCTAGCATCCCTGAACGCGTCATTGTCGTTTCTCATGCTTTATCTGGGGCCGTGTTTCGCGGTATTTATGCGGATCTGGATTATCAAGCTTTATGGGCACAAGACATGCCGCAAGATGCATTTTTTAAGCTTGAGGACGGTAAGGTGATAAAAATTAAATGCCTTTAGTTATCTTGGCTAAGGATAAACTGAACTTAGCCTGACAAAACTCAAAATAGCGTCACTTTTTTACACTTTACCCACTCCGCTTTAACTCAGTATCTGTAATACTGCTCCGACATTGATTTGAAGTTGATCAGTGTTAGAAAAGCAGCGCACAAAGCGCGCGATTGGGGAGAGAAAATGAGTACGTTTGTAAAGTTAACCTTAGCGGGCACCTTAGTGATATTAGCCATACTCGCCGCAGGTATTTACCGTTTCAACATGACCAATGATGATATTTATATGGTGATGGAAGATGGTAAGGTCATGCAATACGACGAGGCCATGGCGCAGGAAAAAACGCAGGCACAGGCCAATGAGGTTGAAGTGGTAACACCGCTTGAGGTTAAGCCGGTGGCGAATGCGTCGGAAGTGATGCTTAAACTCTTTAGCTTAAATACCGCCAACCCGTTTGAAATTACCCTACCAGAGGGCGGTAAATCGGTTGCCTTGACCCATTTTATTAAGATCAAGCAAACTGAATTTGCGATGGGCGATTATCAAGATGGCGAGGTAAAAGGCCGAGTATTACTGGATTATTTGCGCATTACGCCGTTAAATTTCGATCCCGCTTTAGAGCCTGATACCCAGAGTGATGCGCCAATTCAAGATGATCCTAAAATGCAGACTATGCCCTTTGTGGCACCGTTTATTGTGACGACTCAAGGTTCGGGGGCATTTTGGTACCTTGGCTTGTTTAGCCTCGATTTTGAACACAATAACTTGAAGCATTTAGGCAGCGTCATGCTGGGCGATCGGATTGAGGTGGACAATATTGAACCTGTTTATCCCTTCGAAGCCCCATTCAAAATTGCCGTGACTTATCGCGATAGAGCGCCTGATCAACCTATGTCTGAAAGCCCTGAAATCGTCAAAACCTTAGAGGTGACAGTCAGCGAAACTGGCATCACTAACATAAATCAGTAGTGAGTAGTCGTGCGCAAAGGGTCGTGAGTAAATGCATTATGGATCTGCGCAGGCTTGTGCTAAGTTATTTTTCGTTCTGTGTGTGATGCTTGCCGCAGCGGCAAGTATTCTCGGGTAGATAGACTTGGCATAATGTTTTGACAAGGAGAGTGTCATGCAAGTTAGCAAAATCACTGGGAAATTTGATGTTAAGCTCACCCCAGATAGCACCTATGCTACGGGTGTGGGCGGCGTAACGTTAGGTCGTATGGGTTTAGATAAAACCTTTTATGGCGAGCTTGAGGGCCGTAGCCAAGGGGAAATGCTCAGTGCAATGACGTCAGTCAAAGGCTCGGCTGGCTATGTGGCGATTGAGCAAGTGGTTGGCAAGGTGTGTGGTAAGCAGGGGAGTTTCGTGCTGCAACATTTTGGCATTATGACCGATGGACAAAACCGTTTGATCTTAGAAGTGGTTCCCCATTCCGGTGCGGGCGAGTTGCAGGGCTTAACGGGCACTATGGCCATCAGTATCGAAAATGGTCAGCATTTTTATGAGTTCCAGTTTGGCTTTGAAGCCAGCGCTGAGCCCGCATTTTAACGCTACTTGAGGCATGATTGTTTTAGGCATGACTGTTTCTGAAAATATAGTTTCAGGCACTATTGCTTAAGGTGTTATCGCTTAAGGTGTTATCGCTTAAGGTACTATCGCTTCTCGCATTAGCCTGATGTCGTTCAATTTTCCTACCTTGATTTCGTTTTCTCAAACCTAGTCTTATCTACGTGGCCTAGAAAACCTTGCTTGATTTAGTGACATAATGGACATAAAAAAACCAGCCTAGGCTGGTTTTTTGTTATTACTCTTTCTTATCAATCGAGTTCAAAAGTTGAGGCAAGATTAACGCCTTGTACTTAACTCTGACTGTTAAAGCGCTACTTTTGAAAGCTAGTTTCAGAAAGTGCAGCTTTAGCTAGCGTTAAGAGGCTTTTTTAACGACTTTGATTTTATCGACAACTTTTTTCACATCGTCGGTATTCTCGGCAATTTTCAGCGCTAACTGACGTTCGGCATCGCTAGCAACTTCACCTTTTAAGGTAACGATACCATTAGCGACATCCACATTAATCTGAGTGCCGGAAACATCGGTTGAAAACAGTAAACGGGTTTTGACGACTGTGGCAACCTTAGAATCGGTCAAAGTAGCAACAACTTCACTGGTGCCTTCTTTCTCATTCATTACAGTGAGTTGGTTATCGACATCTTTTACGCCGTCTAAACTTTTGATCAGTTCAGTGGCAAGAGCTTTATCGACACTGCTTTCCACTTTACCCGTTAACGTCACGTTTCCCTCTTTGACATCCGTTATAATGTCAAAGGAATTGAGATTGGTATTGAGCAGTAAAGTGGTTTCAGCTTTACCATCGATCCACGCATCCTTAGCCCCGTCCTTCCAATCTTGAGCTGCTGCGACATTTAAACTGATTGAACCGACAAGTAAGGTCGCTAGTACTGATGCTGTTGTGGTTTTCATAATCATATCCTCCGTTGTTTTCTCGATGTTAGATATTGCGTGAATCGTGCCAATATTATTAAGTGGCTGATTTAAATGTGTTTAGCGGCTGTTTTTGATATTTTGATGGAAGGGTTATTTTGCTTAAGTCGGTCTTTTTTACCGACAAAATGTAATTTTTTCTGGCAAGCGAAGTCATCTTTAAAGCATAAAAAAACCGCACGAATGTGTGCGGAGTAGTGTGTGGAGTAACAAGCGGTGCGTTAAAGCTGGATATCGCCAGGTAAAGAGGCTCATACTGATGCGCACTGATGTAAACAGGTGCAAAGAATTAACCAGGATTGAGCGAACTCATACCATCGCAACTGATTTGCAGCCAAGCGGCGCCTTCTGCGAGCTGATTGGCAAGTTGTGGCTGATGTGCTTGCCTTACTGCTTGCTTCATCTGGGTTAACACTTGCTGCTCTATAACGACAAGTGCGGCCATCGCCTGCGATATATGGCACTGATGCAGCAACTTTGTCGCTTGAGTGTAAGTGACAGGTATCGTATGACTCAGGCCATGAAGCGGCTCGCTAGACAAAGGGCGCAGCTGCTCAAATCGCCTCAACATTCGCTGGTGGATATTCGCTTTGGTCGAAAAAATACGCTTAAGGTTATAGTCTTCGACGTACGTCATCGCCTGGTTGTAAAATGTGAGTCCTTCTTGATTGAGCGTTATTATTTCATCGATCAACATGATATCGGCGCGGATATCAGTCTGATGTTGCACAACATTAGACTTCATTATGGGCCTCCTAATGCCAGTGTTCGACATAGCCTTGTTTAACGGCTTGGGTCAACTAATTGAGTTTCGTTCAGCTACCATGCATATTCTGTTCTCGTTTTTAATGATATGTTAACAGGCTGATTTTTAGACTGATATTCTCGGTTCATTACGCCATCCTCTTGGAATATCGGCAACTATTACCGCTGCTGTTGTTAAAATTTCACGACTGACATACAGTAGCCCTTCATACACAGGGAGTGGGATAGCATGGCTCGATTGACACTTTTTTATCACCTGCAGGATGTAAACGCCGAACAAGCCATCTTAGAACTCGCCGGCGCTGCCGACTTTAATAAGCTACGCAGTGTCGATGATTTACCTTGGATAGAACAGCTTGAGGCGAATCACGTCGATGTTGCCATCATTGAGCTGTCCAGCCTTAGCCGTGAGGATTATCTCGGGCTACTGGACAATGTAGCTCTGTCTAATATTGAGTTTATTTTTCTCTCCGACGGCCAGCCAAACCCCAATCTTGATCAGTTAATGTCGCATTTTGCCGGTTATCATTTTCGCAAACCCTACGACATGACGTTAATCAGCGATATTTTCGCCGATTTTGCCCAGTATCTAGTGTCATCCCCAATTCGGCCTCGGCCTTTTTCCAGTGAGCTAGACCAATATGGTTTACTCGTCGGTTCCTCTGCTGCTATGCATAAGCTGTATCGCACGATTCGCCGCGTCTCCGCGACCGACAGTAATGTGCTGATCATCGGTGAGAGCGGTGCGGGGAAAGAGCTGGTCGCTAATACCATACATCTTGCCAGCCCTAGGCTGAACGAGCCTTTTATCGCGATTAACTGCGGCGCCTTAAGCCCTGAATTGGTCGATAGCGAGTTGTTTGGCCATGTAAAAGGCGCGTTCACTGGCGCTCATCGCGATCACAAAGGCGTATTTGAGCAGGCAGAAGGCGGAACCTTATTTCTCGATGAAGTCACCGAAATGCCAATTGAGCATCAAGTGAAGTTACTCAGAGTGCTTGAAAATAGTGAATATCGCCCCGTTGGCGGTGCCAAAGTGCAACTCGCCAATGTGCGGATTGTAGCGGCAACCAATCGTGATCCCATAGCGGCAATCGAGGCTGGGCAATTTCGCGAGGATTTATATTTCCGTTTGGCCCAGTTCCCTATCCGCGTTCCGCCATTAAGGGAACGTGGCGATGATATTCTTGGGCTGGCGCAGCATTTTCTTGCCTATCGTAACGTGGCAGAAAAGCAGAATAAAAGCCTCGCTGACGACAGTGCGCAGATGATCGCTGCGTACCCTTGGTCGGGTAATGTGCGTGAATTAAAGCATGCCATTGAGCGAGCCTATATTTTGGCAGACCAAGAGATTTTACCCAGCCATTTACAGTTGCCACAGGCGAGTGAAATGGGTGCTTCTGGCGATGACCAAGTCGTTATCCCGCAGGGCATGCGTTTAGATGACTTAGAAAAAATCGCCATTTATCAAGCATTAGAAACGACTCAAGGCAATAAAACCGATACTGCCGAGCAGCTGGGGATCAGCGTGAAAACCCTCTACAACAAGCTCAGCAAATACGAGCAGCAAATCGAAGCGGGTGAATCGACGGTGGAATAGTTTTTTGCGCTCAAAAGCCGCAGATGTGAGTGAATTTAATATCTCATTGAGCTTTATCCTGCGGCTTTAGCCATCTTAAGCATACCGTTGATGTGGTTGCTAGCAAGGAGGTTTAAGCCAAGTGGCATCGGCTCTTTGGAATTGGATTTCACTACGCTAGGCCACTTTTTGCAGCGTTAGGAGCGAGATTTGACGATAGTAAAGTTGATCACTTGTCAGGTTGAAAATGAACAAGAGCAAGATTTTTCTCAAAGCCAACAGATATGGAAAGCGTTGAGCAACTGCGTAGGTTTTAGAGGCCAGTTCGGTGGTTGGAGTCAACCCGAAAGGCAGGCGATTATTGTGGGTGTATGGCAATCACTCGAGGATGTTACGGCTTTCATGGGGTCAGTTCACGACGAGCTGTTCTCCAAAAGTGGTCAGCAAACAACTTATAAACAGTGTGATGTCCATTATTTTGAAAATATACTGAGTATCCCTTCGCTAACTCATCATCCTGCAGATCAAAATGACAATGTCATTCGCTTGGCTTATTGCCGAGGAGTGCAAGATGTCGAACGTTTTTTAAGTGACCAACGAACGATTTGGAATGCCCATCTTGGACAAGCAGACGGCATGCTTGGCGGTTGTGTCGCCCGCAGTCTAAAACAGAGTGACTACTTCATCGTTATGACGCGCTGGGCGTCGAACCCAGCTCATGAAAATTACGTAAAAACCGTTCTGCCAACCCTTAAAAAGCAAGTGTTACCTGAAAGCTATATTGAAAATATGTCGGGTTGTTTAGTGCAGGAAGAATGCTTATGGGAAGTCGTTCCTACTAATGACTCAAGCGTGCCAGCAAGATGTATCACCCATCCTCTTCAGTTATTTCCTGATAAGGCACAAACACCTTAAGGGATGCGGGTTGGACTTCAATGGTGAGATCTGCGGGTTCAAAGATTTCGCCATCAATCACATATTTACACTTGGGCTGACTACTAATATTCACTTTTTTCGCATGGGCGTGGTGGACTTTGGTCGCGGTAGAAGGCGCGCTAGGTCGCTTTGAATGTGTGTCTTTATTACCTTCTTTTACCCATCCGGCAATGGCTAATTCGGCCAGACTAAGGAGCTGCTCCTTAGGTTCATCCCCCGAATCTAACCAGGTAATATCGAGCAGGCCATCTGTCATGTTTGGCTCGCCATCGCCCTGCGCTAATACGCTGGTAAACGGGGCGGCATTGGCAACAATGAGGCTATGGGTGGTCAATGTTGTGGGCTCGGCATCATCTAAGCTGAGCTGTATGGTTAAAGTGATATCGGCATTGACGGCGCGCCACAAACCATCGAGGTAGGCAAACTGGCCGAGGGCATTTTTACGTTCACGGTTGGCAGATTCAATCATCTGCTGTTCAAAGCCAATCCCCACAAGTAACAAGACTAATTGTTCATTACAACGAGCTGTATCAATGGCTTGGTAATGCCCTTGGATAATATTGTCCAGCGCCTGAGAGACAGGAATGAGCTTACTGCCTAAACCAAATAGCGCGTGGCTGAGTGCGTTAGTCGTGCCTAAGGGAATGATCCCTAAGGCAATGTCAGTGTTCACTATTTCCGATGCCACCTCTGTCACTGTGCCATCGCCACCACAGGCAATAATGATATCGGCGCCGCTATTGCGGGCTTTTTTGGCGAAGGTGTTTGCGCTGATATTTTCGGTAGTGAGTTTTAACGTTAGGTCAAAATAGGCTTTTAGTTCATCTTGGATTTGCTCGCCATATTGTTGCCATTTGCCGCCGCCAGAGACAGGGTTAGCGATAATCCACGCCACTTTGTGGATGTTGATTTTGCCTTGTTTGAGCATGTGTTCAAGGGCGCGTAATTGCCATTTGTTTAAGCCCGCGGTTTTGCGGACCTGCTTAATTTGTTGTAATACTTCGGCGAAGTTGCGCTGTTTATCTTTACAGACTAAATAGGCGGCGAGCACCAGTACTGAGCGGCCACGCCCCATAGCACAGTGGATCAGCACCTGTTTATTGGCGCGCACTTGGCGATGCAACCAGTTAACGGCTTGATTGAGCTGGGCGCTGGTCGGCACGCTATGGTCGAGGATGGGGATGTTTAAATACTCGATATGATCTTCAAACTGCGACCAATCTAAGCCATCAAATTCGGCGGTCACATCAAGAATTGCGGTGATCTTATTGGCTTTGATTTTCTCCAGATCCGCAGAAAATAATCGGCAGCCGAGATACAACTGCTCATCTATCTTTTGCATCGACGGCACAGAGTCGCGTTTTCTCGCCCAATGGTTATACAGCCGGCTGCCCAATAGAAACGGAATAAAGCCCCAGCGAATATACCAAGGGATAGTGCCATCTTGGCGCTTTCTAAAAATGCTGGCGAGATTAAACCAATAGGCGGAACCGACTAAAAATAGCGACAGGCTTGTCCAAGCCCAAATAAAGGTGAACAGGGGAGACGTGCCCGTTACCGCAAAATAGGCTAGCAACACGGCACCCGCTAAGTAGAAATATTTGATGTGGATTTTGCTTAGCATACGCGCCCTCCAATGCTGTTCATTTGATTTTACCGCTGCATGTTAAACGGCTGACTGCATCGGTGAATCGCGTCGTTGAAACTAGGTTCTAACTTAAGTTTAAATTAGGTGCTAACTCAAAAGGGTGGCAGTAGACGAGTCTATTGCCACCTTAAAATGAGGTTTGTTTAGCACTTAGTATCTTTAGCTTTAACACCTTCTTTGACTTCTTCACAGGCATCTTCGATGGCATTACCTGTATCTGTCATCACTTCATCAATTTTTTCACCCGCGTCTTCGGCTTTGTTATCGCTACAAGCGGTTAAACCGAGGGCGAGTAATAATGCCAGTGAAGCGCTTGTCATCAGAGTAAATGGTTTCATATACATCTCCTTTTTAAAAAATAATTAAAGTCGCGGTGACTTACCTCTAAAGGCATTAACCAGCAGGGAAATCACTAATAACACAATAAAGATTAAGAAAATGATTTTCGCTATGCCCGCCGCTGCGCCAGCTATCCCAGTAAATCCTAATAGGCCTGCAATAACAGCAACAACCAGAAATACTAATGTCCAACCTAACATATGAACCTCCTGCCCTTGTCTTAATCCTTCGCATGACCGTTTGTGTCATTTGTAAGGTAACGGCTAATGGTTATTTCTAGATTGCGAACATAATGCCAACTTTGCATATTTTAATTAGTTTATTGATTTTAAATGAAATTTAATTTATTAGTTTTAAGTGGGCGCGAATGTACTAAACGTAGTACAGGCAATTTTTACCTAAGCTTCGGTAAGAGTTTCAGCCTAATATTGGGATTTGAGACGTTGGAGCAAAGCCTTGTTTGAAGGTCGGGGAGCTGAGATTGATGACAAATGAAACAGAATAAAAAGCCGACACTGTTAATGCGTGAATCAATTAATCCATTCATTAATCAGTGTGGGCTCTTGCATTAATTCGCTTTGTTAGCAGCCTGCAATAGGGCTAAAAGCGGTTAAAAACGATTCAGTGGTTTCCAGCGTAGTAGTGTGACCGGAATGCTCGCACCTTGGGATAACAGCAAGTTAATGCGGGATTGATACGCCGCGCCCACCATTAAATGTTTGGCTAAATCCACTGCATTACGGGCCTTATAGTCATCTAAATAACTGCCTTTCGCCCAAGCGTTAAATGCACCCAGTGCTGGGCCTGCCCAGATTTGGTAATCCATTTCGCGGCCGATTTCACCTGTGTTTGACCAGCGGCTAGACAGACCCAAATACCAGCGGAAAATCAACGCCATCTTACGTTTGGGATTATCCAGTGCGCGCTCGATTTGCTTAGGATCGCGCTCGTTAAAGTGGGCGACAGTGCCCGCCCAAATGTCATCGAGTGATGAGCGGAACACTTGTTCTTCGAGCTTTTTACGCTCGTCCGCAGGGATGGCATCAATCGAATCGTAACGGGTGTAGATCTCATAAAGCTTATTGGCGCGCATCGGGAACAGGGTGCCGCGCTTAACCACTTGTAATTTCACGCCCATTTCGAACATATCGGCGGCAGGCGCCATAGTCACATCGGCCATTTCTGTGGTGGCGAGTAACTTACGGGTGTGTTCGCTGGCGCCCGCTTCGACGCAAGCTTGGTTGATTGAACCTGTGACGATAAAGGCCGCGCCCATGTTGAAGGTCGCTAATGCTGCATCGGGTGTGCCGACGCCGCCGCCTGCGCCCACACGGATGGGCGTTTTATATTGATACTTAGCTTGGATTTCATCTTTGAGCGCCAAAATCGTCGGCAATAGCGTGACCAATGGACGATTGTCGGTATGGCCGCCAGAATCGGCTTCGGCTGTGATGTCGTCTGCCATTGGCACAAGTTGCGCCATCGCCATTTGGTCTTGGCTGATAAGACCATCACTCACTAATTGCTGGAGGATTTTGGCAGGCGCAGGTTCCATAAACTTAGTCGCGACTTCGGTGCGGCTGATTTTTGCTATGACTTTGTTGCCAATGACTATCTCGCCATGTTCGTCGCGGCTCAAACCTGCTGCGCGGTAATAGACGATCTGCGGCGTTAAACCTAAAAATGCCGAGGCTTCGACCGTGCGCACTTTATGTTTTAAAAACAGCTCAACGCTGCCGCGCTCTAATGCGGGCTCGCTTGGGCTGTGAATTAAGTTAAAGGCGTAGGGGCCATTGGGCAGCGCCGCTTGAATGCGAGTAATGGCCGCTTCAACACGGGATGGAATTAACCCCGCCGCGCCAAATGAGCACAAAATGCCCGCTTGGCCAAGGGCGATAACCAGTTCTTCCGAGGCAATACCGTTGGCCATAGCGCCGGCGTAGTAAGCGTATTTGACGCCGTGGACGCGGCGAAAATTACTGTCGCCTAAACTTTGGGTGCCAAGGGCTGGGGCAAAGGCGCTGACAGGGTGTGAGCCCAATGGCGCTTGGCTGTCACTTGTGGTCACTTCAGCCGTTTGCGCTATGCCTAAGCCTTTTTCACTGTGATTGACTAAGTAACAGGCTTGGCTTAAATCTTTGAGTTTTTTGCCTAATGAGTCGATATCAAAGCTCAGCTCTGCATCGTTGACTTGCCACGGCCAAGGGCTGAGTTTTTCGTTATTACTATTGAATTGATCTAGAGTATGGCTAGTCATCTTGGGTCTCGTTTTTAATGCTGCTGCGTTGCTATTACTTGAGTAAAAAGTTCGGGTGTAAAAAGCCAACGCAGCGGCAGGATTATTTTTAAGTGATTCAATAAATAGAATTTACCGCATTAAGCTTCTTCAATACAGATGGCGATATCTTTGACTTCATAAATCCGCAGACCATCTTTACTCAAGTTGGCATCGCCCATAATGATGCGTTTGCCATTGTCGTCCGTCACGCTGGTAATGTGTACATCCAGCGACATCTGCTTGTTTAATGGGTTAATTTGGCCGCGATACTTCCATTTGATATCCGATAATATCTGGCCGAATTTTGGACTCTTAAAGCCCGCACCAAGATCTTGGTCAATCGCATAGGTTTGCATCAGCTCGATAATCGCTTCAACCCCTAATGAGCCTGGCATTACCGGATCTTGATGGAAGTGGAATTGGAAGAACCAATCACTCGGGTCAATGGTGCGCTCGGCGTATAAATAGCCAAGGCCCGCTTTACCGCCGGTCTTCACGATGTCGGCTTTGTCGATAAAGCTAAGCTGACCGCCCGCTAAACGGTAATGCGGCTGACCTTCTGGCGCGTTAAAGCTGCGATGCTGTTTATCTAACAGATTGATTTGGCTATCGGCCGCTATGCCATTTTGAACATGCCAAGGTTGTGTGATCTTGCCGTTGTCTATGCCGAGTTGGTTTTTCAGCGCATCGCCCTTGAAGTAACCAAATACCGCTTTACCTTGGTAGAAAGGCTCGTCATCGCAGCTTAGCTCGAAGCTGAAATTCTGGATGATGTTGCTGCCAGCAATCACAGTCGATAATAGACGTGAGTCGTTCACTATTGTTTTACCGCGTAAATCCACATGGCGCAGCAGCTTACCGCTACCGTCTAAGTTGCGGAAAAACAGCTCTTGGCCGGGGAAGCCCAAGGTGGTGCCCATATAGCCTGAGATAAAGCCGTTTGGCTGCAGTGATATCTCCATTAGCACAGAATAGGGCATCACGGCGTGATGGCTGTTTTTATCGTAATACCAAGCGTTTGCGGGCACTTCGTATTCGGCGATACACGAAGAGGGCTTTTTCAGCTCGCCGCGTTTGCCGTCAATCGCAATGACGCGGGTGGTGAGCTGTAAATCACCGCAAGGCGTGCGCGGTGGAATAAGGCCGCGATAGATGCTGAAATCAGGGCCGAAGCAGTTTTCGATATCGCCCGTGGCAAATTCGAACATGTGATACGGCGTGAACGGCAGGGTATCGGGCACGCGGTTGGCGTACTTTGAATCCGCTGTCGCAATCGGCGCAGGTACATGCTTAAGCGGCACCACGCCTTTGTTGGTTGGCGCGGTTAAATCTGGCTGCTGCGCCATCAGCGGCGCGGCGAACGATGCGGGTGTTGTCGAAACTAGCGGCACAGCCGAAGCAGCATTTTTGGCAGCATTTTTAGTCGTATTGTCTGCTGTGCTGGCATCATTATCCGCAAGGTAGCGGGTGCATTCGGCTTCTTCTTTGATCATCACCCCAAGGTTTTGGAAGTCCACAACCACTTTACCATTGAGCAGAATATCGATATTCGCCTTAGCATACGGGCGCGGGCTCATACCTATTTCGGTGATTTCCATGCGATAGGTGAGCAGGCCAGATTGCGGCAACACTTGACCGCGACAACGCACTTTTTGTGATGCGTTTTCGAGCGGTTGGAAACGACCATCTTTTACACTTAGGTGCATACCAATATGCAGCATAAAGAATTGCAGTAATTGTCCACAACCTTCAGCCATTAACGATCCCGCCATCACTTGGTCGCCCATGAAATGACACGGGAAATACCAATGATCAGCTTCGAGCTGTTTATGGCCTTGAACTGAACCTAAGCCCCACGCGCCGCCATGCACCTCAAGATTGCTGACTTGTTCAATCATCAGGAATTTTTCGGATGCAAAACATAAAGAGGGCTGCAAACCATATTGGGCTTGATGCGCCGCGTGTGCGCCGCCAAAACAGCCACCGATATCGGCGCCGAGCAATTTATGAATTTGGCTGTAATCAAATTGGTTTTGCGCGCAGTCAAGTAACGGATTAAAGCGCGGCTTATTCGGATTGTTCAAGGCGAGGTTGCGCGCTTTGATTTCGGCTTCGGTGTGAATAACGCCTTTACCGTCGGCGAGTTCCTTGTCGGTGAAGAAGCCGGCACAGCCGCCATCCATTTTCAGGATCAGCTTGTCGCCCACGAAACATTCGTAGGAGAAGAAGAACAGCAAGGTATCGCCATTGCGGGCAAAGTGATTGATGGAAATATCGTAGCGCAGAGTGTCGCCACCGCGCGGTAAGTCGCCAAGGAAGGTCAGAGTGCAATCGAGCAGGCGATAAACGCGCTCGCCCTTGTTTTCAAAGTCGATACCTAAGTAGCTGATCAGCATTAAGTCGCATTGACCCGATTCAACGGCCACGGCCCACGGAATTTGACCATCGACCAAATACGGGGCGTCCACAGGAATGTCGTATTCTGTGGTCATAGTGCAAGGCTGATATTGGTTCATCTGAGCGTTTAATTTCGTTACTCGAGATACCAGCAAATAGTCTGTGGTTGGCAGACGTACACGGCGCGAATAGCTGTCGATAATGGCGTAATCTTGGCCAAAGACGTTAGCAATATCGCCTTCGGCGTACTCGACTAAATCCGCATAATCCCAAATACAAGGCTTGCTTATCGGTGTTGGCGGCGTGTACAGAGGCACTTTTGCATGGTTTGGATAAAGTGCAGTATGTGGAAGAACCGCTGTCGCAGATGCCTGAACGGTGGCTTGCTGCTCCACCGGAGCAACTTGGCCATTTACGGCTAACTCGCTGGCAAGCTGGGCTTTCATCAAGGCATCGGCCAGTTTCAGGCCTTGCTCACGGCTTTGTAAAAAGGCTAAATGGGCTTCACGGGCGAGTTGCTGATTACGTATAAATGCAGCGTCTTTTAGCTCTGCTTGAGCGGCGTTGTTATTGGGCGTGCTTAGGGCATTCATTGGCATGCTGCTTAATGTCTCTTTTTGTAGAGCCGTGGTTGGGCTGCTTGTTGCAAAGCCACTCGCGTCTTTGCTCGCTATTTGGGCCAAATGTTTGCGTTGGCTGCGCTTTGGCAATGCAGTGATGGCTTGGGCTTTTTGCTGTATAGCATCGATGTCCGCGAGCGGCGTATCAAGGATATGCTGATAGATATCGCGGCCACCGAGTGTCACTTGTTTAATTAAGTGTTTTTGCTCTGAAAGCGTTAAGTCTTGTTCAAGCCTTTGCTGCAAACTGTGCGCTTGCGTGGCACTTTGACTGAGCAATAATTGCGAGCATTTACCTTGGCTAAACGTGGCAACGAGCGCGTGCTGCACTTGATTAGCTTGTGGCTGTACTTGGTTTTTTAATTGCCCATGATTTTTAAGCTGAAGCAGCGCGCTCAAAATACTCGCCATGCCCGCAGCGGCAAAGTTGTGGCCTAGGGTATCTGCGGCTTGGCTGCGCTCACTTACACTCGGCAGCAGGGTATTGAGTACCAGTTCCGAATCGGCAAGTTGCTCAACCGCAATACTGGTTTCAATCAAGCTAATCTGGCTGCTATTCACCTTGGCTTGGGTTAACAAGTCATCGCAAATACGCGCTGTGTTGCTGTGACCTTGCGGGTCACACATAGCGCCAAACACTTGGCCGCTGATATGACCATAACAGTCGCCATAGCTGTTGCTATTGGTATTGTCAGCGGCAGTACTTGGCTGGGCTGCACTTGATTGTGTTGTCGTGAGCACTAATGCTCCAGCACCTTCACCGACTTTCCAACCAGTGTCAGTGGCATTAAATGCCACTGGCGATACGGCGTTTTTGAGGATCACTTGCTCAAGGCTGCCACTTAAATCGACGGCGGCGATCACTACGGCATCCAAGGATTCTTGGGATAACAAGTTTTCGGCTACATCGATACAGCGGGCGACCGATTGCTCCGCCGCCGAAATGGTAAAGGCAGGGCCGTTAAAGTCCCAAAGGGATGCGATGCGTGACGCCATAATGTTGCCAATAAAACTGGTGTATTGGTTCAGTTTTGCGGCATCGAGCACACTGTCCATGGTGATTTTTTCAAGGGCGAGATACTCAGCTTGTGTGAGTGTTATTCCTTGTTTTTTAAGGCTGTCTGCCAGTTGAGTGTGCAGGTTCACCCTGCCACGGAACTGGTGCAATTCAAGCTCTGTTTCCATCGCCACTAATACAGCAACCTTGCCGCCGGGCTTTAAGTTCGCATCGCGAATCGCTTCATCAGCCACTTTGATCAGCAGCAGTTGCTGGGAGATCAGGCGGTCATCTTCATTGGGCGGCACTTTAAAGCGCAGAAAGTCAAAATCGAACTGGTCGATATACGCGCCCTGTGGTGCGGCTACGAGGCCAGTTCCGGTTAAACCAAAGTTGGCTAGAATATCAGGGTGTTTATCTAAGCCTTTCCAGCGTTTAGTGGGCAGCGGGATAAAGGCATGTTGCTTTGCGCTTATCGTGTTATCCAGTGCATTAATGGAGGATAAAGGCCCAAAGTGCGATGCTAAGCCAATGATATTTAATGGCGTGTGCTGATAACTTACAGCGGCTGCTTCTTGTTCATTCTTCTTGTTTGTATTGGCAACATAGGATTCCAGCAGCAAATGCGCGTTACAGCCGCCAAAACCAAACACGGAAACACCCGCGTGGCGGCGGGAGTTTCCGGCTTTATCTGGCCAAGCATGCAATTCTGTTGGCAGATTTTTAGCGCTAAACAAGCCCTTAGGCGAGGATATCGGCGCTGATAAGTTAATACTTGGCGGCAGTCGACCCGAGCGCATGGCAAAAATCATCTTCATGATCCCCGGCATGCCTGCGGCGGTGAGTAAATGGCCTAAGTTGGATTTTGCTGAACCGATCAGCGGCACTGCAGAGCCCGCGAGTTTGTCCTCGAAGAAGCGCTCCATCGAGGCGAGTTCGACTTTATCACCGAGCGGCGTGCCGGTGGCATGGCATTCAATCACTTCGATATTGGCGGGCAGTGTGTTTGCCGCACTATAGGCGCGCTCGAAGGCTTGCACTTGGCCCTTGCTGTTGGGGCTTAATACAAACTGGCCTTTACCGTCGTTCGACAATCCAATGCCGCTGACGACAGCATAGATGTTATCGCCATCGCGCTCGGCATCTTCTAAGCGTTTTAAGACTAAAACCCCTGCGCCTTCTCCGGCGAATAAGCCCTTGCTGTTGCTATCAAAGGGCGCCGAAATACCATGATCTGGATAGGCGTGAAAAATCGAGAACCCCATGTTGATAAAGAAGGGATCTGCGCCCGATACTGCGCCTGCAAGCATCATATCGACCTTGCCTGTGGTCAGGTAATCGCAGGCGAGTTTGAGTGCGTAAACCGAGCTGGCGCAGGCGGCGTCCAGACTTAACTGAGTGCCTCCTAAACCGAGTGCATCGCTGACCAGCTTTGAGGCTGTGTGAGCAACGGCGCCATTGGCGACGTTTAATGCTTGCTCGAGGTTTAACGCTTTGTCAGTGTGAGCTTGGTTAAAATCAGCCAGCTGAAACGCACTCTGGTTAAGTTTGTTTTGCAGCGCCTTTTCAACGGTTTGATGATACAGAGGCAAAAATAATTCATTGGAGCGGGCGGTCGGGAACGACAAGGTTCCCATCACGATACCTGTGCGCGCCAGTACGGCATCGCTTGGGGCAATCCCTGCGTCTTGAAGGGCTTTACGACTGCAATCGAGTGCCCATAAAAAGCTTTCATCTAAACCGTCAAAGGCAGACTCAGGCAGTTGATAACCTTTGGCATCAAACTGGAAGTGTTGGATGTAGCCGCCTTTATCACAGTAAAAACGGTCAGACTGACCCTGCACACCTTGGTAATCGGCGGGATTAGCATTGAGCTTTTCGCGACTTATTTGGGTGCGTGAGTCTTTTTTATCCAACAGATTTTGCCAGAAGGTTTGTGGATTATCGGCGTCAGGATACTGAGTCGCGAGACCGACAATCGCAATTTTTGACGCACTTTTTGATGCGCTGTTTGACGCAATGGTAGGCACGGTAGTTTTATCAATAGTAGGGGAATGCTGAGAACTCACTGGGGTTCTCCTTCTGGTAATACTGCTGATGATAAAGGGGCTGCGTTAGCACTTAGTGGCTGAATGAGCGGCGTGAGCGACAGCGGTACTCTGTGGCTTATCAGTTGAGCTAAACACTTGAGTAAGCTGGTGATCGCATCGGCCCCCTTGGCATTGCAAGCAATGGCGGCTGTCGCCGCGTTCGCAGTGCTTTGGCTTGCGTGGGCGTGGCTAATTTTATCTATGAGTGTGCTAGTTTGCCTATCGGCGCCCACTTCGACAAACAGCCTTGCGCCTTGCTCAGTGGCATTTTGAATGAGCGCACTAAAGTCGAGTGGCGAACAAAAGGTATCGGCAATCGCGCGGCCAATGCTGTGGCTATTCACGGTTACTGGCGCAGTTTGCGCTGCACTAATAAAGCGAATAGACGAATCTTGCGCTGCCGCTTTCAGCGCCTTAGGTTTCAGTGCCTCAGGTTTTAGCGCTTGAGTATAGAAATCTTGTACTTGCCCATGGACTAACATGGCTGGCGCGGTATGCATTGCCGTGACGCGATTGGCGGCAATCCCGCGTTTGCCTAACTTGGCAAGTAGGGCTTTACAGCTCGCTTCGCAGCCTGCAATGACACAAGTATCACCTTGGGTGATGGCTAAGTAGGCGCGAGGGAACTCTGGCAATAATGCCTTGATTTCATTGCTGTCGGCGCGCACCACAAAGCTGTTCCACACTATGGCTTCATCATCCGCAAGCTGCCACGCTCGGCGGACTGCGGTTAGCTTACCAGAAATCGCATGGTTGAAAATATCGCTATTTTCAGTGGCGTTAATCATAGCGTGCGGTGTTTGCCACACATCTAGGCTGGCCCACATGGCCGCTTCGCCCATAGAGTAACCGAGCGCCATTTTAGGTTTAATATTAAAGACTTGGGTCAACAGTTTAGTGAATAGATAACTGGCCCCCACGCCACTAATCGCTTGCTGACTTAGGTTCATGCCAGCCGCGGTTTTAACATCTGCCGCATAAATCTGCGGTGATTGCAGCATGGCGCTTAAATCGCCTTCACGTTCTAACTGGTGATACAGCGCGGGGAAATACTCATGCAAGTTATTGAACATATTGGCGTAAACCGTGCCAACGCCGGGATATACAAAGGTAAGTCCCGCATCCCCTAGCGGCTTAGCGGTAAAGCAGCTGCCCGCTGGGGTCTTAAAGGGTTGACCGTGATGACGAATAGCATCATTTTCAAGCGCCGTAAGCATGGCCTTAGCTTCAAGTTTGAGATCATCACTTGATGCCGCCATCAAGACTAATGCCAGTGGTGCGTTGGTATCGTAGCGTTCAAACAAAGCTTTGAGATATTCCGCGCTAAAGTCCGTGCTATTTTCCAGAGTGCCCGCACCATTTTCTACTGTGTTAATTATCTGCAATATTTGCGCGATGAGCTCATCAATATTATCAGCGCTTATCGGCACAAACAGCCGGTTTTCATCAATAAGAGCTTTGGGCGCGATAACTTGTGTGCCTTGGGTCAGCACTAGGCTTTGGCTTAGATTTCGAGACTCATCCGCTTGATGTGACGTCTTTGCTACAAGATTTAGACACAACACCCGCGCTTGATGTTGGTCGCTAAACCAATAGCCAGTTTGATGATTGGTGTCGTTTGTCTGTTTTATATCAGTAGTGCCTTTAAGCGGCGCTTGTGTTCGCGCCGCGAGGGCGGTTACGCCTTGGCGCAGCGCAACAAATGCCTCGTTGAGAGTGTTGGCGATAGTCTGATGTTGAACGGTTTGAGCTGGGCTGCGCTTTGCCGCTGCTAACGCTGCATTTGCAACTGCCGCTGCATTAGCAACAGTCGCCGCATTTTCAACATCTGTTGTCTCATTGCCAGCGGCAAAGCCAGCAATAAACGCGTGGGCGTGAAGGCGCAGTTTGGCGGCGCGTAAACCATCGAGCAAATACAGAGACTGGGGCAGATTGCCATCATTGAATATCAGTTCAACGAGCTTGCCTTGCTCAATGGCTGTTGTTGCTTGGCCTAACAAGGCAGTGAGTGACCTTTGCTCATGCATTGACGGTTCATGCCCTCTTGGTTCATGAGCTGTCGGCACATGTACTGTTGATTGGTTGGCATCGGCAGCGCAAATCTGAACTCTTTCACGTTCAGTAAACGTCCCTAATACTTGGGCTGAGTGAGAGTCAAGGTTGACTGCATCGCCAAGCAACACTGCAATACGCAGTGGCTTGGCAAGCTTTTCAGTAATAACCGTGTCTGCAATAGCCTTGTCGGCATTAGCTGTGTCAGCTATCGATGTTTCAACTTGGCCGCTATGGGTCGTTGCTAAAGGGGGGGCTAAGTTCACTCGACTTTTGCCTCCACGCTTTCAATGCTTTTATTAGCAACTTTATTAGCTAAGAATGCACCGTTGAGGTTTTTGCTGATGGTGACTTTGGCGTTGTTCATCTCGCAGCTCAAGCGGCCATCTTGATGATAAAGTGCAATATTGGCTTCAAGGGCACGGCCAGAGTGTTTTACCACCTCCAGTACTAAATAGCCTTTATCGCCAAAGGCAAACGGCGCATGGGAGATAAACTCACCAATGCTTGATGGCAAACTCGCCGCGCCATATTTGAGTCTCGCCCACACCAGCATCGCCTGCAGCAGCAAATCTTCCGCAAAGGCTTGTGAGCCTTTAGGTGCCAGATTGGGCACAAAACTCCCGCAGTCCGCTAACGCAACATGGGGAATACTCACCTTGGCGACTAAGCTCGCATCGTCAAACTTCACCACAGACTCAATACCTTGCAGTCTTGGGCCGTGGAAAAGCGTGCCGTCGCTGTAAAGGCTGCTTGCGGTTGTGATGGCAGAAAGTCCTGCCAAGCTTTGCGCGTCAAAGGCGGTTGCTTTGCTGTTAGTGGCTAAGTAATCGTTAGCCGCGTCATCAACAGCATCATCAATCACTAGGATAGCCTGATATTGCGGACGACCTTCAAAGCTGATTAAGGCACTGAATTGTCTACTCGAGCACTCGTCTGTGTCTTTCGCGGCTTTATCTGTTAACGCAATCGGTGCAAGCTCAAGTTCTAGCGTGATGGGCGCACCGTTTTCTAACGCACCTTTTTCTAACGTCACAGTGTCGAAAATAATGCCCTTCAACAGCTTGTAGCTTTGCACTTTGACAGGCTGCTTGAGCACATCAAAGGCGGCTTCACGCATCCACTGAATCGCGCACACAGTCGGTAATACGGGATTACCGTTAATGCAGTGATCTTCAATAAAGATCATTGCCTTAGGGTTCAGTGTGCGCTGCAGTTTTACAGCGCTTATATTTACAGCGCTTGGATTTACAGCGTTAGGCAAAGCATGCGGACCCGACGAGTCAGTGGTCAGATCCGCTTCAGGCTTTTTTAGATTGCTACCTTTAGTCTCTTGCACTTTATGAGAAGTGTCGTCATGAGGTGCGCTGCCTTGCATGTCAGTACCGACCAGCAATTGTGCGCCTGTGTTGCTCAGTAATTGGCTCGCAAATAACTCAGCACCCGCCTTTAACGGGATCACATAAACACCGCGATCCATAAACATCTTTTTCAGCGCAGGATTCACCATGCCGCCGTCCCACGGACCCCAATCGAAGCTCATCACTTTGGCATTTGGCAGTTGCTGCGCCAGTTGCAGTGCGGCTTTGTTGAGTATGTCGTTGGACATAGCGTAATCGCTTTGGCCGGTATTGCCGTAAAAACCCGCCGCCGAAGAGAACAGGGCGATCAGTTTTACTTTATCTAAATCCAGTGCGGCAAGAAGATTGCTAATGCCTGTGACCTTAGTGCCATACACCCGTGCTAACTCATCTAAGGTTTTGTCTTGGATGTGTTTATCGGCGAGTACGCCCGCACCATGGATGATGCCGGTAATAGGTGATAACTCGGTAATCGGCACTATCGTGCTGGCAATCGCGTTTGGATTGTTAACATCGAGGCTTAAGTACTCAGCGCTGGCACCTACAGCGGAAAAGGCTTCTAGTGCGGCTGCAATTTCTAGGCTGCTTTGAACTGGCCATACTAAGGCATCCACTTGTTTTGGCGTGGGTTTCTCGCCCAAGCTTTGAATGTGGGCAATAGCTGCGGCTTTAAGTTCACTGTTATTCTTACCCTGTGCCCAAGCGGGAATGGCTTGTTGGCTGCTTCTGCCAGCAAGGATAAAGTGCGCCTTGCTGCGTTTTGCCAGACTCAAGGCACATTCAAAGGTCACGCCTTTTGCGCCGCCAGTGACTAGGATTTTATCTGCACTAGTCAAGTTAGCTGCGCTGTGGCGGGTATCTGCCTTGCCTGCAACTAAGGTCACGCGTGCCAGCGTTTCAGTTGCGCCGGCTTCACTCACACCGACTTCTAATAGCTTATCGGTTGCGAATAACTCAGCGATGACCGCATTGGCCAGTTGTTTGGCATCAAGTGCTGGCGCGATATCTAAGGCGCGGCAATGCACGCTCGGCCACTCGTGGCTCAAGGTTTTCGTCAGACCTGCCAATGCGGCTTGGTTTAACTCGCTGCGGGCAATTTGGCTGTGGTTAAGATAACCAAAACCACCGTCGATACGACTGACGCTGATAAAGCTGCTGCTAGTATTTGCCGTTGCTGCTGTTGTTAAAAGCGGTTGTAAGTGCTTGGCGAACAAGAACGCTTGCTCGACCGACGCTTTGGCGGCACAGGACAACACTAAACCTTTCGCATCGGCTGAGGTTTTATGTTGTGGTTGCAGATGAATAAAGCCTGCAACTGTACCTAAGCTTTTGATCTCATTAATTACTGCGCTGATACTGGCATCGTCAATCGCCGCCAATGTGAAGCTGGCAATGTGGCTATTGAGCGGTGATGCACTGGCTACAAGGCTTTCTGGCGAGCGCACAACCGCAACCGTTAGACCTTGAGCATGCAATTTCTCGGCAAGTACGCCAGCATTGTGACCATCATCGCTAATGATAATGCAGGCATCTTTAGCGAAAGTTCGTGTCACAGCTTGTTGCGCTGATTGTTGCGTTGCTTTTTGCGCTAGTTCAGCCGCCGCTGGCAACTTTTTTAGCACCACCTCACTGTGTGGTGGCAAATCATGGGGCAAATCGATAGCTGGTTCAGCCGCGACAGCGACGTTTACCACATTTGCAGCAGTATTCTGGCCTAGCTTACCTTGCATATAGCTAACGATTTCACCTAAGGTGCGACACTCGGCCAGATCTTCAGGATTCAGCTCAGGTAAGCCCGGTAGCTCATCTTGCACTGTGCCTAAGATTTCAACGCGCTTGATCGAATCGATACCTAGATCGGCTTCCATATCCATGCTGAGTTCCAGCATTTCAGTGGGATAGCCTGTTTTGTCGGCCACCACTGCCATCATAGTTTGTTGCACTAACGCAGCGCTTAAACCGCTGGCGGCAGGCGCGGCAGTTGTCACATGAGTTGCTACGATAACTGATCCCACAGCTGGCAGTTTGCTGTTCATGTAGTTAACGATTTCGCCTAAGGTGCGACACTCGGCCAAATCTTCTGGGCTGAGCTCAGGTAAACCCGGCAGCTCGTCTTGCACTGTGCCTAAGATTTCAACGCGCTTGATGGAGTCGATACCTAGATCGGCTTCCATGTCCATGCTGAGTTCCAGCATTTCAGTGGGGTAGCCTGTCTTGTCGGCCACCACTGTCATCATGGTTTGTTGCACTAACGCAGCGCTTAAACCGCTGGCGGCAGGTGCGGCAGTTGTCACATGAGTTGCTACGATAACTGATCCCACAGCTGGCAGTTTGCTGTTCATGTAGTCAACGATTTCACCTAAGGTGCGACACTCGGCCAAATCTTCTGGGCTGAGCTCAGGTAAACCCGGCAGCTCGTCTTGCACTGTGCCTAAGATTTCAACGCGCTTAATTGAATCGATACCTAAATCGGCTTCCATATCCATGCCAAGTTCCAGCATTTCAGTGGGGTAGCCAGTCTTGTCAGCCACCACAGCCATCATGGTTTGTTGCACTAAGGCAGCGCTTAAACCGTTATTCGCTGGAACTTGTGCAGGCGTTGCTTCAACGTTTGCCGGTGGTGCAACTGCTACCACGCTAACTACTGGCAATTTGCTGTTCATGTAGTCAACGATTTCACCTAAGGTGCGACACTCGGCCAGATCTTCTGGGCTGAGCTCTGGTAAACCCGGCAGTTCGTCTTGTACTGTGCCTAAGATTTCAACGCGCTTTATGGAATCGATACCTAAATCAGCTTCCATGTCCATGCTGAGTTCCAGCATTTCAGTGGGGTAGCCTGTCTTGTCGGCCACCACTGTCATCATGGTCTGTTGCACTAACGCGGCGCTTAAACCGTTGGCGGCAGGTGCGGCTGTTGCCACTTGAGTTGCCACATTTGCAGCAGTAATAGGCGCTACGATAATTGTACCCACTGCTGGAAGCTTAGAGTTCATGTAGTCAACGATTTCACCTAAGGTACGGCACTCGGCCAGATCTTCTGGGCTGAGTTCAGGTAAGCCCGGCAGTTCGTCTTGTACTGTGCCTAAAATTTCAACGCGCTTAATCGAATCGATACCTAGATCGGCTTCCATATCCATGCCAAGTTCCAGCATTTCAGTGGGGTAGCCTGTCTTGTCGGCCACCACAGCCATCATAGTTTGTTGAACAAGTGCTGCACTTAAGCTGCTTGTTGCTGGTGCCACAGATGTCATCTCTGGCATAACTAAAACAGGAGCTGCTGGCGCAACTTGTACTGTCACCGCAGGTGCAAAAGCAACCGGAGCTGTTTGCACAACAGGAGGAATGGGTGTGCTAACTGCTGGTCTCGTCGCAACAGCCTGAGCCGCTACTGGTGCGGCATTGTGCGCAACTGTCGATGCAGCAACAGGTGCTGGAGCCGGCGCAGTTGCTCGTGGCTGACTTGCAACCGCCGGGCTAAAGTTAATCGGCGCATTGTTTAGCATCGCCAAGGCCGCTTGGCTGCTACTGCTTTGCAGTTGCATAAATTCGGCGTGGCTTTGCAGGGTTTGCGCTTGATGCTGGTGGAACATTTCCATTGAGCGTTGCAGGCTTTCTGGGATTGCAATGCCTTGGCTCGCCATCTTGGCTTGTTCAGTCATCAGTGTCGTGAAAGTATCGCCATATTGCTGCGGGATAGCTAAAAACTGTTGATGCAACTGCGCCGCTTGAGATTGTGCGCTGAAAAATGCGGTTAACGCATCGCTGCTGACGTTTGGTGTGCTTGGGCTCAACGGCGCCGTTGCTTGTTGTGCGTGATTGCTTAAGCCTTGCGCAACGCTTGGGGATGTTTGTTTCATTTCAACAGCTGCCACTTGATTCGCTTCCACTTCTATTATTTTCTCAACAACTTTTTCGACGATGACTTCTTTCTCAACGATTTTTTCGACTTCTTTTTCGAGAATCGTTTCAACGATGCGATCCACATATTGCACTTGGCTAGTCACGCTGCCTGTGGCGAGGGATTTGGCCATCTTAGCTTTGGTCGCTGCACTAATATGGTTAGTGGCGGTGAGTGTGATGTTCATCGCTGATGGCGCTTCACGCTCGGCAATCTCTTGTGACGTGACGGCTTGATAGGGGTCAACCTCAGTTAACGCCACGCCGGCTACCGCGAGTTGCACTGCGGCTAAGCGTAATTGACTGTCACTGTCGCCCTTAGGATTAGGGTTCATGCTGACAAGGCAAAGCTCATTTAAGTGTTCGCCTAAGGTATTTTCAACTAACTTTTGCAGTATGTTCTTAGGGCCAAACTCAACAAACACACGGGCGCCAGCGTCATACATGGCCTGCAGTTGTTCGCTAAAGCGAACCGATTGCAGCATGTGTTGTTTGAATTCTGCTTTAATCGCTTTGCCATCGCTTGGGTGTAATTGACCCGTGCCGTTGGCATAAAGTGCGACAGAAGGTGCGCTGAATTTAGCTTTATCAATGGCTTTGGCAAATGGCTTTTGTGCGTGTCCAACCAAGGGAGTATGGAACGCGCCAGAGACGGGCAGGGCAATCGCTTTAAAGCCCAGTTCGCTAATGGCTTTAGCGGCCAGCTGAGTTTGCTCTGTGCCACCTGCGATGACTAATTGTGTCGGCGCGTTGTAGTTGGCAATTTTAACGCCATCAAACTGGGCTAAACAGCTATTGAGCGCATCGATATCATTCTTTTGCTTAAGAATGATGGCGAACATTGTTCCTAAATCAACTGCTTTACTCGCGGTATCACTTGGCACTTGCGCCATGGCGTGCCCACGGGCGAAGGCCAGTTCGACGTAATCTTCATTGGAAATCACGCCTGCCGCGCAAAGGGCTGACAGTTCACCAAAGCTGTGACCTGCCACCATATCGGGGGCAAAACCCGCTTGAGTTAATAGCGAATATTGCGCCATTGAAATCGCGCCAATGGCGCTTTGGGCGAACAGGGTATTGGTCAGCGCCGCTTCTTGGGCTTTCACCGCATCGGCATCGAATGCCGGAATAGGGTAAAGGATGTTGGATAACGGTGTTTGGCCGTGGTGAGCAAATGCTTTATCGCTGGCCATCACTTGTTGGCGCATTTCAGGGAAATGGCAGGCGAGTTCGCGGCCCATGTTCAGGTACTGTGAACCTTGACCGGCAAACAGGGCGGCTACTTTCTTTGATTCATTCTGAGCCACTAAGGCATGAGAGCGGTAGCTGATACCAGAAGGTAATTGCCACACTTCAATTGCATTGGTTTCTAAATGCGCAATCGATTGATTTAACTGAGCTTGCAGCTGTGCGATATCCTTAGCCACAAAACCTAAACGGGCATCTGTGCTTGCCAGTGTGCGTAGCGGATATTGCTGAGCGATAGCGTTCAGACTCGCAGCGCTGCTCTTATTCGTGTTTGCGCTCGTGTTCACGCTTTGGCTCAGCGCAGCTTTTAACTCGCTAAGCAGCGCAGTTTTATTGGCGGCGGCAAACAATAGTGTCTGCGGCACACTGCGCTGACGATATTGCTCGTCACGGCTATGCTCAGGTTTGTATTCTTCTAATACAAGATGGAAGTTAGTGCCGCCAAAACCAAAGGAGCTCACGCCTGCACGGCGCGGCGTTGCATCGGCGCGCTGGAACCATGGGCGAGTTTCGGTATTTAAATAGAATGGCGAACTTTCGATATTCAGTTTTGGATTAGGCTGGCTGACGTTAATGGTCGCAGGCAATACCTTGTGATGCAGTGCCAGCGCGGCTTTGATAACCCCGGCAGTACCCGCAGTTGATTTAGTGTGGCCCACTTGGGATTTCACTGAACCTAACGCGATATGTTGATTGGTGTCGTTGCCTTGGGCGAATACCGATTTTAAGCCATTGAATTCGGCCACATCACCTGCAGCTGTGCCGGTGCCGTGGGCTTCAACCAAACCAATGCTGTGCGGTGCAAAACCAGCATCGTCGTAAGCGCGCTCCAATGCTTTAGCTTGGCCCTCAGGGCGCGGCGCATAAATACTCTTAAACTTACCGTCCGATGAGGCGCCAACGCCTTTGATGACGGCATAAATCCGGTCACCATCGCGCTCGGCATCTTCAAGGCGCTTAAGTGCGACCATGCCAATACCTTCGCCGATCATCATGCCTTTAGAATCGATATCAAAGGGTTGAATGGTTTCATTGGTGGTGAAGGCTGGCGTTTTTGAGAAGCTCATGTACATTGATGGCGAGTTGTCGGTACAGACGCCGCCGGTGATCATCATGTCGCTGCGACCTTCGGTCAGTTCAGTCAACGCCATACGCATAGCGGCAAGCGAGCCCGCGCAGGCAGCATCGACTACGCAGTTCATGCCGCCAAAATCAAACCGGTTGGCGATACGGCCTGCAATCACGTTGCCTAAGGACCCTGGGAAAGAGTTTTCTTCCCAGTGGATATATTGGTCTTGGAACTTTTTGATCAGCATTTCGCTGTCTTCATCGCTCAGGCCGCTGCTTTTAAATACTTTTTTCAACACTGGATATTGCAGGCGCGAGTTTAAGCTTTGACTGATTTTTTGACCACCGCCCACGCCTAGCGTGATGCCGATACGATCGCGATCATAATCGGTGGGCAGATTGGCATCGGCGAGCACTTCTTTGGCGACAATCAGCGACAGCAGTTGCGAGGTATCTGTCAGCTCAAGAATATTGGGCGGCAGACCAAATTCCATGGGGTTAAAGTCGACTTCAGGCAAAAAACCACCGCGTTTACAGTAGCTTTTATCGGCTTTGCTTTTGTCTGCATCGTAATAATCTTCGGCGCGCCAATGGGTGTCTGGGATGTCAGTAATGGCATCGATTTTTTCGCTGATCAAATCCCAAAATTTATTTAAATAACGCGAGTTAGCAAAGATGCTGGCCATGCCGACAATGGCAACGGGCATATCTTTCAAACGTTTGTTGAGTCGTTTATCTTTTTTTGACTCAGTCGCAGAATTAGGTACAGAAGGGGTATGGCTCATAAAGAGTCTCCACGGGTCGACCTGGATACGGTGACCTTGTTTTGGGATTCAGCCGCGCTTGTCTTTGGCGTGCCATGGGCACCGGGAAAACGGGCTAAGAAGGTGTGATAGTTGCGAACGAGCAACTTTCGTAAATGAAACGGCCCATGTCGGAGGACATAGGCGATATATCTATTGGTCGCTTGGGTGTTGCTGTCTTGATAAATATCGAGGTAAATCCAATCACTTGCCGTATCTATGCCTAATAGCACTGAGCTTGGAGCTTGCTCAGTGAGCTGCGGCGGTATAGTGAGTGACACCACTTGCACCACAGTATTGCCGTCGGTACTTGGCAGCGCCAGCGCCTTGGCCAAGGTTTCTGGATTGACCGTATAGGTTTGGATATCGCTGCCTTGCGTCACAGGCAATTGATTAAAATAGCGTTCGGGTACTTGTGGTGCTTCAAACTCATCGAGCCGCGATATGCCGTAGCGCTTTAAGCAACGGGCAAGGCCGGAGCGCGACACATTGGGATTAATGTAGGTTTGGGTGACGTGGAGCAATCTATCTAAGGTGAGTCTGAGTTGGTAACGTAACCCCACCACCACGTATTCTTCCATCGGCGTGAGCGTCGTGTTGAGATGGTGGGGCGTGTTCGAGCTGTTGCTGATGGACTCACGCTTACGCCACTTACGCACCGTTGCCTCGGTAATATTTAAAATCTTTGCCAGCTGGCTCACGCTCAGATCCGATTGTTGGATAAAGAGTCGCATTTCAGGCGTAGTGGTGGCGTTGCGATGCCGAGGTGTGCTGTCTTTTTGCGCCGCTGGAGTTGTGCTCTTGGGGGCGTAAGACGGCGCTTTAGATTGAGAGTCGCGAGTTGCCATTAAAAATAATTATCATCCGACATAATCTATTGGGACTGATAAGCGATTTTGGCTGAGTCACGACTGACATTTATGACTAATGTCGTGACACTCATCGTAAAACCTGTGCTTATCATCTGTGTCACTTAATGGGGATGCAGATTACCTGAGGTTTCGGAGCGATACAATCATCTGGGACTGGAATTTATTAGCTTTCGTTGAGTAATGGTATTTTCTGTGCGTTATGTTGGGTTTTCGCTTACCGCTTGGACTGTTTAATACTTTGATAGTGGAAGATTTATATTTGTAGCGGCGATGAAGGCAGCTTTTTTGAGTTATCGGGGTAAAATAGCCCAATATTGGCTTACGTCCCTTTCGTCATGAATGAGGCTGTGCGGCTAAACCTGCTAATTTGTTTTTTTTTGGGGGGGGGGCCTTGGCGCAATTGCAGCAAAAATTTGCACTTAGGATAGAGTTAATAGTCGTTCTAAGCATTGCTCTTATTAGAGTGCTGCTAAGAATTGCTCTTATTAGAGTGCGGCTAAGAATTGAACTCGGGCTTAGTTGAAACGATTTAAGATGCATAATGAACTCAGATAATGATGAACCTAGACAATAATGAACCAGATAAGAATGTTGCTAAGTGCTCTCCAAAAAGCCAGACAATGATAACTCATCAGCCGCAAGGCTTTGTACAGCTAGGCTCTCGAATGACCGACTCTCTAACATCTAGCAAAAACGGCGTGAATGTGGATCTGTTTTTTATTCCGCTGAACGATATTTCAGCGGCGCAAACATCACTTGCCGAGTCTTGGTTAAGTGATGATGAACTCGCAAAGGTCAGGCGTTATCGCGATCCCAAGGCGCAAATAAAGGGGTTACAGGTGAGGGCGGCGCTACGGACCGTATTATCTCGCTATGCGGATTTATCGCCACATGAGTGGTGTTTTGAGTATGGCGCTAAGGGCAAACCGAGTTTAACGGCGACATTACGGCAGCAAACGGGGCTTGAGTTTAACCTAAGCCATAGCGGCGATTGGTTATTGATTGGTGTGGCTCAGTTTGATGGCGTTGAGTCTGTTTTATTTGGTGTCGATATTGAAAGGTCACGGCCGAAGACGGATATCTATCCAATCCTAAATCACTATTTTTCTCCCCAAGAAACCGCAGCCTTGCTCGCCCTCGCCGATGAAACGAGTCAGCGGCAGCGCTTTTTCGATTTATGGGCGCTAAAGGAGTCCTATATTAAGGCGACTGGTTTAGGTTTAGCGCAGTCGCTCAAATCCTTTGCCTTTGAGCTTAAGCCGTTTGAGCAATTGGCGGCAGAATCGCTTGAGTTATCATGCCAAGATGCCGGATTGAGGCAAGCCTGCGGCGTAGCTTCAATGCTTAATGTTTATCCACATATCTCGCTAAATATCCCGCAACAAATCTCGCTAAAAACACCGGATTTGGTTGATTCCCTGCATTGGCAGACGCACTTTGGTCGTTTGACCGAGGAGTATCGCTTTGCCATTAGCCTAGCGCATGCTGGTAATGCCGCGATTCCCATGACACTAACCGCGCAGCTGAGCAGCATAGAAGTCTTACTTGCAGATTATTAACGGCGAAAGAGGGGGCGTTATTCGCGCCAGTAAACTCACTTAAACCGCTAAGATCTGCGATTGCGTTTAGCCATAATTCTTTCTGCGCGTTATCTTGTTATCAATCCATTTTATTCATCTTCGGTTAAACATTGCTGGATATAGTCACGCCCATAATATTTTGAAGTTGAATGAAATAAATGAGGTTTAGCAATGAAACGGATTAAGTGCGTATTGCCGGCCACTATGCTGGTGTTGTTATCTGGTTGTGGTTATTTTGGTGGCGATGAAAAGCAGCAATTAGAGCAGGCTTGGTTGGCCCAAGATCCACAGTTGCAGCAAGTGGTTGAGCAAATTCGTGCCAATGGCTTAGATGTTGTCGCCCAAAGCGCGGCTGCGGGCACAGTTTCAGCCTGCGTGGCAGAAAAACTTAGCCAAGATCCGCTTGGCAAATTAGTGAATGTTGAAGGCTCGCTGGTGGAGTCGGCCAAGGTGGCTGAATTACTGGGTGACTTGCAGAAAGTGATGCAGCAAGACATCAGTTTTGATCAAGTCGCGAGCTTGCTACAAAAGGGCGCGGATGCGGCGGCCTATGCAAAAAGCCTTATCGAGCAACAAGGTTTAGATCAAGCCTTACAAAGCCTGAAGCAAATGGCGACTGCGAGCGAGCAATTTGCCCAGCAAGATTTAGGCGAACATTTCCAGCAATTATTACTTGAGTGTAAAACTGTAGCGCCAACTCCAACGCCAGCCTCTGGGAACTAATGCTGCTTTCTTAACTGACAACATCATCCTGAATCTGCTTGGGATGATGCCAATCCCCCAGTGCTAGAGGCGTTCAAGGTGATTATACGCTAGTTCGTTTTCCCATAAAAAAAGCCCTGAAGCTTCAGGGCGTTGATGTCATTATTTCGCGCTAGGTAGCGGGACGATTTCAAAGTTTTCATCAAATTTTACTAAGGTCGACGCTATCTTACTGAAGGCCGCTTTATCGCCCTCGAGTTTGGCCGTGCCGTTGGCAAGTAAGTCTTTGAGGGTCACTTTGCCGAGTAAAATCCTGGTAATGTAGCGCTTATCAATATAAAGATTGGTGTCGGCCTCCATTGGTTTGTCAACCTTAATATTGCTTAAGTTACCGTTACTTAGCTCGACGTAGAGAGTGTCTTTGGTATCGGGGTTAATTACATTTAGCCTGATGAATCCAAGTTCTGCGGCCTTGATGCTATCGACTTTTACGGCGAGGAAGTCAAACAGAGTCGAGATATCCATTTCACCTAAAATATCTGCCGATGCCGATTTGGGCGCGCCGGGTTGGATCCCTACGCGTAACTCTTGGGCGCCGGTAAGATAAATGTTACGCCAGCCTGCGCCTTCGGCTTGGTAGCCCAGTTGCTCATAGGTATCGGCAAGTAATTGTCTGGCCTTTTCGTTATCGGGTTCTGCCATGATCACTTTATTCAGTGCCGTCGCCACGAAACGGTATTCACCTTGGGCATAGTCGGCTTTGGCATGTTTAACCACGGCTTTAGCACCGCCCATATACTCGACAAATTTCTTCGCTTCATCTTTAGTCGGTAGCGGGTTTAAGTTGGCTGGATTCATATCGAAATAGCCTAAATACATGTTGTACACGGCTTTCGCATTATGGCTGTAGGTACCATGGTAACCATTGGTATACCAAGTATCGCGCACCGCCTTAGGGATAGTGGTTTGAATCGCATCGCCAATATCTTGAATACCCACACCGTTATTGGCTAAACGCAGGGTTTGACTATGCACTAGGCCATAGTTATCCCTTTGCATTCTGAGGTAAGCATTTACATCCGCATTGCCAAAGACGGGCGCTGAATGGGCCTCGAAAAGTACCTGTGCATCATCGCCAAAGCGTGTCAGCAATGCATTGATATCCTTTGACCATTTGATTGCATCACGGACTTTTGCACCGCGCAAGGTGTAAATGTTGTGCATGCCATGGTAGGTGAGTTCACCCGTCCACAGGGCTTTCATTGAGGGAATATAGGTGGCCATTTCCGAGGCGGCTTCTGTGCCTGAGGCATCCATAAACACCATGTCTATGCCATCTATGGTGAGTGTTTCCCACTTATCTTTGCCGTTTAAGGTGACATCGGGTTTAACGTAGGTCACTTCGCCTTTGGATAACCCCTTGGCGAGTGCTGCATCGACAATACCTTGATCGTTTCGCTCTAACGTTGCGCCGTATTGATAGGCAGCGCGGCGGCTCATGGCATTACCGGCGAGAACGTTTTCGTCGACAATTTCTTTGGTAATGTTATTTGAACCATAAACTTTGACCTTAGGGTATATGTCTTTGATTGCACGGGAACCGCCAAAATGGTCCGCATGACTGTGGGAATAAATCATCGCCACCACAGGTAAGTCATTACCCTCAGGCAAGTTTTTTAGCGCAAACTCCAATGATAACTTTGCCGCTTCTTTGGTGAGCAGCACGTCATAAAGGATCCACCCCGTTTTACCGCGGATAAGCGTTAAGTTCGACAAGTCAGTGCCGCGAACTTGATAAATGCCATCTGTGACCTTGTATAAGCCGTTAGACACCATATTCAACTGAGCTTGGCGATAGAGTGAGGGATTGACTGTGTCTGGGGTTTTGTCGCCGATAAAGCTGAATTCGGTGCGTAAAATGGCGGCAGTTGGTTCATCGAGTTCGGCGATGAGATTCTTAGAAAACTCTTCAAAGGCTTTTTTATCGGTGTAATTTAGAGTGGCTGCTGTGGCCTTGTTGACCTCAGCGGTTTGCTGGGTCGCAGGCTTTCCCTGATAGTGCAGACTGATATGTTCATGCTCGTGTTCTGCCGCCGAAGCGCTGAGGGAGAACGTTGCGATAATACTCAATGTCATCAAAGATTTTTGCATAATTTTACCTACAGATAGGAGGGATAGTGTCGTTGATGGTTTGAGTATAGACAGCTTGTGTATTTAGATAACTCGCGTTAGCTTGGGTTGTAATATTCATATTGTGAATGAGTGGTTTCCCTTATGCCGACACAAAAGCCATTAGATTTAAACTTATTGCGGGTGTTTATGGTGGTTTACCGTACTCGTTCATTCACGCAAGCGGCTGAAGAACTGGATTTAACTCAATCTTCGGTCAGTAATGCGATCAGTCGATTCAGGGGATGGGTCGGGGAGTCACTGTTCAATCGGGTTGGGAGGGGAATTGAACCGACGGCAGTGGCGCGGGAAATGTACCGTAAGTTTGAGCAGCCAATGGCAGATATCGAAACTGTATTGCTGGGGTTTGAGCATTTTGATCCAAAGTGCAGTCAGCGACGCTTCTATGTGTATGCCAATGAGTCGGTTATCGAAGCGCTGCAAACCGGTGTGCAGGCGTTATTACAGGATGCGGATATTGAAGTGATTTTTCGAGAATCACCGCCACAGGAAGCTGATTTATATCGCGATATCTTGCTTGAGCGAGTCGCTGTGGCGATAGACATTAAACCCGCGCAGCAAAGTTTGCTCTCGAGCAAATTACTGTTCACTGAAACCTTAGTGTGTATCGTCAGTCGGCAGCATCCTCGGATTCAAGGCGCCATCACCCATGAGCAGTATTTTGAGGGGAAACACGTCTTTTTGAATATGCGGCGTTTTAATCTTACTGCGGGGGATTTGTTTACCGAAGGCGTCTTGCCCAGACGCAAGATGTATAGTGAGCAGTCATCTTTATTGAGTATGTTTGCTACCGTAGGCAAAAGTGAGGCGATAGGCATAGCGCCTTTGCGGTACGCCAGTCAGTACGCCGAGTTGTTCGGCATCCAGATTTTACCTATGCCACTGAAAACAAGACCCATTGATTTGTATATGGTGTGGAGCAGTAAATACACCCAAAACCCGAGCCATCAATGGCTGCGAAGCTTATTGCTCGATGCCAGTGCGAGCACTGTAAATGAAAAAGCTCTGAATCTTGCTAGCAGCTAGGCTAGCGATTCAGAGCTTAGTTTCGGTTTTTAACCTTAGTTTTTTCTCAGTTCTAAACCTTAGTTCGTAATCTGATACTCGAACGAACGTTAATTACTGCCTTGCGAGTCTGTGGCTTTCGCCAGGTTGCTCGAAGTCACTGCGATACGGGTTGATATCTAAACCGCCGCGGCGCGTATAGCGGGCGTAAACGGTCAATTTAGTGCAATGACAGAAACGCTTCAAATCGACAAAAATCCGCTCGACACATTGCTCGTGGAACTCGTTATGTTGGCGGAAAGAAATCAAATAGCGCAGCAGTTTCTCGCGATCGATTTTAGGCCCTTGATAACGGATCATCACGCTGCCCCAGTCGGGTTGCGAAGTGATCAAACAGTTGGATTTCAGCAGGTTTGAATTAAGCGTTTCCGCAACCGTTTGCTTATCGTCCGTGCTGTTTTCCAAGTAATCAGGATTAAAACTATAATCGCTGACTTCAATATCGAGATCGTCAATACACGTGCCTGGTAACTCGATAATACGCTGAATGCCAAAGCTTTTTGGTTCGATGATTTTAACGCTAATATCACCTTGAGCACATTGGCTTAAGTCTGCGACTAAGGTCTTTTGCAGTGAATCTATGCTATCGAACTTGGTTTGATTAAAGCTATTGAGATACAGTTTGAACGATTTCGACTCAATCAGGTTCAGGCTTTCATAGCTTAAATGAAATTCAGCTATGGCCACCATAGGCTTACCTTTAGCATTTAACCAAGACAGCTCATAACCCGTCCAGATATCGGCACCATGAAACGGTAACGTCCCAGTGAGTGCAATAGCATTACGGTTTAGTGAGCGTGGAACCCCTTGCAGCAGCGACGCATCATACTCGGCTTGATAGTCTGTGGCTTTACCTAAAGTCAGGCCAACAAGCGCTTGCGCATCACTATAGGGATCGTGATTCTGTGTCATCAATACTGTTTCCATGTCAAAATAGGCGCACATTATACCTGAAATTGGATTGTGCTTAAGTGTCTTGTCTGCCCGCACTCGATAAATTTTTGCAAAACTACCATCAAGCTTACCTAACGAGTTTAGGTGAACTACCGCGTTATTACCCACAGGGTGAGCCTTCTGTGTGTATTCAAGGTGAATTTCATGCTGATCTTGATCAAGCCGTTTCTTGGCAGCCGGTTAAACGCGAAGTCGAAGGCAGTTTTGCCAATGTTGAGCATGCGCTTGAGTTGACTTTATGGCCAGAAATCAATCATTTTTACGGTCAGTATTTTTCTGCACCGTTATTGTTCGACTCAGAATGGGGCACGGGTGAGTTACTGCAAGTGTGGAACGAGGATGATTTTACCTGCCTACAGCAAAACCTGATTGGTCATCTGATGATGAAGAAAAAGCTCAAGCAGCCGCCGACGTGGTTTATCGGTTTGTTAGATGAGGGCGATAAAATGCTCACCATCAACAACAGTGATGGCAGCGTGTGGATAGAGCTTCCAGGTGAGATCCCCACCCAGCAATTGTCGCCAAGTTTAGCGGAATTTATTGAGGCGTTATCGCCACGAATAGCACCACCCGTTAAACATGAAGAACTGCCTATGCCCGCATTAGAACATCCGGGGATTTTTGCCAGCTTTAAACGTATGTGGCAAAACCTCTTTGGTAAACGTTAGTTGGCGTGAGCTTGACGCTATCTTGCTGCGAGTTCTCAGCCTTCAATCATGTTTAGCCAGAGCGTGAACGCTCAACCACACTTAGTTTGAGTGTGAACGCTCAACCTAAGCGTGGTTTATCTTAGGTTGAGGTCTTTGGCGGGATAAGATGATGTTACTGATGATCCCATGACAGATTCGATACTATGCGGCAAGGCTCGCAGCGAAAGTGGAACATATCCAATAAAGGTTCATCGAGTTTCCAATCATGACTGCCACAACGTGGGCAAGGTCGCGCTTTTTCTGAGGCCAAATCTTGGCCGCCGACGCGGTATAAGTAGTAATAGGTCGGGATTTTAGTGAGATATTCGATACGGCCGCGTAAATCCCAACCTCTACGAAATAAATCACTGTCTGGACTCGATAATTCCTCAAGTGCGGCAAATTCTGCTTTGGTGGCCGCCGCCATTTGTAACTCGTCACAGGCTTGCCATTCGCTCTGCCAACGGATAATGCGTTTGTGATCGCCATTAAAGGTTGCTGGGAGTCGATATAAAGGAATGGGCAATAGATTATCGCCGCTGCGCAGGGGCGAGCACATGTGCACAAAGCTGGTATACAGCAGTTGCCAGCTCGGTGTGTCGGTATTGCTGACCTCAGAATTAATGTCCTGACCGATAAACTTTTCCCGCGGCGCGAGTAGCTTAGCGTCGGTTAACTCTGCTAAGGCTTTTTTGACCCAAGGGCTGTGATATTTATGCGCTAAACTGCTTTTCTCTGGCATCAGTAAACGCACTCTAAACTCACCGTCATTAAAGGCGACCGCAAATTCTCGCCCTAAGATTTGGCCATTAGCTCGATAGGCTTCAAGGAGCTGATTAATGGCTTTTTCGGCGGCAGAAATCGTGGTGTCGGCGAAGCATTCGAAGCGTAGTTCAGTGACAAACATTAAGCGGTTTTTCCTTGGGATTCTAATAAGTTGATACGTTGTTTAAGTTCAAGCAGTTCGTTTTTCAATTGCATGATTTCTGCTTTTTGCTGCTCAGCATGACGTTCAAAATGCGTCTGTTGTATCTGCAGACGCTCGGCAAGCAGTATAAGCGTTAAGGTATCGTTAGTTGCAGCGGCTTCGGTTGTCGGGTTGATGGCTTGCAACTCGGCTAAACGCTCACGATCCGCCTTAGGCATAGATTTAAATTGCTGTAAGCCTTGGATCAATATCGGTAAAGGTAGGCTGCTACCTAAACGGGTTTTAATTAAGGCAAGGCTCGGTACTTTACCGCAGGCTTCGAGCGAACGTGCAGCCGCTAATACTTGGTCAAGTGGACTCATAATTAGCAAAATTCCTTAATTTGTTGAATGATTTAAACTAATCTCAAAAGGTCGCGTAATTTTTTCATTTAAAAACAGTGTGTTATCGTTTGGCATCTATTTTGCTTATTCTCCTGCCTAAATCGCTTTTTTAAGCAACAATAATAATCACACAGGATGTCACATGATTAACCATAAATTGAATAACAAACTTATCGCCATCACTTTTTTAGGGCTTGCAAGCTTAGGTCTTAGCGGCTGTGTGGTCAATGTCGGTGATGGCGAATCGGGTTGGGATAGCGGCGAATCATGGGAGAAAGTGCAGGATAAAAACCGCACTAACTTAACCAAACTGAGTTTAGGGATGCCCAAAGACCAAGTGATGATCTTAATGGGCACCGCTGATTTTAGTGAAGCCTACATTCAACAAAGTGCTCAACAAGGTGAATCGAATAAAGAAGTCTTAGTGTTGTTTTATCGTACCCAGCGCAATAATGGCGATGGAAAAACCACTAAGGACGAATGCACACCTATCGTGCTGAGCAACAATGCCTTAGTGGGTTGGGGTGAAACGGCTTACAGTAAAATTTAACCCGCGAGTTTTATAGCTTACGTAGCTGAGTATCGAGTTGCTCAATGGGCTCAGTCCAGAGGGCATCAGCTTCTAGGCCTTCGATGATAAAGCTCTTTTGAGCTGGGGTCCAAAAGGGCGCTTGGCTTAGATGGATGTGATGGTCGATATCATGGGTTGCAATAAACTGCGCTATGGCTTCATCGCTACTGTCTAAACCGAGTTGCTCGAATAAGTGGCTTAGGTCTACTGGAGTTGTATCCATCATTATTTCCTTTTCAGTATAGTGCCTTCGTTTAGAGTAAGCGCCTGATTGAAAAATGCAATCTATGATTAAAATTTGCACTTTTCCGTTTCCTTGGTAAATTAATTGTTACTCATAAAAAGTGTGAGCTAAGTCAAGGAATACTAATAATGGACAATGAAACCTTGGAAGACTGCCGTGCGGTCTATTTGACAGCGGAAGACTTACGCATTGCCGCCTCTATCCTCTATAACGCTTACCATGATGACCCTTTTTTTGTCGATTCACTTTTCACCTCAGATAAAGCTGCTTACGAGCAAAAACTGCGCGCCGCGATCCGCGAAGAACTCAATACGTTATGGCAACAAAAACAAGCACTCATAGGTTTATTTGACCATGAAAGACTGGTTGGTTTAGCCTGTGTGGTAACGCAAGAAGTGCCTTTGGGTGAAGGGCGTTACTGGCATTGGCGCTTGAAGATGTTGTTAGGTACAGGCTGGCAATCGACCCAAGCTTTGATGAAAAAAGAGTCCAGTATTGTCGAACTCTTACCCAGTAAGCACTGCGGTATTTTGCAGTTTATCGCCCTTGCACCAAACGAGCAGCATAAAGGACTCGGACATAAGTTAGTGCAAGCGGTAGTGAGTTGGTGTGATGAACAGCCGGATCTGGATGGCATTGGTGTGTTTGTCGCTCAAGAGAGCCATCTGCAATTATTTACCCAGCATGACTTTGTCTCTTTAGGCGAGCTCAATATCGGCAGTGTCCATGGTCAGTTATTATTCTATTCGGTTCAACAAGATGACTCACTCTTATAAACGGTTCGCCGATTTCTATCCTTTCTATTTATCCCAACACCAGCACCCAACTTGCCGGCAATTACACTTTGTTGGCAGTTGCTTAGTCCTGCTGCTGATTGGCATTGCCTTGGTTTCACAAGCCTGGTGGCTATGTTGGTTTATCCCGGTCGTTGGCTACGGTTTTGCGTGGGTGGGACACTTCGTATTCGAGAAGAATCGACCCGCGACATTTCAGTATCCCTTTTACAGTTTGATGGCTGATTGGATAATGTTTGCTCAGATGATCAGCGGCTTTTTTAAGCGTTAAAAAAGCCGTCCGAGTGAGATGCCCATGCCCGTGTGAGAGATCGCTTACAAACGCTGTAGGACATAATGTTTTCTTTTTGATTGTTTTTTGTTCTCTTATGTTTAATTTTAAATAGAATCATTTGCTTATGTTTATTTAGTTTATGTTTGACCGTAATTTCTTTTGTAGTCCGTTCTTTGAGCCGAACAAAAAAGTCATGGTTAACGTAGAATTCACTCATGGCCAAAGCAAATGGATAGCAAGGAAAGCGAAACAGGCCAAAGGGACGCAAGAAGCAACGAATTAAGATTTCAAGGTTGAAATCGCTGACGGTAGGAAAACTGTCATTCGCCTAGGATAGGCTAAGGAAAAGCAGGATTGCTTTTCAAGGATGATTAGAGACAGTGAGTTGTATCGTCAGGATGATGAATTTCAGGAAGAATACAGGACACGCTTAAGGATTAAGCATGAACTCGAGACAGGATGTGTCGAGACAAGGATAAAGTATAAGGGTGAACAGCTTGTACTACTCCATGGAAGACAAATTTTTGCAGGATGCAATAGGAAAAAGTCATAGGAAGTGACAGGCTCTGTAATATGGATTTACAGGTCAAAGGACTGAGTGTTATCTCACGCAAGTTTGATACACAGGGACGAAAAGGGATTACAGGGACGACGCAGGACGCAAGCAGACGCATGGATGGTGCAGGGAGCACAAATCGAGCAGGACGGCTTACAAAGGATAAATGGGGCGCACTTTAGTTGCGCCCTTTTCTTTGGTTCATTTTCAGTATTAATCTCGCTTTGCCAAGCTATAACGCTATTCACATTGACTTTATCTTAACTCTGCTTAAAGACTTATCATCGTAAAGCATGTTTACCAGTCTTACTTCTCTTATTGCCCAATAATTTACTCTCTGTGTGCTGGTCATGCGCCGAATGCTTGTCGAACTTTGAGCGATAGCGGTTTATGCATAAGTCCTCAGGGGAGAACATCTAGCGTTTTGCTTACTTTTGATTCGAATTGCCATCCTCCGTGTAAGAGATCTCTTACAAGTATGTAAGTAATTTGTAGGTTAAAAGGGTGGTTATGTCTTTGGGTTGGTTATTATTTATATTTATATCAGTCAGTTAGTCTGTTTTTTATCAGCTGAGCTCACCATTTTTGTTAACATTTTAAATAATCCGCAATGAGTACTTTCGTTGGTTGGCGTAGAATTCATCTTGTAGAAGGAATTACGGGCAACAGGATGTTGGCGATCAGGATGATCGAACAGTGACTAAGGAATGTGACTTAAGGAATGATAGGGATATGGGCCTTTCAGGATGAAAGAGAGCCAATACCAAGGAAGGGAGACTATCAAGGATTGATAGACTCATTGCATAGGATGGCAATGGCACATGGAGTGCAATTGAATGGATGCAATACCCGTTTCATGGATGATGATGGAACCGCTCAGGAAAGAGCAAGCTTGGGACTGGATGACCAAGATATAGGGAAGTACGAAAGTACAAGGACCTCAAGGATTGAGCAGGGATGAAGCAGGACGCAGATTGACGCATGGATGGTGCAGGGAGCAAAAAAATAGCAGGATAGCTTAACAGAGAATAGGAGGGCGTGGCTTTAGGGCCGCGCCCTTTCTTTTTTTATTTTTACAGCGAGTTATTTTGCAGCACCAGAGAATGACTGATTATTCTCTATTCTGGCGAACAGCTTATTTGGCATCTCATCTATAGTCGATAATACTTAATGACACTTGCCTGAGCTACAGCCGCTTTGCGTACCACAACCGCCAAATTTCCCCTGTGCTGTCGGCGCTTCTTGCCATTCGGGCTCTGGGAAGATAGGCCATTCTATTTTTTGAATTTTCTTACCTTGCATCCAAATATGGCCACTGTACTGGTTAATGCCGTCTGTGCTGAATTCAAATAAATATTTCGCTTTCCAACAAATCCCCGTGGTGCCGCCAATACTTGGGCGGGCGGTTTCCATTGCTATGGCTAACAGTTGCACTTTTTGTCGCCAACATTCTTTTTCGGCAAAAATGCGGCTCAACTCTGCCATTTGGCGTAACTGCCAAAAAAATGCGGCAATCACGACGAGGCCAATAATTAACAGTAAATCTGACATCATTTGCTTGCTGCCTTAAACAAACCACCTATGGCTTGTGATAGTTGAACGCTTCGATTGGGGTTTCTTAATTCGCCTAGTAGTTGATTGCGCAAACTAGGGATAGCCACAATATCAGCAAAGACCTGATTAAAAAAGGCTTGGGGCTGCAGTGCTAGGGCTTCTAAGTAAAGACTGCGACTTGAATCTTGTTTTAATACCGACCAGTTACGCCCGGCAATGCTGATGAGGGCATTGGTATCTAAAGAGGCTTGGCCGTGTAGATGTTCGAACGCTTGCTGGCTGTGTTTGGCGCTAGAAGCCAGAGCCCGTAGGAAATAAGCTTGGTGTTCTGGGGCAGCATCTTGAAGTTTCGCGAGAATTTTATCGGCGAGCGTGTCGCTAATCAGTAAGTGCTCAAGACACTGACATAGGGCGATTTGCACTTCGATGGCGGCAGTATCAAAACTCAATACTAAGTGCTGCTCATGATCAAATTCATTTGCGCGCGCACATACATCGGCTATGCCTTGCATCCCAATATGTTGCCATTGTGCTGGGGCTACTTGGCCTGACAGGTACTGCACGGCAAATTCGTATTGCGATGACGCGCGTTGGCCGAGTTGTTTACGAACGAGTGCGTTGAATACGGCGAGTTTTTCCTGGCTTGGCTTGAAGTTAAACGGATTATTTGCGAGTCGTTCTTGCTGCTCATCACTGAGTGGTTGAGTGGGATCTTGCCCTAATGCCGCTAATATCATTTCGATAAATTGTGAGCGCGGTGCCGGCGACAGTAATCCTTGCTCATCTAACGCCAGTTTTAGAAACCAAATAAAGTGTTGCTGGCTCGCATCCCAAAAGACGATAGCAAATTGCGCATGTCCTTGAATGGGGTAAGGATAAGGGGTTGCGAGAGATTCTATTTGGTGAAACGCGAGCATATCAATATGTTGCACCCTACGGCCAAGATCATACACTTGGAACTGGGTTTTGGCTGTGGTTAAAAACTGGCTTAAAGTTGTAATTTCAGTCATTTGGCTGCCATATCAATCAAAGAGGCTCAATAAATTGGCGCCATTATAGGGGGAAGTGCGTCTGGATGGTATGATTGCGGCACTTTAATCGACCTATTCGGCCTGTGGATTGTGGCAAGTTCCTCAATCACAATGGCTAACATGAGAATGGATCTGAAAGCTATGTTATACAGTCAAACCCAAGCTAAATTGGCTCAGATTGCCCAAGCGCTGCAAGCGGCCGAGTTGTGGTCTGAGCAGGCGCCTTCTGCCGCAGCAATGGCAAGCACAGCGCCTTTTGCCTGTGATCTTATGCCCCTTGAGCAGTGGTTGCAGTTTATTTTACTGCCTAGAATGCAGACTTTAATCGAAACGGGTGCGCCATTGCCGACGCAAATTGCGATAGCCCCTATGGCTGAACATGTTTGGCAGGATATGCCCCCGCGCCAAGCTCTGATTGGCGTATTGAATGAATTGGATATGTTGTTAAATGAATCAAGATGATATCTGGCTTGAAACGCCTGAAAATGCACTGAATGCATCCCAAGAGGATGATTCAGAAGCGCAGGCGCCTGAGATTGAAATTCTTTATGAAGATGAGCACTTAGTGGCAATTCATAAACCTGCAGGCTTATTGGTCCACCGCAGTTATTTAGCGCGTCGGGAGCGATTTTTTGCCATGCAGCTGACCCGCGACTTAGTCGGCTGTCATGTGTTCCCTGTACATCGTCTCGACAGGCCGACATCTGGCGTGCTCTTGTTTGCCAAGAGTAGTGAAGTGGCCAATGCACTGTGTGAGCAATTTGCCTCCCATACGATTGAAAAACAATATTTGGCTTTAGTGCGCGGTAATATGCATGAGAGTGGCATTTTAGACTATGCGCTTAAGGTTGAGTTGGATGAGTTGGGCGATAAGAATGCCGATCCTAACAAAGCCGCGCAGGAAGCTGTGACGGCTTATGAGCCATTACTCAATACTGAAATTCCGTATCCCTCGGGCCGATATCCCACTAGCCGATTTGCACTGGTACGCTTGAGCCCTAAAACGGGGCGTAAGCATCAGCTCAGAAGACATATGGCGCATTTACGTCACCCTATTGTCGGTGATACCACCCATGGCGACGGTAAGCAAAATGCGTTTTTCCGCGAGCATTTTGGCATTAATCGCCTGTGGCTTATCGCGAAAAAGCTCAGCTTCACCCATCCTGTCACTCAAGTTCGGCTCAGCATAGAAACCGAGCTCGAGCCTGAGTGGGAAACCGTGTTTGCCGAGCTAGGTTGGGACGAGGCGATCTTAAGTCAACAGGCTGAGTTGTTAATCGCCACGGATGAAATACCAGCTGGAAATGCGTAACTCATGACCTTAACTCAGACAATCTCAACTGAGACAATCTGGACATAATTGGCAGTCAGCCAAGTGAGTGGCATCAAAAGTCATTCGCTTGGCTTGGTTATTGACACTAAGCAATCGAATCAAAACTATCGAACCCATAACGGTCGAATCAACACTGTTCAATTAAAACGGTTCAATTAAAACTGTCCAATCAAAATGAGTCTGGCGGTAATTAGTCGAGGCGTTGCGGTGTTTGTGCGGTTTGTGGACGCAATTCTTGCATCATGACGGCTAAGGTTGAGAATCCAGAGGTAGGCGCGAGTGGCGATGTGAGATTTTGCTGGGCGGAGTGGAAATAATTTTTACGTCGAATATGGGTTGTTTTGTGGTGTTGCTTGAGGTGTTTTTGGCGGGTGGACTGTCGCATCAGATATTTCCTCATGCTCAATGACTTGATTTATAAAAATTTTGCGCCTTAGCTTGCCCATCCGCTGAACAATAAAGTAAGGTCAGCCTAATAAGGTTTGCAACGCAATGTGGAGTGTATCATGAAAAAGGTGAATCTGGTGTTTGGCACTGTCTATGGAAGTGCACAATTTGCCGCCGAAACCCTAGAGAAAGAAATGCAAGTTTTAGGTTATGATGTAACATTGTGGCAACCAAATGACGTCGCCAGCTTTATTCCTCCGCAGGATGAATTGTTAGTAGTGGTGACTTCTACGACGGGCCAAGGGGACTTACCCGAAGATATTCAGCCTTGGTATCATAATCTTAAAAATCTTGCGCCCTATTTGCCCGAGCTTAACTACAGTGTGATCGCACTGGGTGATTCAAGTTATGAAACCTTCTGCGGCGCCGGTAGGGCTGTAGATGTGCTCTTAAGTGAGCTTGGCGCTAAACCACTTGTAGAATTATTAGAAATCGATGCCTGTGAAACCATGGAACCTGAGGTTGAAGCGATAAAATGGCTAGAACGCTGGAATCAAGTCGTCAAAACCGAGCTCGTCGCTTAGGCAGTTTCGTTACTCAGCAGTGGTTTAAATTTGCCCAGCGCTTAAGCCAAGCGCTGCTTATTCCTATTGCCATTTTACCCGCCGCAGGGGTCATGCTCGGCCTCACCGTTAGCCCCATTCCTTTTATGCCCGAAGAGCTGACAGTGTTGATGTTGGCGGTGGGCAAACTCATTTTCGCCATCATGCCGATGTTATTTGCCGTGGCGGTCGCTATTGGCTTTTGCCGCGATCAAGGCATTGCTGCCTTTACGGCGGTGTTTGGTTATGGGGTGATGACGGCGACATTAGCCGCACTGGCCGATTTGTATCGACTCCCAACCCAACCTCTATTGGGAATGGATACCTTAGATACGGGGATTGCGGGCGGCATGATGCTCGGCGGTATTACTTGTCTTGCGGTGCGCTGGAGTCAATATATACGTTTGCCTGCGATTTTCTCCTTCTTTGAGGGACGCCGCAGTGCATCTTTGCTGATTATTCCCTTAGCGATGGGCTTAGGTTATGTACTCGCCCATGTGTGGCCACCCTTAGCGCTATTGATTGAGCGTGTATCTGACTGGGCGGTTTATCAAAAACCGGCCATTGCCTTTGGTGTATATGGCGCGCTAGAGCGGTTACTTATTCCCCTTGGGTTGCACCATATTTGGAATGCGCCTTTTTACTTAGAAGTGGGCCAATATCAGTTATTAGGACATGAAGTCGTCCGTGGTGAGGTGGCACGTTATTTAGCGGGCGATCCGCAGGCGGGAAACCTTGCCGGTGGTTATCTGATTAAAATGTGGGGATTACCTGCGGCGGCACTGGCAATGTGGCGCTGCGCCGATCCTTCTGAGCGCAATCGCGTGGCGGGCATTATGCTCTCGGCGGGGGCGGCCAGTTGGTTAACTGGGGTGACTGAACCTATCGAATTTGCCTTTATGTTTGTGGCCCCAATCCTATTTATTATTCATGCCTTACTCACTGGGCTCGCTTATTTTGTCTGTATCATGCTCGATATTCACCACAGCATAGTGTTCTCCCAAGGGCTGGTGGACTTTACGTTGTTATTTCCATTGTCCCGTAATGCCAGCTGGTTTATTTTCCTCGGGCCTTTGACCGCCATCATATATTACCTGTTGTTTAGGTTGAGTATTTTAGCCTTTAATTTGAAAACGCCCGGCAGGCTTGAGCATAACGACCGTGACAGTAAAGGACCAAAAGAAAGTTTACGGGCGATTATTGCGGCGCTTGGTGGGCGTGACAATATCGTTGAACTCAATGCCTGTTTAACTCGGTTACGCTTGAGCGTACATAAGCCTGAGTTAGTCAATAAGGTGCGTTTGAGTCAGTTGGGTGCTAAGGGCGTGATCGTTATGGGCAAAGGTGTGCAGGTGGTTTATGGCACTAAGGCCGAAACCCTGCGTAAAGTATTGCAGCGTTACTTAGATACTCGCCGCTAGGATTGTGTTTTTACAAAATTAACTGCTTAATTTTTACATTTTATTGATTCAAGCCTCTGAAATGTCATTTTTATTTTCGCATTATAGGATTTTCATGCTGTTCAGCACGATTTGCTATGGCAAACTCGATGTAGGGACAATATAGGAGATCCAACTTTGCAACAAATGACTGAAACTCGCGGTAATATTTCGCCATCCATAGAACGTAAAATTTTACTGACGGATTGCGCCGATGCCCAAGGCCTCATCGCCAAAATCACCAGTGTTTGTTTTACTCATAAACTGAACATCATTAAAAACAGTGAGTTTGTGGATAATGCCCAAGGGCGTTTCTTTATGCGAACTGAGTTAGAGGGCATTTTTAATAGCGAACAGTTATTGCAGGATCTGCGCGACGTGCTGCCTGCTAAGAATCACATGACCTTGGTCAGCGCCGGCAAGAAACGCATTGTGGTGTTAGTGACGAAAGAAGCGCACTGTTTAGGCGATCTGTTGATGAAAGCTTATTACGGTGGTTTAAGTGTCGAGATTGCCGCTGTGGTGGGCAACCATGATGCGCTGCGCGAACTGGCCGAAAAATTTAACATTCCCTTTCATCTGGTGAGTCACGAAGGCTTAGACCGAATTCAACACGAGCAAGCACTGTTGGCTGCGGTATCTCAATACGAACCCGATTATTTAGTCTTGGCTAAGTACATGCGGGTATTAACGCCTGATTTTGTGGCGCAATATCCTAATCGCATCATCAACATTCACCATTCTTTCTTACCAGCCTTTATCGGCGCAGCACCCTATCGCCAGGCCTGGGAGCGTGGGGTGAAAATTATCGGTGCGACGGCGCATTTTGTGAATAATTGCCTCGATGAAGGGCCGATCATCAAGCAGGACGTGATTCCCGTCGATCACAGTTATAGCGCCTTAGAAATGGCGCGTGCAGGGCGCGATGTTGAAAAGAGTGTGCTGAGCAAAGCGCTGCAGTTAGTGCTTAACGAGCAAGTGGTCGTGTACGGCAATAAAACGATCGTCTTCTAAAGCGAAGGCCGTCGCGCTAAGGTAATGACAAGCGTAGCGATAACATGACATTCAGCTAAGCCTATTTTAATCCGCGTATGTCATGGGATCAGCTATCATTATGTTTATTGGAGATTTTATAGTGCTCACATTCGGGCGAATATCACGCTAAAGCGTGTCGCCCATGCTCTAATCAAAGACTGGAGTACTGGATGTCAACTAGTCAAAGCCTTATCGTTGGAATGAAAGACTTGCCCGATAGTTTGAATTTGTCTTGGGCACAGCTTGATGAGCAATTTCGCGTGCTACGGATGAGCCAAGCCTTTTACAGCCGTTGCAAACGCTCGGCGGCGCAAATCATTAATCAACCTATTAGCCAACTATTTAGTGCCTTTAATGCCGAGTTGTGCGCCGATATCGTGAGGCGACGTGGGCAAGAGATAGGTTTTCAGTTACAAGACCATAGAGGCATACGTGTGCATCTCGCACTGCATTCCTTGCCTGAAATGGGATGGTATTTGATTCTATCCGACATCAATTTTGAAGATCCGCAGATGAAGGAGCTGCATTCGGATTATCGCCGAGCGATTCAAGCCAGCGATGCTTGGCTGCAACACATTGAAGATGTGATTAAATCCTCCCAAGAAGAAGTGTTTAAAGTTGCCGTCTCCAAGGCGATGTCGCTCACCGGCAGTCGATATGGGTTTATTCTGCTGCATAACGAAAAGTCAAAAACACTTACGCTCGCAGCACGTTCTGATTACCCCCCCGCCGAGGCGAATCAAGCCGATTTCATCGAAGATAATACCCAAGTGTCAGAACTTGAAAGCCGCGTATGGCTTGAATGCGTGCGAGATTATAAGCCTATTATCCAAAATCAAACCGACTCCCAAAGGCGCTTAGGGGATTTGCCCTTAGATAAACTGTTACTTGCAGGGCGTTATTTGGCGGTGCCGATTTTGTTTCGCAGCCGCTTGGTCGGCATAGTGTGCGTGGTCGACCGTAACGAGCCCTATAGTCGCAATGATGCAAGATCATTACTCACCTTCGCCAGCATCCTATGGCACACCATCGAACTGCCGCGCACATTACGGGCTGTCTCTCGCCAGTCCAAAATCATTAAATCGCAAAAAGAGCAGTTATCTCAGTCGTTAACCCAGCTTATTAGTGCCATTTCTGAGGCATTGGAACTAAAAGATGCCTATACCGCAGGGCATCAAAAGTCGGTGGCGCAATTAAGTTATTTGATTGGTGAGAAATTAGGCTTAGATCCACTGCGTCTCGAAGGACTGAAAATTGGTGCCTTAGTCCATGATATCGGCAAGTTGGCCATTCCATCGCAGATCTTGACCAAACCTTCGAAGCTTTCGAAAGAAGAATACGCATTAATACAGACCCATCCACTCCATGGCGCTGAAATTATTGAGGATGTGGAGTTTCCTTGGCCCATCAAAGAGATGATTTTACAGCATCATGAGCGGCTCGATGGCTCAGGTTATCCCGCGGGGTTAAAGGATAAAGCCATTCTCTATGAGGCGAAAATTATTGCCGTAGCCGATGTTGCCGATTCGATATTATCCCACAGGCCCTATCGTCCATCTTTGGGGCTGGAGAAAATGACCGAAGTGCTGCGTGCGGGTAAAGGGACACTGTTTGATCCTGAGATAGTCGAAACATGTTTAGAGATTTTGATTAATCGTGAGTTGAGTATTAGCGACCATATCGGCGCTGCGCCTCTTGAAGCTCTAGTTACGATTTCCCTCGACCATGAGTTAGTCGACGTTAAGCGTTTGCTTACAGCCGCCCACGCTAAGGTGGCCGTGGTATTGGATGAACAACATAAGATACTCGGCGTGATCACTAGTCGCTTGCTGGAACATTGGTTTAGCCCATTACTTGGCACAGCGGCTGAGCGTGAACAGGATAGGGCATCACTGCATAAAAAAGCCCATCAGATCATGCAGCATTCGGTACCTATCATCAGTGAGGTGGCCACATCGGAAGATGCCTTATTGCAGTTGAATCTTTTGGACTCAGAATATCTTGTGGTAGTGAACAAAGCGCAGCAGCCATTGGGGATTATCGGCTGGCGGGCTATTGCCATGACGAGAAATGCATTTCGTGAAGTTGAGCGCTTGATTTAAGTGCCTTATTAAACACTTTATTTTTAAGCCTGATAATGACAGCGCAACTATAGGCTAAATTTTACCGACAATAAAAAAGATGCCCTCGGGCATCTTTTTTATGGAACTCATGTTATCGAACGAATACTGTTAATCAACAATACGTAGTAATTCGTTGATACCCACTTTACCGCGGGTTTTTGCATCCACTTTCTTAACGATAATGGCGGCATAGAGGCTGTACTTGCCACAGGCAGAGGGCAGGTTGCCAGAAACGACAACGGAACCTGCTGGTACACGACCGTAATGCACTTCACCAGTTTCGCGATCATAAATTCGAGTGCTTTGGCCGATATACACGCCCATAGAAATCACTGAGCCTTCTTCAACCACAACGCCTTCAACAATCTCTGAACGTGCACCGATAAAGCAGTTATCTTCGATGATGGTTGGGCCCGCTTGTAATGGCTCAAGTACGCCACCAATACCTACACCGCCAGATAAATGCACATTTTTACCGATTTGTGCACATGAGCCAACGGTCGCCCAAGTATCAACCATAGTGCCTTCATCTACATAGGCACCAAGGTTTACGTAAGATGGCATCAACACGGTATTTTTACCGATGAATGAGCCTTTGCGCACAGTGGCTGAAGGTACCACACGAATAGCTTCCGCTCTAAAGCGGGCTTCATCATATTCGGCAAATTTTAACGGCACTTTGTCGAAGTATTTGGTTTCGGCGCCATCAATAACCACGTTATCGAAAATACGGAAGGACAGTAATACCGCCTTTTTCAGCCATTGGTGTACATGCCATTGTCCGTCGATTTTCTCGGCGACACGGACTTCACCTTTGTCGAGCATATTGATGACATTTTGCACATCGTCACGCACGCTGGCGTCAACTGTGCTTGGCGTGATGTCGGCGCGAGCTTCAAAAGCCGCCTCAATACGTTGGCGTAAAGCCTCCATTTACTTCTCCCACTGGTCTCGTTAATTAACTGATTCGATATTCTTTGCACTCAAGGCACTGATTAAAGCGTCCCTGAGGGTATTTTCCTGGGTTTCATTAAGCTGCAGGCCATCGTTGGTTTGCAGCATAAAAAAGTCTTCGGCTCGCTCACCAATGGTGGTGATCTTGGCCGCGAGTAACGTCGTGTTGCAACGGTAAAAGATATCCCCGACTTTTGCCAGTAATCCTGGCGAATCTAAGGCGATAAGCTCCATCATACTTGTACCATGACGACTGCTTTCGAGGAAACTTACTTGTGTCGGAACATTAAAAGGTTTCATCTTGCGCGACAGTTTTCTAAAGCGTGGCAGTTTTGGACTGTCGCTCGACAGGGCTTTTTCGAGCGCCTTACGGATACTTTGAATACGTGACAGCTGGCTAACGGGCGCGCCATCTTGCTCTAAGATCACAAAGGTATCGAGGGCATAATTATCTTTTGACGTCATGATGTTGGCATCATGGACGTTGATATTTTTATTGTCGAGTACCGCCATCACAGTTGCGAACAATTTAGGTCTGTCTTGGCAATAGACAAATAACTCAGTGCCACCACGAGTCGTGTGTTTGGACACTAAGACTAAGGGCTCATCCTGTTGTTTATGCTTTAAAATCGCTTCGGCGTGCCACGCGACTTGATTGGGCTGGTGGCGTAAAAAGTAATCTGCCTTGAAACGTTGCCACAGGGTATCGAGATCTTTCTCTTTCAGTCCACGGCGCAGCAGTTCTTTTTTCGCCTTGGCTTGGTATTCACGTACTCTGGCACGAATGTCGACGGGTTTTTCTTTACCACGGGCGAGCACCCTTTGGGTCGAAAAGTACAAGTCGCGCAGCAGTGAGCCTTTCCAGTTGTTCCACGTTTTTTCGTTGGTGGCGCAGATATCGGCGACGGTTAAGCAGTACAGATAGCTTAAATGCACGGCATCGCGGACTTTATTGGCAAAATCGGCCACCACATCGGGATCGGAAATATCTCGGCGCTGAGCAGTAACAGACATCACCAGATGATTCTCAACCAGCCAAGCGACTAGACGACCATCGTGATCGTTTAACCCGTGTAGCTTACAAAAGGCGAGGGCGTCGGCGCCGCCAAGTTTACTGTGATCGCCACCGCGGCCTTTGGCGATATCGTGGAAGATAGCGCCTAATACCAGTAAGCCCTTTTTCGGCAGTTGGTTGATGAGAATCGAGCCTAGGGGAAATTCTTCTTTTTGTTCGGCTTGAGAAAAACGCTCAATATTGAGCAGCAATCTGTGGGTATGTTCATCGACTGTGTAGGCGTGGAACAGATCAAACTGCATCTGACCTTCAATATTTCGCCATGCCGGTAAATAGGCCGATAACACGCCGTGTTTGTGCATTAAAGACAAGGCAACAATGCCGCGAGGATGGCGCAAAATTTCCATAAAGGCTTGGCGGCAAAGCGGGTTTTCTTGCAAGGCTTGCGGCTGGGCGCGTCTTGCACGGCGCAGTGAACGCAGTGTTGGCGCGTAAATGCCTTTGATGTTGGAGTTTTTAGCGACCAACAAAAATAGCCGCACAATTTCTTCGCCGCTATCGAACAGATCATCACTGAGCGCTTCGATAAAGGTGCCGCGGCGCTGGTAGTGTTTGTCTATCGATTGAATTTCTAAGGCTTTTGTGTGCCCCAGCGTTGCGCGCTTAAAGAGCTGCAACAGCATTTCGTTCAACTCCATCACTCGGCGCACCGTGCGATAGTAGCGCTTCATCATCTGCTCAACGGCAAGCTGGGTGGCGTCTTCATAACCCATAAGTTCGGCAACTTGGCGCTGCACATCAAACAGTAAGCGATTTTCATCGCGACCGACCACCATGTGCAGGGCAAAGCGTAGCTTCCATAAAAAGTGCTGACATTCGAGCAGCTCTTCTAATTCACCGGGCTCTAAAAAGTCGTATTGAACTAATTCTTCGAGGCGAGCGGCGCCAAAGTGACGCATGGCCACCCAAGCAATGGTTTGAATATCCCTAAGGCCACCGGGACAACTCTTGATATTGGGTTCTAAATCGAAGGCACTGGCTCTGGCATGGCGGGCATTTTGTTCGTCACGCTTAGCGATAAAGAAGTCGCTTGAGGTCCAAAAGTCACTCTGACGAATGGCATCGTAAAGTTGGTCGAATAAAAACTCGGGTCCTTCGAGCAGTCGTGCCTCTAACAGGTTAGTGGCTATGGTGATGTCTTCACGGCCGAGAGTAATAGTGTCGTTTAACGTACGGACACTGTGGCCAATTTCGAGATTTGCATCCCACAGAAAGGCAATAAACTGACTGAGTGCCGCTTCGGCGGCGGGTGACAATATATCATTAAACAGGAACAGCAAGTCGACATCTGAGTGGGGATGCAGCTCCCCACGGCCATAGCCGCCTACGGCAATCAGGGAAATATCAAATTCCCTTAGACCGTGCTGTTCCCAAGCTTGCTTTACAAGGGCATCGACAAATTGACAGCGCTGCGTGACTAGCTCTTCAATCGGGGTTTTAGCCTTGAAACTGGCTAAAAGAGTCTGATTCTGTTCGATTAATGATTGTTTAGCGAGCAGAGCTATATTCATCGAGTCCCTTGTTTTTATTTTTGTTGGTTTGGCCTATCGCTCGTGATTGATGATGCGTGGGAAATCTTCATCCTCACGCAGGGTAAGTACTTCAACCCCTTTTTCAGTCACAAGTAGGGTATGTTCCCACTGGGCAGAATTTTTACCATCGGAGGTGGTAACCGTCCACTTATCATCGCGATCGAGTATGGTCGTGTGGCGACCGGCATTGATCATAGGTTCAATAGTGAAACACATGCCTGGGCGTAATACTGTATTATCGCCGTTGCGGTAATGCATGACCTGAGGTTCCTCATGGAAACCTGAGCCAATACCGTGGCCACAATAATCTTGCACGATGGAATATTTCTCAAGGCCTGTTTTGCTTGCTTTGATGAATTTTTCGATAGTATTGCCAATTTCACCCAGTTTTAGGCCCGGACGCACCTTACGAATGGCCAAATACAGGCTTTCTTGCGCGATGCGGCACAGACGTTTGTCCTTCGCGCTCACTTCACCGATTAAAAACATCATCGAGGTATCGCCGTGATAGCCGTCTTTAATCACTGTGATGTCGATATTGAGGATATCGCCTTCTTTCAATGGTGGGTTGTCGTTCGGAATACCGTGGCAAATGACATGGTTTACAGAAGTACAAATGGACTTAGGAAAACCATGATAGTTAAGCGGCGCCGAAATCGCACCTTGCTCTTCGGTATATTTGGCACAGAGGTCATTGAGTTCATTGGTGGTCACGCCCGGCTTAACGTGCGGAGCGATCATTTCTAATACTTGTGCGGCAAGTTTGCCCGCAGCACGCATTTTTTCAATTTCTTCAGCTGTCTTGATGACTATACTCATTGCGTTTTCTCTTGTGTCTTTAATGTCTGTTGGCCACGCAACCTAATGCAAAAATTTGTGCTTTAGGGCTATTTATGGTATAAAGCGCGCCGTTATGTTTAAGTCTTGATGAATTGTCCAAGCCAGCTTTTGCTCTGCTTAGATACTTGCAAGACTAAAGATGGCGGCCATTATACATGGCTATTTGTCTAAATACTAAATCACACACGTGTCGACACATTCTTCGGGGTGCCCTCAGTTATCAATTGCGGGGTCGAAGACATGGGATGCGTGGAGGTCTAACCCCCTAAATTTTAAGGTAATAGAAATGACTACAGTTTCAATGCGCGATATGCTTCAGGCCGGTGTCCACTTCGGTCACCAAACCCGTTACTGGAACCCAAAAATGAAGCCATTCATTTTCGGTGCTCGCAACGGTGTTCACATCATCAACCTTGAGCATACAGTGCCAATGTTCAATGAAGCGCTGGCTTTCATCAGCAACGTAGCTTCAAAGAAAGGTAAAGTATTATTCGTTGGTACTAAACGTGCTGCTGGCGAAGCGATCAAAGAATCTGCTCTGTCTTGTGATCAGTTTTATGTTGATCACCGCTGGTTAGGCGGTATGTTGACTAACTGGAAAACTGTTCGTCAGTCAATCAAACGTCTGAAAGAACTAGAAAGCCAATCAGTTGACGGTACTTTCGACAAGCTGACCAAGAAAGAAGCGCTGATGCGTACTCGTGAGCTTGAAAAGCTGGAAAAATCTTTAGGTGGTATTAAAAACATGGGCGGCCTGCCAGACGTATTATTCGTCATCGGTGCTGACCATGAGCATATCGCTATTAAAGAAGCTAACAACCTGGGTATCCCTGTTGTTGCAGTTGTTGATACTAACTCTGCGCCAGATGGTGTTAACTACATCGTTCCTGGTAACGACGACGCTATGCGTGCTATCCGCCTGTACACTTCTTCTGTTGCTGCTGCTGCAAAAGCTGGCCGTGGTCAAGATTTGGCTGTTCAAGCTGAGCAAGACGGTTTCGTAGAAGCCGAATAATAATAAGGCGCGATGATTATCATCACCCTTATTAACCAAGATTTTTGATTGGTTAACAGGGGCCATTCGGCCCCTGTTTTATATCTGCAAATTAGTCGATTTTTTATAGAGGATTTAACAATGGCAATTACTGCTGCCCAAGTTAAAGAACTGCGCGACCGTACTGGCGCAGGCATGATGGATTGTAAAAACGCTCTGACAGAAACTAACGGCGACATGGAGTTAGCAATTGACAACATGCGTAAGTCTGGTGCTGCTAAAGCTGCTAAAAAAGCGGGTAACATCGCTGCTGACGGTACAATTCTGATCAAGAATGGCGAAGGTTTCGCTGCGCTGTTAGAAGTTAACTGTCAAACTGACTTCGTTGCTAAAGATTCAAACTTCTTAGCATTCGCGAACGCAGTATTAGATGCCGCTGCTGCATCTAAAGTGACGCTTGAAGATTTAAAAGCACAGTTCGAAGACGCACGTGTTGCGTTAGTAACTAAAATCGGTGAAAACATCAACATTCGTCGTGTTGAGTACATCGATGGTGCAAACTTATCTTCATACCGTCACGGTGAGCGCATTGGTGTTGTTGTAGCCGGTGAAGCTGACGAAGAAACCTTAAAGCACATCGCAATGCACGTTGCTGCTTCTAAGCCTGAATACGTGAACCCAGAAGATGTTCCTGCAGAAATCGTTGCAAGAGAACAAGCTCTGCAAATCGAAATGTCAATGAACGAAGGCAAATCGGCAGAGATCGCTGAGAAGATGGTTCTTGGTCGTATGAAGAAGTTCACCGGTGAGATTTCTCTGACTGGTCAAGCTTACATCATGGAACCAAAGAAAACTGTTGGCGAAATTCTGAAAGAGAAAGGCGCTAAAGTCACTAACTTCATTCGTTTAGAAGTGGGTGAAGGTATTGAGAAGAAAGAAGAAGATTTCGCAGCTGAAGTTGCTGCTCAAATCGCTGCTTCTAAAAAGGCTTAATCGCCAACGCTAAATACCCCCAAGACCGCGGCAATAGCTGCGGTCTTGTTATGACCAGGATAAAAATTATGAGCACCAATCCAAAACCCGCATTTAGACGCATTCTTCTTAAATTAAGTGGCGAAGCACTGATGGGCGACGAAGGCTTCGGCATCGACCCTAAAGTATTAGATCGCATGGCTCAGGAAGTGAAAGAGCTGGTTGAGCTGGGTATTCAGGTGGGTGTGGTTATTGGTGGTGGTAATCTGTTTCGCGGTGAAGGCCTAGCAAAAGCAGGCATGAACCGTGTGGTGGGCGATCACATGGGTATGCTGGCAACGGTTATGAACGGCTTGGCAATGCGCGACGCCTTGCACCGTGCCTATGTTAATGCCCGTCTGATGTCAGCTATCCCGTTAAAGGGTGTGTGTGACGATTACAATTGGGCTGAAGCGATCAGCTTGCTAAAATCTGGCCGAGTGGTTATTTTTGCTGCCGGTACAGGTAATCCTTTCTGCACGACCGATTCTGCGGCCTGTTTACGCGGCATTGAAATCGAAGCTGAAGTTGTGTTGAAAGGCACTAAAGTCGACGGTGTATACTCCGAAGACCCAATGAAGAACCCAGACGCCGTTAAGTATGATGAAGTGACTTATGCGGAAATTCTGGAAAAAGAATTAAAAGTAATGGACTTAGCAGCCTTTACTATGGCGCGTGATCACGACATGCCTATTTTAGTCTTCAACATGAACAAGCCTGGCGCTCTACGCCGCGTTATCATGGGTGAAGAAGAAGGCACGCTGATCAGAGCGAAAAAAGTTATTTAATGACCAAGAAGGACATTTAACGTGATTGAGAACATTAAGAAAGATGCGCAAGAACGCATGGGTAAATGTGTAGACGCAACTAAAAACCAAATGGCAAAAGTGCGTACAGGTCGTGCCCACCCAAGCCTGCTTGATTCAATTCAAGTGTCTTACTACGGTACTATGACACCACTGAACCAAGTGGCTAACGTGGGTGTTGAAGACTCTCGCACTCTGTCTGTGACTGTATTCGATCGTAGCGCTATCCAAGCCGTTGAAAAGGCCATTATGAGCTCAGATTTAGGTCTGAACCCTATGTCTGCAGGCGCGACATTACGTATTCCATTACCCGCGCTGACTGAAGAACGTCGTAAAGACTTCATCAAAGTGGTGCGTAACGAAGCTGAAAACGGTCGTATCGCCATCCGTAACGTACGTCGTGATGCCATTTCTGAAGTGAAAAAACTTGAGAAAGCCAAAGCTTGTACTGAAGATGATGTTCGTCGCAGCGAAGAAGAAGTACAAAAGTTCACCGATGCTCACATTAAAAAGATTGATGAGATTTTAGCGGCCAAAGAAATTGAGTTGATGGAAGTCTAATCTCAAGTTCGATAAGCTAGAGTTGATGCGCCGTGTAGGGGTATACTACACGGCGTTTGTCTATTTTAAAGGGCTGTATTAGATGTCATCCACAGTGGAACTTGATCCGCACCCTAGGACGAGTGAGAGTGATTTAGACACTCAAACGACCTTGCCGGGACAATTACCCGAACTCGTGAAACAGTCGTTACCTAAGCATGTTGCCATTATCATGGATGGCAATGGGCGCTGGGCACAAACCCAAGGTAAACCACGAGTGTTGGGACATAAGGCCGGTGTTAAGGCCGTTAGAAGAGCCGTAAGCACGGCAAGCCAATTGGGCATTGAATCGCTAACGTTATTTGCATTTTCTAGCGAGAATTGGCGAAGACCCGATAAAGAAGTCAGCTTGCTGATGGAATTGTTTTTTACCGTTTTACAGCGCGAAATTAAATTGCTGCATAAGAATCAGGTTAAGCTGAAGATTATTGGTGATATCAGCCGGTTTTCGGCGCGATTACAGAAGCAAATTGCAGCTGCGCAAGAGAAGACATCAGGCAATACTGGCTTGGTTCTGAATGTTGCCGCTAACTATGGTGGCCGTTGGGACATACTTCAAGCAGCCCAAAAATTAGCGGAAAAGGTCGAAACTGGCGAAATGACCAGCAGTCAGTTCACCGAAGAAGCCTTAAGTGCACATTTGTGCATGCAAAATCAGAGTGAAGTTGATTTAATGATCCGCACGGGCGGGGACTGTCGCATCAGCAATTTTGTGCTGTGGCAGGCGGCCTATGCAGAATTGGTGTTTACCGACACCCTTTGGCCTGATTTCGATGAACAGGCTTTTCATGAAGCGATTGCCATTTTTGCAAGTCGCCAGCGCCGCTTTGGTTTGACTGGAAGTCAGATTGATGAGATGCGTGCATTGTAAAACCTCATGAGGGATTTTTTTTGCTAAAACAACGAATAATAACAGCAATTTGGTTAGTTCCATTAGTTTTGGGGGCGATATTTTTACTCCCTGCCAACTACTTCGCTTGGGCCTTGGTTGGCGTCTTTCTCATTGCAGCAAAGGAATGGGGAAGAATTATCGATAATCAGTGTGACGTCACCCAGTGGAGCTTCACTTGTACGGTCGGTATCTTGTTAGTGGCACTTAATCTGATTGTGCCAATCGATGCGGTTTGGTTAAGCCATCAGTTACACCCTATTTATTTAGCCATTCTCTACATTGGCGCACTTTGGTGGTTAGCCTCACTATTATTAGTGGTGACTTATCCGAAAAGCGCTAAGTTCTGGCAAAAGAATCCTATGTTTAAGTCCATGTTTGGACAGCTAACCTTAATACCTTGTTTTGTCGCCCTGATCGCGCTCAAATCCATTAGCTCGCAAGCTTCGCCTTATTACGGCCCTGTGTTGGTGTTATTGGTGATGTTGATTGTGTGGGCCGCGGATTCAGGCGCTTACTTCGTGGGCAAGGCGATAGGTAAAACCAAACTGATGCCAGCGGTAAGCCCAGCTAAAACGCTTGAAGGTTTACTCGGTGGTTTAGTGACCACTATGATAGTGGTTGGTGCGGTGATGTATTATTCGCCTGAGCAAGAACTGGGCTTAGTTGTGGCCGTAACCTTATTTGTTGCCTTAGTGTCAGCACTGGGTGATTTATCTGAAAGTATGTTTAAGCGCGCGGCCTGTATCAAAGATTCTGGCACCATTTTGCCAGGTCACGGCGGCGTGCTCGACCGCATCGACAGCCTGACAGCAGCCTTGCCGGTGTTTACCCTGATCTACATTGCATTCTGGATGTAACGCTATGCAAAATATGGTGATTTTGGGTGCTACCGGCTCTATAGGTGCCAGTACCTTAAGTGTGATCTCGGCTAATCCATTCGCTTATAGCGTGTATGGATTAGTGGCCAACGCGAGTGTTGATAAGATGCTTGCACTTTGTTTGGCGCATAGACCGAAAGTGGCGCATATGGTGGATGAAGCGGCAGCAAAACAGTTGCGTGCCGTTTTACCTGCGACGCTCAATATCCAAGTCACCACAGGCATGAACGATTTACTCGGTTTAGTGACCGCTGCCGAAGTGGATACCGTGATGGCGGCGATTGTTGGGGCTGCAGGGCTAGTACCGACGCTTGAAGCCGTAAAGGCGGGTAAGCGGGTATTACTGGCCAACAAAGAAGCCTTAGTCATGTCAGGTGAGCTGTTTATTGAGGCGACTAAGCGCTCTGGCGCAGTGCTCTTGCCTGTGGACAGTGAGCATAATGCCATCTTCCAATGTCTCCCCCAGGAAGTGCAAGCCAACCTTGGCCGTTGTGACTTAGCGGCATCGGGTATTTCCCATATTCTGTTAACCGGTTCTGGCGGACCTTTCCTGCGGTCGGATCTTGCGACACTGGCCGCCATGACGCCTTCCCAAGCCTGTAAACATCCTAATTGGTCCATGGGACCTAAAATCTCCGTCGACTCCGCCACTATGATGAATAAGGGCTTAGAGTTTATTGAGGCACGTTGGTTGTTTAACACTCAGGCTGAGCAACTTAAGGTGGTTATCCATCCGCAAAGCGTGATCCACTCTATGGTGCAGTACCGTGATGGCTCAGTTATTGCCCAAATGGGTAACCCAGATATGCGTACGCCTATTGCCCATTGCATGGCTTATCCGCAAAGAATTCATTCTGGCGTTGAACCTTTAGATTTTTTCAAAGTCGGACAGTTAAGCTTTTATGAACCTGATTTTGAACGTTTCCCCTGTTTGGCTCTGGCAATGGACGCGTGTGCCCAAGGCCAAGAGGCGACAACTGTGTTAAATGCAGCCAATGAGATTGCTGTTGAAGCGTTTTTACAGGGACAAATTGGCTTTACTCAAATTGCAAAAGTGAACGAAGCTTGTTTAGTGACTGTGCCTAAGCGCCCTATGGGCAGCATAGAAGATATTTTAGCCTTAGATGCGCAAACCCGCGTCTATGCGCGTGAGACCTTAGCAAGCATCGCTTAGCAATCGCTGAGTGATTAAATTAATGACGTAAGGAGTGGGATGTTAGATTTTTTATGGAACTTAGGTTCTTTCATCGTTGCACTGGGCCTGTTAATCACTGCCCACGAATACGGCCATTTCTATGTCGCACGCCGTTGTGGTGTCAAAGTCGAACGTTTCTCCATAGGTTTCGGTAAGGCGATTTGGCGTCGTGTCGGTAAAGACGACACTGAATACGTGTTAGCCATGATCCCACTTGGTGGCTATGTCAAAATGCTCGATGAACGCGTTGAAGACGTCCCCGAAGCATTAAAAGATCAAGCATTCAATCGTAAAACCGTTTGGCAACGCATTGCGATTGTGGCTGCTGGCCCGATTGCGAATTTTATTTTTGCCATCGTTGCCCTGTATTTTATGTATCTGATTGGTGTGCCATCACTGAAACCTGTGATCACATCGACAACACCTGGGACTGCCGCCGCGCAAATCCAGGTCACAGAGCCAATGCAAATAACGGCCATTTCCGGTCAAGCTGTACGTAACTGGGAAGAAGTGAATTTAGCCTTAGTGGGCCACATAGGCGATCAAAGCCTGAGTGTGTCGCTGACGCCATTGAGCGGTTTGCAGGGCTTAGATTCCAGCGCGCGCTCTTATACCTTAGATACCCGCAATTGGCATTTTGATCCTGAAAAAGAATCGCCGATTACCACCTTAGGTTTAGGGATATATCGCCCCGAAATCGACCCTACCATTGCTGCTATTAGCCCTGACAGCGCCGCTGCCAAGAGTGAGCTAAAAGTCGGCGATACCTTAGTGGCGATAAATGGTAAAAATTATACCGATTGGCAGGCTTTTGTTGACATTATTCAACATTCTGCCAATGTGCCTGTGAGCTTAACTGTGCGTCGTAATGGCGAACAGTTTAACGTGGCAGTGACACCGTTAAGCAGTAAAAACGCCGATGGTCAAGATATAGGTATGCTTGGGGTGAGCCCAACCCAAGCGCCATGGCCAGACAATATGCGTTTACAACTTGAATATGGACCAATCGATTCTTTCGGCATAGCAGCGGATAAAACATGGCAACTTGTTGCTGTGAGCTTTAAGATGATTGGCAAATTATTTACCGGCGATGTGTCGGTGAAAAACCTGAGTGGACCCATCTCGATCGCACAGGGTGCGGGCAGTAGTGCAAACTATGGCTTGGTCTATTTTCTCGGGTTCCTCGCGCTCATCAGCGTCAATTTAGGCATCATTAACTTGTTGCCTTTACCTGTGCTCGATGGGGGACACCTGCTGTATTACTTTATTGAAGTAATAACTGGTAAACCTGTACCTGAAAAGGTGCAGGAAATAGGATTCAGATTTGGGGCAGCAATACTGCTGATGTTGATGAGCATTGCGCTTTTCAATGATTTTGCCCGACTCTGAGCAAGGACAGACTAATAATTAGAAGTGCTCTATGAGATTGAATAAACTTTTTGCCTCGATGTTATTCGTCGGTGCGTCGTTTTCAGGGACTGTGTTGGCTGATACTTTCCAACCGTTTGAAGTGACCGACATCCAAGTTGAAGGTTTGCAGCGAGTTGCACTCGGTGCTGCCCTGTTAAGCTTACCAGTAAAAGTAGGTGACACTGTTGACCAGTTAAGAATTCAACAAGCCATTAAAAGCTTGTATGCATCGACTAACTTTGAAAATGTCTCCGTGAGCCGAGATGGCGGCGTATTAGTGGTGAAAGTCACTGAACGTCCTACCATCAGTGCCGTGACATTCGATGGCAACAAAGACATTAAAGACGAACAGTTACAGGAAAGTCTGGACGGTTCTGGCGTTAAAGTCGGTGAGTCGCTCGATCGCACTATGTTGACCGGTATTGAAAAGGGTTTGCAGGATTTCTACTACGGCGTGGGTAAATACGGCGCTAAAGTGGAAGCTCAAGTGATCAACTTACCCCGTAACCGGGTTGAGCTGAAATTTAAGTTCACCGAAGGTTTAGCGGCCGAAATACGCCAAATTAACGTGGTCGGTAATCATGAGTTCACCGATGCTGAGTTGATTGGCATGCTGGAACTTAAAGATTATGTGGCTTGGTGGGATCTGTTCGGCGAACGCCGTTATCAGAAGCAAAAGCTGCAGGCCGATCTCGAGACCATCAAAACCTATTATCACAATAAAGGTTATATTCGCTTTGAAGTCACCTCGACTCAAGTGGCGATGACGCCTGACCGTAAAGGTTTATATATCACCATCAACGTAGATGAAGGTGAGAAATATAAAGTTAAAGAAGTAAACCTGACGGGTGATTTGATGGGCCGTGAAGAGTTGATGAAATCAATTCTGCCGATCAAAGCGGGTGATATGTACAACGGCGGTGATGTGACTTTCACCGAAGAAATGTACAGCAAATATTTAGGCCGCTTCGGTTATGCCTACCCAGAAGTCAAAACGTATCCTGAAATTGATGATAAGACTAAAGAAGTGACCTTAAACATCAATGTTAAACCGGGTAAACGTGTTTACGTGCGTGCGATTAACTTCACTGGTAACACAGTGACAAAAGATGAAGTGATGCGTCGTGAACTGCGTCAGATGGAAGGGGCTTGGTTAAACTCTGCGCAAGTGGAGCAATCTAAAGCGCGTCTTAACCGTTTGGGCTTCTTCGAAACCGTTGACACTGAAACCATTCAAGTGCCAGGCACTGATGATTTAGTCGATGTTGCGGTTAAAGTGAAAGAGCAGCCGTCGGGCTCATTCAACGCCGGTGTCGGCTATGGTACTGAATCAGGCCTGAGCTTGCAGTTTGGTGTGCAGCAAAATAACTTCTTAGGCACAGGTAACCAAGCGGGTATTAGCTTGAGCACCAACAAGTACTCTAAGAACGTTAACTTATCCTATACCGATCCGTATTGGACGAAAGATGGTGTGAGTTTAGGGGGGAGCGTTTATTGGAGCGAGTTTGACGCCAATGAAGCTAACTTAGAGCGTTATAAAAACAGTTCTTACGGTGTGGCGCTGAACTCGGGTTTCCCGATCAATGAATACAACCGTATCAACGGTGGCATAGGTTATCGTCATAACACGATTTCTGAAATTTCTGCCTATGAGCAAGCACTGCGTTTCTATAACATCTACCGTGATGACGATCCAAATGCGGACTTAAGTTTCGATAACTTTGAACTGAGTCTGGGCTGGTATCGTAGCACTTTGAACCGTGGCACTTTCCCAACAGACGGATCGTCTCAGCGTTTGAACGGTAAAATGACTTCGCCAGGGTCTGATTTACAGTACTTTAAGACAGACTTTGACACTAACTTCTATTTCCCTATTAACCGTAGTCAGAGCTTTGTGCTCTTGGCCCGTGGTCGATTAGGTTATGGTAACGGTTATGGTCAATTTAATGATAACGACCAAATTCTGCCTTTCTGGGAAAACTATTACTCAGGTGGTAGCAGTTCACTGCGTGGCTTTAAGTCTAACTCTGTGGGGCCTCGTTCATTCTATCTCTACCGAGGTAGTGAACCATGTGCACCGGATCCATCGGGCGATGGTTGTAGTTTGCCGGGCGATCCTAACAGTATCCAAGTGAGTTCTGGCCGTTCAATCGGTGGTAACGCCCTTGCGACAGCGAGCATGGAGTTGATTGTACCGACGCCATTCTTGGATGAGGCTTACACTAACTCAGTGCGTACGAGTTTCTTCGTTGATGCGGGTAACGTTTGGGATACTGAGTTTGATTACAATGCATATCAAACACTTCCAGCGGACGAGTTTGCTAAGTTACAGGACTACAGTGATCCAGCACGCCTGCGCGCTTCTTGGGGCTTAAGTGTGCAGTGGTTATCACCTATGGGTCCTATGGTGTTTAGCTTAGCGTGGCCGATTAAAGAATACGAAGGCGACCAAACAGAGATCTTCTCTTTCAATATTGGCAAAACTTTTTAAAAGGCATACACTCGGCAAGTTTTGCTGACTATAACAAGGTAACAAGGAGTTTATTTTGAACAAGATGGTAAATCGCGCGCTGATGACGTTAGTTTTGTTAGGCGCGCCGTTAATGGCACATGCTGAGAAAATTGCCGTAGTGGATATGGGGGCTGTGTTCGAACAGCTGCCACAACGTGAACAGATCTCTCAATCTCTGAAGAAAGAGTTTGGCGATCGCATGGCTGATGTCCAAAAAATGCAAGAAGAAATGCGCTCTCTAATGGAGAAGCAGCAACGTGACGGTGCGTTAATGAACGATGCACAAAAAACGGAACTGGTTCGTAAAATGGAATCGCTAAAATCTGAATATCAGTTAAAAGGCAAAGCATTGGATGAAGACTTACGTCGTCGCCAAGGTGAAGAGCAAAATAAACTGTTAGTTAAAGTGCAGAAAGCCATCAACACTATCGCTGAAAAAGACCAATATGATTTGGTATTACAACGTGGTGCAGTCATTTATGTTAAGCCTAACGCTGACATCAGTGGCAAAGTGGTTGAAGCCTTAAGCAAAGGCAAGTAATAGATGAAAAGTGTGACTTTAAAAGAGCTAGGCCTGTTATTAGACGGTGATATTCAAGGCGACGAAACGCTAATTATTAATAGTGTGGCGACCTTAGAACATGCCAAAGCAGGTCAAATCTCTTTTTTAGCCAACAGTAAATATCGCTCTCAGCTTGAGGAGACTCAAGCGAGTGCGGTGTTATTGTCAGCTAAAGATGCGCAGGATTATCAAGGTACTGCGTTAATTGTAAAAGATCCTTATGTCGGTTTTGCCCGTGTTGCCCAGTATTTGGACACTACGCCTAAAGCGGCGGTGGGTATCCATCCTTCGGCTCAAATTGACGCTTCTGCCCATATAGGTGAAGGTGTTGCGATTGGGGCGAATGCGGTTATTGGTGCGAACGTCATTTTAGGTGAAAATGTCCAGATAGGTGCCGGTGTCGTGCTCGGACAAGATGTGGTTATTGGCTCAAAAACGCGTTTGTGGGCTAATGTCACTGTCTATCACGATGTGCATTTAGGACAAGATTGTATTATCCATTCGGGCGCTGTATTAGGCTCCGATGGTTTTGGTTATGCCAATGAACGCGGTCAGTGGATTAAAATCCCACAAACGGGCGGCGTTCGTATCGGCGATCGGGTTGAGATAGGTGCGAATTCAACGGTAGATCGGGGGGCATTAGGCCATACCGAGATCCACGATGGGGTGATTATCGATAACCAAGTACAAATTGCCCATAACGATATTATCGGTGAGAATACCGCTATCGCTGGCAGTACGACCATCGCAGGCAGTGTCACTATTGGTAAATATTGTATTATTGGTGGTAGTTGTGCCATCGCAGGTCATTTGAGCATTGCCGATGGTGTGCATGTGTCTGGTGCTACGAATATTACCACTAATATGCGTGAGCCCGGTTTATACTCTTCTGCCACAGTGGCAATGGACAATAAACTTTGGCGTAAAAACACAGTTCGTTTCCGTCAGTTAGATGAACTGTTCCAGCGTGTTAAAACGTTGGAAAAAAATTTAAAAACACCAGATTAATTGCTCCAAGGCAATTTGAGGAACTCGGTTCGTGTCTAATCAAATGAACACTATGGATATTAAAGAAATACTTAAATATCTACCCCATAGATATCCATTCCTATTGATCGATCGTGTGCTTGATTACACTCCTGGTGTTAGTCTGCAGGCGATCAAAAACGTTTCAATAAATGAGCCATTTTTTCAGGGACATTTCCCGGTTCAGCCTGTGATGCCAGGCGTGCTTATTTTAGAAGCCATGGCGCAGGCAACTGGCCTGTTAGCCTTTAAAACCATGAGTAGTGATGTGCCACCTCCAGGGGTGTTGTATTACTTTGCTGGTATCGACAATGCGCGTTTTAGACGTGTGGTTGAGCCAGGAGATCAAATCCATTTTGATGTCAAAATGATTAAAGAGCGCCGCGGGATTGGCGTCTTCTACGGTGAGGCCAAAGTGGATGGTGAAGTGGTTTGTTCCGCTGAAATCATGTGTGCCCGCAGAGAGATTAGTCAGTGATAGATACATTAGCGTTTGTGCATCCCGATGCAAAAATTGGCAATAACGTCACCATTGGCCCTTGGACCTATATCGGTGCAGGCGTTGAAATTGGTGATGATTGTTGGTTGAGTTCCCATGTGGTTGTTAAAGGCCCAACGATTATCGGCAAAGGTAATCGTATTTTTCAATTCGCCTCAGTAGGCGAAGAGTGCCAAGACAAAAAGTACGCTGGCGAACCCACACGATTGATCATTGGTGACAATAACGTCATCCGTGAAAACGTGACTATCCACCGCGGTACAGTCCAAGATAACAGTGAGACGCGTATTGGGTCGAACAACCTGTTTATGAACTATGTACATATCGCCCATGACTGTGTGGTCGGCGACAATGTGATCATGGCCAATAACGCTTCTATCGCGGGTCACGTACATGTGGGTGATTGGGCGATTTTAGGCGGCATGACAGGTGTTCACCAGTTTGTGCATATCGGTGCCCATGCGTTTACTGCAGGTTGTTCTTTAGTATTGCAGGATGTACCTCCCTTTGTGATGGCGGCGGGTCAACCGACGATTCCACGCGGTTTAAACAGCGAAGGCATGAAGCGTCGTGGTTTTTCTAAAGAAAGCCAACTTGCAGTGCGCCGTGCTTATAAAACCTTATATCGCAGCAGCTTGACAGTTGAAGAAGCGATTGAAGCGTTGGCTGAAGATGCGCAGAACGATGAGCAAGTGAAATTGTTCCTGGAATTTGTAAAGTCATCGAGTCGCGGCATTATTCGCTAACTTGATGACCACATGACAACAAAAGGGCATTTTTATGCCCTTTTGTATTATTGGCTTAAGCCTATTGGGTGGTTAGACTTCGTCGTTAGTAATGTCCTTGTGCATTCAACCATCAATGAGCTTAATCATTAATTTACATCAGTATGGCTTGGAATGATGCGTTTTAGCTGTTGTTCGCCCCGTCATCCAATGTCATTCATTCATGAGACATGATTGGTTTATGAGCAATAAAACTCCATTAGTGTTTGCCATGGTTGCCGGAGAACTCTCGGGCGATATTTTAGGCGCAGGTTTAATGGCGGCGCTGCAAAAGAATCACCCCGATGCGCGCTTTGTCGGTATTGGTGGTCCCCGTATGGAAGCCCTTGGCTTCAGATCCCTGTTTGCGATGGAAGAACTCGCCGTGATGGGGATTGTAGAAGTGCTATCCCGTTTGCCTCGTTTATTAACAGTACGTGCCTCCCTGATTAAAGAGATTACCGCGCTTAAGCCCGATTGTTTTATTGGCATCGATGCACCGGATTTTAATATTGGCCTCGAGCTTAAACTCAAAGCGCGTGGCATTAAGACGGTCCATTATGTGAGCCCGTCTGTGTGGGCGTGGCGTCCAAAACGGATATTCAAAATCGCCAAAGCCACCCATATGGTGTTGTCGCTGTTGCCTTTTGAGAAAGCCTTTTACGATCAGCATCAGGTGCCTTGTACCTTTGTGGGTCATACCTTGGCCGACGATATTCCCTTGCAAAGCGATAAGGCCGCAGCCCGTGCCTTGCTCGGACTAGATGCCGATGCTGAATACTTAGCGATTCTGCCCGGTTCCCGCGGCGGTGAGTTAAAGCAACTGGCCGAGCCTTTTGTGAAAGCGGCTTTGTTGATTAGGCAAAATTTCCCAGACATACGTTTTGTGACGCCGCTAGTGAATCAAAAACGTCGTGACCAATTTGAGCAAGCGCTGAAAGATTTTGCGCCAGATCTTGAAATCCACATGATTGAAGGTCAGTCGCGTGAAGTGATGGCGGCAGCCGATGGGATTTTATTGGCATCTGGCACCGCGACGTTAGAAGCCATGCTGGTCAAGCGTCCTATGGTGGTGGCTTATCGCGTGAGCTCGATAACCTATCGTATTGCTAAGCGCATGATGCAAGTAGAACGTTTCTCGTTACCGAATTTGCTTGCTGGAAAAGATCTCGTCCCAGAACTCATTCAAGAAGATTGCACCCCAGAGAAAATTGCGGCGGCAGTCACCCTTGAGCTCAATCGCGATTTTGCGCCGCTCAAAGCCGAGTTTGAAGCCCTGCACCAAGTATTACGTCGTGATGCGAGCTTAAAAGCTGCTGAAGCGGTAATGGCGCTGGTTGAGCCTAAACACACTCATGCTAAATCGCAGGAGGCTAACTAGTGGCAACTTATAAAAGTTTAACCGAAGCCGATTTGCTCGCCTTTTCAACCGGTTTGATTGCCGGAGTGGATGAAGTCGGCCGCGGCCCCTTAGTCGGCGATGTGGTCACTGCCGCAGTAATTTTAGATCCAAACAAGCCCATCAGTGGCCTGAATGATTCTAAAAAACTCAGTGAGAAACGCCGTGAAGCCCTGTTCGATGAGATTTGTGATAAAGCTTTGTGTTATCAGGTTGGCCGTGCCAGTCCTGCTGAAATCGATGAGCTGAATATTCTGCACGCCACTATGCTGGCGATGCAGCGTGCGGTTGCTGGGCTTAATATTGCCCCAGAGCTTGTGCTTGTGGATGGCAATCGTAGCCCCATCTTTGTTGCCCATAATGGCGCAGGGCTTACCAGCCACAGCATCATTAAAGGTGATGGTTTGATTGCCAGCATCAGCGCCGCTTCGATCATCGCGAAAGTGACGCGGGATCGCGAGATGGACGTGCTCGATGCCGCTTATCCGCAATACGGTTTTGCAAAACATAAGGGCTATCCAACTAAGGCGCATTTTGAGGCCATAGCCGAACATGGTGTGTTTGACCAATATCGTAAAAGTTTCAAACCCGTCAAGGCATTACTGGGACTGTAAGCGCTGCTTTTAGCATTTTGCTCAAACAACTTGAAACTCGTATCTTCAGGTTGTTTGGGTATATAGTTCCCGTTATCCGGCAAAGTCACTGGCTCTGGCTGCGTGACTTTGTTAGTCTGCTTTCTAGTTATTGTTAACCTGCTATTCAAAGATAATCCTAATTATGTCCGATCCTCGTTTTGTGCATCTTCGTGTCCACAGTGACTTCTCAATGACCGATGGCGTGGCCAAGGTCAAGCCAATTTTGGCGCAGGTGGAAGCGCAGGGAATGGCGGCTGTCGCCCTGACTGACCAAAACAACTTTTGTGGTTTGGTTAAGTTTTACAGTGGTTGCCATGGTGCGGGGATCAAGCCGATTATCGGCGCCGATTTTTGGATGCAAGTGCCCGGATTTGAAGGCGAATTATGCGCCTTGACCATAATTGCGATGAACAATATTGGTTATCAGAATCTGACCCAAATTATCAGTCAGGCTTATTTGCGTGGCCAAGTTGCTGGGCGTGTGGTGATCGACCAAGAGTGGTTACTCACTTATAACGAAGGCATTTTGCTGTTATCGGGCGCCAAAGAGGGCGATCTGGGTAAGGCGCTCCTCAAGGGTAATAGCACTCAGGTTGAATCTTTATGTGAGTTTTATCAGACACATTTCGCCGATCGATATTTTCTCGAACTTATCCGTACCGGCCGCCCAGACGAAGAGCGTTATCTACACATGGCAGTGATCTTAGCGCAGGATAAGGGTATCCCAGTGGTCGCCACCAATCAGGTGGTGTTCCTTAAACCTGAGGATTTCGACGCCCATGAAATTCGGGTCGCGATCCACGATGGTTTTACCCTTGCCGATCCGCGCCGTCCTAAAAAGTACAGTGAACAGCAGTACTTACGCAGCGAAGAGGAAATGTGCGAGCTATTTGCCGACATTCCCGCGGCGCTGGCGAACAGTGTCGAAATCGCTAAACGTTGTAACGTGACGATTCGTTTGTACGAGTATTTTCTGCCCAACTTCCCGACTGGCGATATGTCCATCGAAGACTTTCTGGTCGATTGCTCGAGGAAGGGCCTTGAAGAGCGGCTCGAGTTTTTGTTCCCCAACCCCGAAGTGCGCGCCGAGAAACGGGGCGAATACGACGAACGGCTCGATATCGAACTCAAAGTAATCAACCAGATGGGCTTCCCTGGTTACTTCTTGATCGTAATGGAGTTCATCCAATGGGGTAAAGATAACGGTATCCCAGTGGGACCCGGTCGTGGTTCGGGCGCGGGTTCACTTGTGGCCTATGCGCTCAAAATCACCGACTTAGACCCGCTCGAATTTGACTTACTGTTCGAACGTTTCTTGAACCCTGAGCGGGTTTCTATGCCCGACTTTGACGTCGATTTTTGCATGGATAGACGCGATGAAGTGATCGACCACGTGGCCGAGTTGTACGGCCGCGAAGCGGTATCGCAAATTATCACCTTTGGTACTATGGCGGCAAAAGCGGTTATCCGCGACGTTGGCCGAGTGCTCGGTCATCCCTATGGTTTCGTTGACCGAATTTCAAAATTAATTCCTCCAGAACCAGGCATGACACTGGCGAAAGCTTTTGAAGTCGAGCCAGCGTTGCAAGAATCTTACGATGGCGATGAAGACGTCAAAGATCTGATCGACATGTGCCGTAAGCTCGAGGGCGTAACCCGTAACGCTGGTAAGCACGCCGGTGGTGTAGTGATTGCACCGACAAAAATTACCGATTTTGCGCCGCTCTATTGCGATGCAGAAGGCAAAAACCCAGTAACACAATTCGATAAAAACGACGTTGAAACCGCAGGGCTAGTTAAGTTCGATTTCTTGGGATTAAGAACCCTGACGATTATCGACTGGGCGCTCGAGATGGTGAACAAGGTCGAAGTGAAAAACGGGCGCAAACCAATACGGATTGAGGCGATTTCACTCACGGATCCCGCCTGTTTCCGTTTGCTGCAAAAGTATGAAACTACGGCGGTATTCCAGCTCGAATCCCGTGGTATGAAGGATTTGATTAAACGTCTGCAGCCCGACTGTTTCGAAGACATGATCGCACTGGTGGCACTATTCCGTCCGGGGCCGTTGCAATCGGGCATGGTAGATAACTTTATCGAACGTAAGCATGGGCGCGAGGAAGTCTCGTACCCAGATTCTCAGTATCAACATGAATCGCTTCGTGAGCTGTTATCGCCGACCTACGGCATTATTCTGTATCAAGAGCAGGTGATGCAGATTGCGCAGGTGCTATCGGGCTACACCCTTGGCGGCGCCGACATGCTGCGCCGTGCTATGGGTAAGAAAAAGCCCGAAGAGATGGCCAAGCAGCGCAGTATCTTTAAAGAAGGCGCAATCAATAACGGCGTCGATGGCGACTTGTCGATGAAGATCTTCGACTTAGTGGAAAAGTTTGCCGGCTACGGTTTTAACAAATCTCACTCCGCCGCTTATGCGCTGGTTTCCTATCAGACCTTATGGCTTAAAACCCATTTTCCTGCGCAGTTTATGGCGGCGGTCATGTCGGCCGATATGGATAACACAGATAAGATTGTGACCTTGGTCGATGAATGTGAGCGTATGGGCTTGCCGCTTATTCCGCCGGATGTGAACAAAGGTTTGTTCAAATTTACCGTCGATGATGATCTGCGCATTGTTTATGGCATCGGCGCCATTAAAGGTGTGGGCGAAGGCCCAGTTGAATCGATTTTAGAGGCGCGTAAAGACGGCCCCTTTGTCGATTTATTCGATTTCTGTGCCCGCATCGATTTGAAAAAACTCAATAAGCGCGTGATTGAAAAGCTGATCTGCGCGGGTGCCTTAGACAATCTTGGGCCGCACCGTGCGTCAATGATGGCCACCTTGCCCGAAGCGATTCGCGCCGCCGATCAACATGCTAAAGCCGAAGCGATAGGCCAACACGATATGTTTGGTTTGCTCAACAGTGAACCCGAAGACAGCAAGCAGCAGTTTGTTGAATGTACCCCTTGGCCGGATAAAATTTGGCTTGAAGGCGAGCGTGAGACCTTAGGCTTGTATTTGACCGGCCATCCGATCAATCAGTATTTAAAAGAGCTTAAGCATTACACGTCCGGCCGTTTGAAAGATGTGCATCCCACCGAGCGCGGTAAAACGGCTAAGGCTGCGGGTTTAGTGGTGGCAACACGCGTGATGTTGACTAAGCGCGGCTCGAAAATGGGCCTGTTGACGCTTGACGATAAGAGCGCGCGTCTTGAGATCATGTTGTTTACTGAAGCGTTTGAAAAATTTAATCATCTACTGGAAAAAGATCGCATCCTCATTTGTGAAGGTGAGGTGAGTTACGATGATTTCGCCGGCGGCAACCGCATGACGGCGCGTAATATCATCGACATTAGTGAGGCGCGAAGTCACTTTGCTAAGGCGCTAGAAATCGATATGGATGGCAGTGAGTTAACGCCATCAGCCCTCGATACCTTCGAGCAAGCCTTAAGCTCGTGGCGTAACGGCGCCGTGCCTGTGGTGATCAACTACACTCAAGCCCAAGCCAAAGGTCAATTTAGGCTCGCCGATGCTTGGCGAGTGAATCCGACCGATGACTTGATGCTCTCGCTTGAATCGCTGCTCGGGCCAAACAAGGTGAGAATTTTATTCTAATGTTGGCGAATGTCTTAGGTGCAAACAGATGAAGTTAACCTATGTCGGTTAAGTTTGATGAGCCATCGGCTGCAGGCGATCTCTGCGCGCATATTAGTGCTTTTTTGACGGCGCAGTCTTTAGCGCCTGACTGCAAGTTAGTGCTGGCTTACAGTGGCGGGGTTGATTCCGAAGTATTGGCCTTTGGCTTAAGTCAGTTTGCGCGGCAATATCCCGAGTTTAGCTATCAACTGGTGTATGTGCACCATGGCCTAAGCGACAACGCTGAGGTTTGGGCGCAGCATTGTCTTGAGCGCGGTCAGCATTACGGTTTGCCCGTAACGGTTGAGCGAGTAACGGTTAATCGCGGACCAAGATTAAGCCTTGAAGCCGAAGCACGAAAAGTCCGTTATCAAGCGATTGAACGGCATTTAAGCGCAAATGATGTGTTGTTAACTGCCCACCATGAAGATGATCAGCTCGAAACTATTCTGCTTGCGCTCAAGCGTGGTCAGGGCCCGAAAGGGCTGGCGGCTATGGGGCAAGTACAAGCATTAGCACAAGGCAGACAACTTCGGCCGTTATTGGATATCAGCCGTGAGCAAATTGAAGCCTACGCAAAACAGCAAGGCTTAGTGCATATCGAAGATGAAAGTAATCAAGACGATAAGTTCGATCGTAATTTTTTACGTTTAGAAATCATTCCCCGCTTAAAAGCGCGTTGGCCGAGTATTGCGACGACCGCGAGTCGCAGTGCGGCATTGTGCGCCGAGCAACAGGCAACGCTGGATTTACAGGTGGGTGAACGTTTACCTTTATGGTTAACCCAAGCGCCTTACCATACTCAAAGTGTATTTACACTCGATGGTTTTGCCGAGCAGTCAGCCGACTGGCAAGCGCTACTATTGCGGGGTTTTATCGAATCCCAGGGTTTTGCCTTGCCCTCAAAGGTTCAGCTTAATCAGATCATCACTCAGGTTTTAACCGCGAAAGATGATGCCAAAGTGCATATTCGTGTCGGTGAATGTGAAATCCGCCGCTTTGCCAATCAAGTGTATTTATTTAAGTATCAAGCCCGTCCGCGTCATGTTAAGCCTGCGAGCTGGACGCTTCCTTCGCAGCTCCTCATCCCGTTAGTGCAGGGCGATGTCTCTCAATTAGACGTTCCTCAATCAGACGTTACTCAATCAGACGTTACTCAATTATACGTTACTCAATTAGACGTTACTCAATTAGGCGTTACTAAATTAGACGTGAAACCTGCGGAGGTTACTTGTGGTGAGCCGATGCGTCTCAGTGCCTCTAAACAAGGGCCCAGAGCTCGCTTTCCTCGGCCAGATGAAGTGGTGAGTGTGCGTTATCAACTTGCGGGGCAATGTCGCTGTCATCCCCATTCTCGTGGCAAGGGCCGAGAATTAAAGAAACTGTGGCAAGAGTTTGCCGTTCCGCCTTGGGTACGTGAAAAGGTCGGTTTCGTGTTCTATAACGAGCAACTGGTTATGGCGATTGGGCTGTGGGTTGAAAAGAGCTTTATTCTTGAGTCGAATGGACTAGGTTTACAGGTCTCTCAAACTTCTGTTTAAGTGTTTGTTTAAGTGCCTGTTGGCGAAGCAAGGGGTTTGGGTTGGGAGTTGTCGCTGGAGTTTTTGTGAGTCGTTGCGGCGTTATTCTTTTTAAGTAGGAAAGCAGCAAAGTAAGAAAGAGTAGGTCGCAGCACGTCAGTTTGATTCGAATCTTCCTTGAGATCTACATTGAGATATTAACTTTCCTTTCGTTTTGAACCTTCACCGATTACGCGCTGCGAGTTTTTTATCGCATTTCATTTGGCATCCCTGCGCGTCTAAACTAATTGATTTTGGCTGAGTTTATAGCAGTTACGTCCCGCTGCTTTGGCTTGATATAGTGCCTTATCGGCAAGTTCATAAAGTTGTTCGGCTTCAATGGTATCGTGTGATTCTGCCGCACCTAGACTACAGCTCACCCCAAACTGGGTGAAACTACTGTGCTGATTGATGGCCGAGACAATCCGTTCGCACAACAAGCCTGCCGCATGAATATTACCTTGGACAATAATAACGAATTCGTCACCGCCGATACGGAATGCTTGATCCGTATTACGTATGGTCGCACGAATGATGTCGCCAAATTCCTTCAGAATATAATCACCACATTTATGGCCGAATTTATCATTTAGCTGTTTAAAGTTATCTAAATCGAGCACTATGAGTGCGACAGAACCTTGTTTTCTATGGGCTCTGGCGGTCGCATTACTGAGACTTTGACTGTAGTAATGGCGATTACCTAAACCTGTGAGCGAGTCAAACATGGCTTGCATCGACATTTCTTGGTATTGCATTGCATTTAATAACGGTTGCAATAACAGCGGCTCAATCTCTTTCAGGTTCGAGGTTTGCGATGGCGTCAGTGGCGTCAATAACTGGTATTGAATCGTCAGCGGCATACCTGCACATATCAGCTGTCTTTTGACGCTGATACCATAACGTTTGCCCCAGCTTAATTTATGTTCGCCATAACTTAAGCGCACACCTTGGATCGGCAAGTGTTGTCCCAGCACTTTGCCATAGCAGGCAAAGACTGTCCTTGGATCTAAACTGGCGTGCAGTTGTTGGATCACTTGTACCAAGTCCAATGGATTATCATTGGGACTATAATGTTCTGTTTGATAGCGATATTCGTCGGGATATAGCTCGGTCGCTAGGCCAAAGTCCATAATCATCACTCCAGCAAATGTTAGTGCGATACATCTCTTACCTAGTCTAAGCAAATACCGTGCCGTAATATTTGTTAATAAAATTTGTCTTTGTTAGTCATTCAGTTAAGCTTAAAACTCAGCGTTAGTTTTTTTGACACGTCAGCATTTTGACAGGAGTCATCGCCCCAATGGAACATAGCTTCTTAATCCAAGTACTACTTATGTTAGTGATTGCCATTGTGGCTATTGCTGTGCTGCGCCGTTTGGGCTTACCCGCAATTCTGGCTTATTTACTCACTGGTGTAGTGAGTGGACCGAGCGGTTTTCATTGGTTTACCCAGCATCAAATGCAATCTGTCGCTGAACTTGGGGTAGTGCTACTGATGTTTACCTTAGGCTTAGAGTTCTCTGTGCCGCGTCTGTGGGCCATGCGCCGTACCGTATTTGGCTTAGGCAGTGCACAGATGGTAATAACGACCCTGTTGACTATGGGCGTGGCCCTGTTGTGTGGTCTTAATTGGGTCGAAGCCTTAGTTATCGGAGCTGCCATTGCCTTATCATCCACTGCCATCGTCCTTAAATTACTCAATGAACAGGGGTGGTTGCGTCGTCGTCATGGTGAGCTATCCGTCAGTGTCTTATTATTCCAAGATTTAGCGGTTGTGCCGCTGTTGATCCTATTGCCATTACTGGCCAATGGTGGCGAACCTTTGATGCTTGCGGATATCGCCTTTGCCTTGCTCAAAGGTATTTTGGCCTTTTTCCTCTTGATGGCTTTTGGTAAATGGGCACTGCCGCGGATTTTTGACGAAGTTGCCCGCTCCCGCTCTAACGAACTCTTCGTGTTATCAACACTAGTGGTGGCTTTAGTGACAGGCGCATTTACCCAATGGCTGGGATTATCAATGGCGCTGGGGGCATTTATGGCGGGCATGCTGCTGGGGGAAAGCCAGTACCGTCGCCAACTTGAGGCGGATATCCGGCCGTTTCGCGATCTATTGATGGGGCTGTTTTTCATTTCCATCGGCATGATGCTGGACTTTACCTTAGTGATGCGTTTCTGGTGGCAGATATTGTTGATCTTAGTGGCCGTTGTACTAGGTAAGGCGCTGATCATTCATGGGATCTTAAGATTGGTTGGCGAACCCTTTCGGATTGCGATGAGCACCGCCATGAGCTTAGCCCAAGTGGGCGAATTCAGTTTTGTGGTGTTGGCTTTAGCGGTTAACTATCAACTTCTAGATAATGAAATCAGTACCATGTTAGTCATGGTCGCCGTGCTTTCCATGACGATAGCCCCGTGGTTAGTTCGCCATAGCGTGGATATTGCTAAGTGGGTGTTAGGAATAAGGCAGGCAAAACATGTGGATGAAGCTGTGCCACTCTTGATGGATGAGCATGATCTGGTGATGATTTTTGGTTACGGCCGAGTCGGGCAGACCATTGCCCGTTTTTTGAAAACTGAAGCTGTACCTTATCTGGTCATGGATCTCGATCCGACTCGTGTCTCTGAGGCGCGCCGTGCTGGCGAACCTATTTATTTTGGGGATGTGTGTAAACGGGCGATGTTAAAACAAATTGGCGTTAAGCAGGCCAAGATGATCGTCATCACTTTTTGTGAGTCGCGCAGTTTAGAAGAAGTTCTACTCTTATGTAAGTTATTGGCGCCAGACGCTAAAATTTTAGTCAGAACTAAAGACGACAGTGATTTAGACTTACTGAAAAAAGCCGGTGCCAATCAAGTGATCCCAGAATCTTTGGAAGGCAGCCTGATGTTAGTGTCACAGGTGTTACATCAATGTGGTGTGCCACTGGCGCGCATTTTAAAACGCTTAGAGTCAGAGCGGCGCAATCATTATCAATTTTTACATGGCTTCTTTTCCGGTACAGAAACCGACTTCACCTTGGAGTCATTGCATGCGGTGGCGTTACCGCGTGGTGCAGATGCGATTGGTAAAACCGTTGCCGATATTATGTGGGAAACATTGAGGGTGGAGTTAAGGGCGATTCGTCGCAGTGGCGCCGAAGTGGAACATCCTGAGCAGGACTGGGTTTTTCGTGCAGGGGATATCTTACTGATAGTGGGTAAACCACGAAGACTTGAGAAAGCGGAAGCTAAACTGCTGCACGGCTAAAGGTTAATGGTCTGCGTGAGTGATGGATGAAAACGCAGATATAAAAATGCCGACATAATGTCGGCATTTTTGTCTGGAACTTGTTAGCTTAAATTAGACAAAGTCTAATTACAGAATAACTACGTTCGCAGCTTGAGGACCTTTTTGGCCTTGTTCGATATCAAAAGAAACCTTTTGACCTTCAGCAAGAGTTTTAAAGCCTTCTGAAACGATTGCGCGGAAATGAACGAATGCGTCAGCGCCACCATTGTCAGGAGAAATAAAACCAAAACCTTTATCTTCGTTAAACCATTTAACTACACCAGTAGTTTTAGACATGAATGTCTCCAAAATTTTCAAACAAATAATTCGCAATTATGCGGGATGTTAGCCAGAAATAGAATTATTTACATTGATGATAAGTTATGAGTGGAAAGCTTCATGACAGCAAAAAATATTACAGGCGTAGCGAAGGTTTTCAAATACATAATATTGCTTATAAATAGGTCTGAATCACAGGCCGGAGTACAGATTAACACACTCTAGGGGTTTGTATAGCTTTATTTTGAAATACCTTTCATCTATAGAGAGGGTTATGGAAAGATTCTGGGAGGGTGATGCTTTATAACTGTTTATATTCAATTGGATACGAAGTTAGTTTGAAAGTTATCGAGCGTAAAAAATATTTTGTCTGTTTGTCGCGACTTAGTGACAGTTTACCTATTAGGTGTCTGTGGAGTGTGGGAGGCGACCTGTATGCCAGAGAAGGGATTCAGTCACGCTTAGTTACGTTGCTAAATTGTTACCTATTTGTGTTGGTGATATTCTCGTCTGCAAAATAACAGCGTGCTTGAGCTTTAGATTCAGTGCGATAACTGTAGACCCAATATAATAAGAATGGAGAATGACGTTGAAAACAGCACTAAAACGGATTGGACTCGGCAGCTTAGTCTTAGTGCTGTTATTAGTGTCGCTGGCCGCCCATGAATGGTTTGCGAAAAAGCCGTTTTTCTTTCGCGCGTTTTTAGATCGAAGTGTGGTCAAGATGGCTTTCGAAAGCCCTGAGACCTTAACCTCATTGGGTTTCTTAGAATCGGTAGGGATTACAGGCCATAACGCCGAGTTGGATGATGATAGTCCAGAGGCGATGGATAAGACTTTCGCGCAAGTGCGTGATCTACGTGAAACCTTGCTGAGTTATTCCGATGCGGATTTAGATGAAAATCAGCGCATTTCCAAGGATATTGCCTTATATCTTGCCGATTTTGCATTGGTCTCTGAGCCGTATCGTTACCATAACTATCCGCTGAATCAGTTGTTTGGTGTGCAAAACGGGTATCCCAGCTTTATGCAGGCACAGCACCAAGTCCACTCGGTGGGCGATGCTGAAAACTATCTGTCGCGATTACAAAAGGTGAAACTTAAGTTTGCGCAAACGCTCGAAGGCTTAAAAATCCGTGAAGCTAAAGGGATTATTCCGCCTAAGTTTGTGATTGAGCGGGTACTGACCGAGATGAATGATTTTGTCGCGACGCCGATTCAAGACAATATCCTATACAGTTCATTCAAAACCAAATTAGCTGACACGGATATCAGTGCCGATGAACAAGCACGGTTATTGGCCGCCGCTGAAGCGGACATTAAAGGTTATGTGCATCCAGCGTATCAATTATTTATCGACTACTTCACCCAGTTACAAGCCAAAGCTGGGACGGATGATGGTTATTGGGCGCTGCCAAATGGCGACCTTGCCTATGAGCAATTGCTGAAGTTCTTTACGACCACTAATTACACTGCTGACGAAATCCATGCTAAAGGGCTGGCTGAGGTGGATCGCATTCAGAGCAAGATCATGACTATCTTAGCCGCTGAAGGCTACGATGTGAGCCAAGGTTTCTCGGTCGCGATTGAAGCATTAGCCGCCGATCCTAAGTTTTACTACGAAGATAGCGATGCGGGCAGAGCGCAAATCCTGGTCGATTATCAGCATATTCTTGATGAAGTGAATGCCGGACTCGGTGATGCCTTCCGTATTCGACCCGAAGCGGGCATGGAAGTGGTGCGTATTCCTGAATTTAAAGAGAAAACAGCACCGGGTGCCTATTATCAGCAGCCCGCGATTGACGGCAGTCGTCCGGGGCGTTTCTATGCCAATTTATATGACATCAAGGCCACGCCTAAATACGGTATGCACACTTTAGCCTACCACGAGGGGATCCCTGGGCATCATTTTCAAATCGCAGTGGCGATGGAGTTAGAGGGTATGCCACTTATTCGTAAGATGGCGCCTTTTACGGCGTACATTGAAGGTTGGGCTTTATATAGCGAACGTTTGGCGTGGGAGCTTGGTTTTCAAAAGGATCCCTTTGATAATATCGGTCGTTTGCAGGCAGAGTTGTTCCGCGCTGTGCGTCTAGTGGTAGATACGGGCATTCACCATAGCCGTTGGACTCGCGAGCAAGCGATCGACTATATGAAGAAAAACACTGGCATGTCCGATCGTGATGTCACGGCTGAGATTGAGCGTTATATCGTTATGCCAGGCCAAGCGACGGCCTATAAAGTCGGCATGATGAAAATTCTCGAACTGCGTGAAAAAGCCAAGTCGGCCCTAGGAGATAAGTTCGATCTCAGAGACTTCCATGATGTGGTACTGAAAAATGGCGCCGTGCCCTTGGATATCTTAGAAACATTGGTCGATCGCTACATTGCTGATACAAACATTGCTGATACAAAAAGTACTGAAGCTAAAGCAAAAGTTTAGCCCTTGGTTGTAACCGTTAACGCTTAGTGATTAATGCAAGGCTAACACCTGATTTATCAATGGCTTTATGCGAGTTTAAATCCATATCCTGTCTGCGAGTAAGTGTGTTCTCTTAATCTTGCAGGCAGGGTGGGTTTATCGATAGAGGCTATCATTCTGGCTTTCGGCCAAGGCTTTCAATACAATCCCACACAACTCATTGATAAATGTCGCTCGGCAATGGCTTGCTATTGTTAGGTATTGATATTTTTAGTTTCAAGGTTTTTACATGAATCGCTTGTCCCCCCAAGATCCTATCCAATTGACTCGCACTACTATTGAGTCATTATTCACGTCGCCAACCTTAATGCGCGCCCGTGATTATGTGATGAAGGGACGGGTCTTGAGCGCCAAAGCGAATGCCGATTTTCGTCATATTGAAGGTCGCGTCATGGGGACGGAATCCCAGCCCTATCGTCAAGATATTCGCCTCGTGAGTGTTAACCATAAGTTGATCATGAATGGCTTCTGTTCATGCCCCGCCACTGGGCATTGCAAGCATATTGCCGCCGTGCTTTACAGTTTACTGAGTGATAGAACCGTTGAAGATCAACGTATTGCCCAGTGGTTACATCTGCTAGACGAGAGTGATGATCTCACGGTTTCAAATGTCGATTTACTCTATGACGATCGCGTGCTGTACGTGTTATCCAAAGATGATAACGGCGTCTACCTTGAGCTAAGAAAAGGCAAGTTGGCGAAGAAGGGCGGCTATAACAAAGGCTCGAAAATAGCGTTATCCGATGTGCAATATTACATGCCCGCTTGGATTGGTGCCGAAGACGTACTCATCATCAATCTCGTTATGTCGACCCGCCGCCACGGTGCCTCGCGTCTGTACCTTAAAGCTCAGTTAGGCGCTATGGCGCTGGAAAAAATGCTCGTCACTGAACGGTGTTTTTGGGAAGAGAGCCGTTTAGCGCTCACCCGAGGTGAACCGTTAAAGCCAGAATTCATTTGGCTAGATAAGGATGCCGAACATAAACAGATGCAGTTAACGTTGCCCAATAAAGAAAATTGGGAGCTGATCCCCTGCGAGCCGCCGACTTATATCGATTTTGATTATTTTAAGATAGGCGCATTAGAGACAGAGATCAGCGTTGAAAAACTCTTGTTACTCAGCCAGATGCCGCCAGTGCCTAGCTCGCAGATTGAAATGGTGAGTCACAAACTGATTAAACACTTTTCGGCGAAAACCGTACCTACGCCTGTTTCGATTGATTTTGTCGAGTTGCAAGTACCGCTGCAAGTCAGGTTGACCTTAACTTCACAGGAGTTACCCGAGTTTGCTATGGCGCAGCCACTGGTGCTGTTGGAGTTTGTCTATCAAGACGTGGTACTTGGCGGCCAATATCCCGACGAGCCCTTGTCCTTAGTTACCCATCAAGGCAAAACCTATCAAGTCGCGCGTCAACTCGATGCGGAAATGGATGCGATTAATCGTTTGATGGCATTGGAACTGGTGGAGCTGGCACCTTCTTTTATCCCTAACAGTGGCAGCTATGTCAGCATTTGGGGTTTAGGGCCACTGCCAGAAACCATTGATGCTTGGTTGCACTTTATTCAACAGGAAATCCCGGCGCTAGAGGCCTTGGGCTACCAAGTGCATTTTGCCGACCATTTCAGTTTGAATGTGATTGATACTCCATTGGCGATTGAACTGGATGATACGCAAGAGGGTTGGTTCTCCCTGTCACTGAATGCCGATATCGATGGCCAAATGGTGCCTATGCTGCCCTTAATTGCCACTTGGCTTAAGCAGTATGGTGAACCGGCAGATGATGCAGAATTACTGCTACCCAGCCCGAATGGCGATTGGTTAAAAGTCAAAGCCAGCGTGATTAAGCCGCTGATCAGCATAATTTTAGAACTGTTCGATAGCCATAAAGGCAATAGCGTGTCTTTGCCTAAATACCGTGCCCACCTATTAAATGATTTTGCCGACAGCGATATTCGTCTGCTTAATGGTGAGCGGGTACGCAGTTTAGCAACTAAGCTTGAAAATTTTAACGGTGTGTTAGAGGTCGCAGTCCCATACAACTTAAATGCTGAGTTACGCCAGTATCAACAGCAAGGCTTAAATTGGCTCTGTTTTTTAAAGGAATATCAGCTTGGCGGTATTTTGGCCGATGATATGGGGCTGGGGAAAACCATTCAAACCTTGGCCTTTTTACTCAAGCAGCAAGCGTTAAAACCGACGGGTGCTAGCCATGTACCGAGCCTAATTATTTGCCCAACGAGTTTAGTGGGCAATTGGGCGAAAGAAGCCGCGAAATTTGCGCCTTCGTTAAAGCTTGTCATCATTCATGGCGCCTTGCGTAAGCCTTTGCTCGAACGCTTAGGTGAGTTTGATATTGTGGTGACTACCTATCCGCTGATTGTGCGCGACAGTGACTATTATCAACAGCAGGTGTTTGAACATATCGTGCTCGATGAAGCGCAGCAGATTAAAAATGCGCAGGCGAAAGTGACTCAAGTGATTAAAGATCTTAAAGCGCCGTTTAGATTGTGTTTGTCGGGTACGCCGCTTGAAAATCACTTAGGCGAACTTAAGTCTTTGATGGATTTTAGTTTGCCCGGATTACTCGGCACGAATGCCTTCTTTAATAAATCCTTTAGGCACAAAATTGAACGTTATGGTGATATGGAACAAGCGCAAATCTTGAGTCAACGGATTGCGCCTTTTGTGCTGCGCCGAACCAAAGATGAAGTGGTCGGTGAATTACCCCCTAAAACCGAAATCTCCCAGAGCTTAGAGTTAGAAAAAGATCAGCGAAATCTCTACGAGAGTATTCGACTGGTAATGGAGAAAAAACTGCGGGATTTATTTGCCACTCAAGGCGTTGGCAGCAGCCATATCGAGTTTCTCGATGCTTTACTTAAGCTACGCCAAGCCTGCTGCGATCCGCGCTTAGTAAAGTTAGAGCAAGCGCAAAAAGTGAAGAGTAATGCTAAGTTAGACTGGCTAAAACAGAATCTGCCCGAGATGGTGCAAGAGGGGCGTAAGATATTGATCTTCAGCCAGTTCACTAGCATGCTCAGCCTGATTGAAGCTGAGCTGGTGGACTTGGGGCTCGATTACAGTAAGCTCACAGGGCAAACTCGCCTGCGCCAAGCCCAGATAGATAAGTTCCAAGAGGGCGATACGCCTGTGTTCTTAATTAGCTTAAAAGCGGGCGGTACTGGGCTCAATCTCACCGCGGCGGATACTGTGATCCACTATGATCCTTGGTGGAATCCGGCGGCGGAAAAACAGGCTACGGACAGAGCCCATCGTATCGGCCAAGATAAGCCCGTGTTTGTGTATAAGCTGATTGCCGAAGGCACTGTAGAAGAAAAAATCCAAGAAATGCAGCAGCATAAGCAAAGCCTCGCGGACAGTATTCTCGAAGGTAAAGGTAAGGGCACATGGCAAGGAAGCGCCGATGAATTGTTATCGCTTTTTAGCTAATCATGGCCAGTTTTTCTAAATTGATTGAATCATTTGACTGAGGTGAACCATGCAGTACCAAGTCGACACTCATACCCATACTGTGGCTTCAAGCCATGCTTATAGCACGATTCATGACTATATTGCCGTAGCAAAACAGAAGGGTATTCGCCTATTTGCGAATACAGATCATGGGCCTGCGATGGCGGATGCACCGCATTTTTGGCACTTTGTGAATTTAAGAGTGCTGCCACGTATGGTCGATGGTGTCGGGATTTTGCGCGGTATCGAAGCCAACATAAAAAATATCGACGGCGAGATTGATTTCTTTGGCGATTATCTAAAGCAGCTGGATATTGTGCTCGCGGGATTCCATGAGCCGGTTTATCCGCCATCGGATAAGGCAACCCACACAGAGGCTATGATTAATGCGATTAAGAGTGGCAAGGTTGATATCATTACTCATCCGGGAAACCCAGCCTACCCGATTGATATTGAAGCCGTTGCCCGCGCCGCTGCCGAATACGGTGTAGCGCTTGAAATTAACAATTCCTCCTTTGAAGTATCCCGTAAGGGTAGCGAAGCCAATTGCACTGCGATTGCTAAAGCGGCCAAGGAATTTGGCACTATTTTAGTTATGGGCTCTGATTCCCATGTGGCCTTTAGTTTGGGCGGTTTTGCGCGGGCGCAAGCGATCATCGATGAAGTGGCTTATCCGCCATCACGATTACTCAATCGCAGTCCTTCTGCACTCTTGGCTTTTTTAGCCGCCCGTGGTCATGAAACCGTCGCCGATTTGATCCCCTTATTTAGCGATGATGAGCCATGCTGTTGATCCGTGATGAAAATAGTGGCAATTAAAGTGACACCAACTCAATGCGCTGAGGCGAGCACTACAGAAGCTAACATCCCGCAAGTCGTGTTAATCACTGGCGCGAAGAGTCAGCTCGCAGAGGCCTTGCTGAGAATCGCTGCCAATATTGGCGAGCTAGCCATAGATAGCAACGCAAGTGAAAACACAAGCATACCGCTGGAGCTGTATGCGTTAAGTCGCAGTCAGTTAGACATTACCGATGCCGCCAATATTGCAGCAGTGTTTGATCAATATCGACCAAGCTGGGTGATCAATTGCGCGGCCTATAATGCGGTAGACGCTGCTGAGCATGACGCAATCGAAGCGCATCGGGTGAATGCACTCGGCCCTGAGTTATTGGCGCAGCAATGTTTGTTGTCGGGCGCCCGCTTGCTGCATGTGTCGAGCGATTATGTGTTTGGTGGTCAAGCTGTTTGCGAGATTGCTCATGCTGCTGAACGTGTTGTTTGCGATGCTAGAGAAAGTGGCGTTGAACAACATCAAAACCCAGACTCAGCTTCAAATTCAAATTCAAACCCAAATCCAAACCCAAACCCAAACCAAGTTCATTTACCAAGGCCATTTGTTGAACTTGATGCTCCCGAGCCGTTGTCTGCTTACGGTACGAGTAAGTTGCTTGGTGAGCAGAGGGTAGTGGCGGTCTTGGGTGATTGCGCAACGATTGTGCGCACCTCATGGCTTTACGGTCAAGATGGGCATAATTTTGTCAACACCATGCTGAACTTGATGCGTACTCAGTCAAGTTTGCAGGTGATAGCCGATCAAATCGGCTGCCCGACTTGGAGTGATGCACTCGCTAAGGTGATTTGGCAATTAGTCATGCAGCAGCGCTCGGGCGTATTTCATTACAGCGCTCAAGGCCAGTGCAGTTGGTATGAATTTGCCAGTGAAATCCAGCGACAAGCCCTAGCGCTTAATTTGTTAAGTCAACCTGTGGATATCCAGCCGATTACCAGTGCGGATTATACTAAGCAGGCACTAAACCGCGGTGTCAATTTGGCAAAAAGGCCGAGTTATAGTGTGTTGAACAGTGGTAAATTACGCTCCACTTTGGCTACGAATAATGTACTGTCGATGCCTGAACAGATCGAGTGGCAAGATTGGCGTCAGCAACTGAATTGCATGTTGCGGCGGTTATCTTGACGATAATGAGCGTGACTCACATTTTGCTTTAGGCTGCTTTAATCACGCTTTAAGCGTTTACGTCATCTGAGTGATTAACGCTGTTGAAAACAATAAGCCCGCCAATAATCAGATTTAAGCGACGGCTTTAGACTATCCGTATGAAAACATGGGCTGTGAATACGAATGCAGCTGGACTCAAGGCTCTTCTCAGCACCGATGGCTTGCCTTAGTATCGTAATCACTTTGTTTATCTGTGGTTTTGTGCGCAGCGGTTCAAGCCGTGAGTCTTAGTCTATTTTGCTTGATGTATGATGAATTTGTTCTAAATTCCCCTTGGATGACAATGGCATAATGCCAGAATATTTAATGCATTAAGGACGTTTCAGTGGCAGACAAAACGACAATAGCACAGACATTGACCAAACAAGATTTATTGCAAGTGGTCGCGATTGCCAAAGCGGCGGGCGATGCCATTATGACGGTTTATGGTCAAGATGACTTTTCGGTGAGCCACAAGGGCGACGATAGTCCCGTAACGGCCGCCGATTTAGCCGCGCACCACGTGATAGTGGCGGCATTGGCGCTGCAGTTTGTCGGTATCCCTATTATGTCTGAGGAAGCGGCGGATATTGCGTGGGATGAGCGTCGTCAATGGCAAACCTATTGGTTAATTGACCCTTTAGATGGCACTAAGGAATTTATTAAGCGCAATGGCGAGTTTACCGTCAATATTGCGCTTATCCATCAAGGGGTTGCAATCGCAGGTGTGGTATATGCGCCTGTGCTCGATACCTATTATTACGGCGCTAAGCATTTAGGTGCATGGCGTCAACAAGCGGGTCAAGAAAGTCCCTTATTGGGCTCTAAAGCGCCACGCGCGATGCCGATGATTGTTGGCAGTCGCTCGCACTTGAGCCCTGGTTTAGCGCAATATTTACAACAGTTTGGCGAGCATGACATCTTAAGCGTGGGTAGCTCGCTTAAGTTTTGTATGTTGGCAGAAGGCAGTGCCGATCTGTACCCCAGACTGGGCCCTACCAGCGAATGGGATACTGCGGCGGCGCAAGCTGTGCTCGAAAGTGCAGGCGGCACAGTTGTCTGTTATGAGTCAGGTGAACCATTAACTTATAATCAAAAACCTGACATTTTAAACCCTTACTTTATTGCCACAGCCCCAGGCTGGGTGAAATAACGACCGCCTAGCATCGATATTCGTTGATGAAAGGGCGGGCTAAACACTGGAGTAGTAATTCATGATGCGCATGGGCGTCGATTTAGGCGGAACAAAAATAGAATTAGTCGCACTGAGTGATGAAGGCAATGAGCTATTTCGCAAACGTGTGACGACGCCGCGTGACTATCAGGGCACGCTAGCTGCTGTTGTCAATCTGGTCAAGGAAGCGGAAGCGACACTCGGCGAGCAAGGCACAGTCGGTGTGGGAATTCCTGGTGTGGTATCGCCCTATTCAGGTTTAGTGAAAAACGCCAACTCAACGTGGATCAATGGTCATCCCCTCGATGTGGATTTAGGGGAATTGTTGCAGCGTGAAGTGCGGGTTGCCAATGATGCAAACTGCTTTGCGGTATCAGAGTCGGTCGATGGTGCCGCCGCTGGCGCATCTGTGGTGTTTGGTGTGATTATCGGCACTGGCTGTGGCGCTGGCGTGGCAATTAACGGCAAAGTGCACGGTGGGGGTAATGGTATTGGCGGTGAATGGGGTCATAATCCTCTGCCTTGGATGACCAAGGAAGAGTTTAATACCACCCGTTGCTTCTGTGGCAATCCCGATTGTATCGAAACCTTTATCTCTGGCACTGGCTTTGTGCGTGATTATAATGCGGCATTGACGGCGGCAGGCACAGTTCGAGCTGCTGCAAAATCAGGTGCCGATATTATGTTGTTAGTCGATGAGGGGGATGCGATTGCGGTCGCTGCGTTTGATCGTTATATGGATAGGCTCGCTCGTTCACTCGCCCATGTGATCAACATGCTCGATCCCGATGCCATAGTGCTGGGCGGCGGTATGTCTAATGTTGCGGCAATTTACCCAAGATTACCGGCATTACTGGCCCATTATGTGGTGGGGCGTGAGTGCCATACGCCTGTGGTGCAGAATCTTTATGGTTGTTCATCGGGTGTGCGCGGCGCCGCTTGGTTGTGGGAAAAGTAATCTTCGCTTGGATATCTGTACTCATCTAGTGAGCTTATTAAGCTTTGAAATCAATGCTTAATGGCCTATACGTTTTATAAACATTAGCCCAGCAAAACGCTGGGCTAATGTTATCTGCTATGCGTTTCGCCGTATTTTGATGCTATGATTGCGCTCTTTTGGGTTGCTTGGCATGGACATCATGTTTTGGGTTAAGAAAGTTGTTTCACAGGGGATAATGCCGATTCCCTTTATCCTATTGTTATTAGTCATTTCTTTTCTGGTATGGCGCCGTCGGAGTATGGCTAAATACTTAGTATCGTGCGCCTTCTTTGTCTTACTCTTTTTAAGCAGTCAACTGGGTGTGAATACCTTAGTGCGGCCATTAGAATCGGCTTACCCCATTAATTCCACACTCATCACAGGCGCTTGTTTTGTGATGGTATTAGGTTCGGCGCACTCGGATATTCAAGGCGCTACTGCGGTGCAATCCTTGTCTGCAGTAGCGCTTGCAAGGCTTAGTGAAGGTGCCAGACAACTTAACTTAGGCCAAGAATGCAAGTTGATTGTCAGCGGTTGGGGCGGCGAACTCACGCAGGTTTCCCATGCTGAAATGATGGCGAAAGCCGCAGTTGAACTGGGCGTTGATAAACGTCGGATCATTCAATTCCCTTTAGCGCGAGATACGATAGAAGAAGCGCAATATTTACAGTGGGAATTAGGCGAAGAACCTTTTCGCTTAGTCACATCGGCCACTCATATGCCACGGGCTATGGCTATCTTCACCGCTAAAGGTTTACATCCTGAAGCCGCACCAACGGATTTTATTGGGAGAGATGATTTTTGGTGGCGTTTGACGGCGGATAATCTAGTGGCTTCTCAGCGGGCGATTCATGAATACATTGGCCGTTTGTGGTTATGGTTAAAGACCGTAAGTTAAAAATGGCAAGTTAAGGGTGTGGTTTCCGACTTCAATCTAAAGATAGTGAGTGTTAACAGGAAGATGAACAATGACAATTGAGTCAGAAATAGTGTCAGTGCGTCCTTTATCAAAACGAAATGGGTTAACCTTAACTTGGCTGGGCGGTTTAAGTCTGCTGCTGGGTTTGGGGCTTTTTCTAACGTGGCCAGCCTTGTTTGCTGTCGGTTTGATGTTTTTTAGTTTGGGCGCTATTTCACTTATTCTCGGTTTAGCTAAGGTGTATGAGCCGGAAACGACCCTAGCATTAGATGACAAGGGGCTGACCTATTTTCATCGTCGCGGCAAAGTGTCTATCGGTTGGGATAATATTCAAAGGGTCGATATCCCGCGGGTGACCAATGGATTAGATACCATAGAGTTATCTTATTTAGGCATTAAGCTAAAACACTTAAATCCTATTTTGGACAATATCTCCCTGCGCTTAGCCACCGGCTTATTAACAGAGCAGCGGCCTTTATTGGTGACTGCAGCCTCGCAAGATGAAGACTTAGCGACTTTAGAAACTTATCTCGGCGCAGAGTTTGGTCCTTTGGTGATAGAAGGGGATCGTTATCGCGGTGTATTGGCAATGTTTGGGCATCGCTGCGTGATGTTAGATACGCGTTTAGGTTATCACTTGTATATTCCCCATGACAGTTTGGACAGAGAAGCTAAGGACTTTATCAAGCTGCTTAGGCAACGTATTGCACAAGCCAGTCGCTTAGCGGATTAAGCTTTACCGCAGTTATTAATACGATTGATATTTCATTTTTACGTGAAGATAATTGGCAATAAAAAAGGGGACCCTAAGGGTCCCCAATGAGTTGCAGAGATTAAGTTTGGGTTGTGCAGGGGCAACCCAAAGGTACTAGTACTGCTGTGCTACTCTGCGTGTACCTTATCTACGCCGTAGGTTTTTCCTTCTTTGTGACAGGTCGCGCAAGATTCTATTGGTAGATTAGGATCTGTCATTGCATCCGCTTCAACTACCGCACCGTTACTTCTAAAGTGAGCGACAGCTGCCGCATTAGAATGAGCGTGACAGGTACGGCATGATTCAGCGACTGGGCTAATGTAGTAATCACCGACTTTGATTGAGCGTTTGCCTGAAGTTAAACCATTATCTGCAGCAAATAGTTTGGCATTGTCTTTATGACAAGCCGCACAATCTGTTTCAACCGCTGGATAACCGAACAAATCACCTTTCACATCGCGGAAGATACCTTCTACTACACCGAAGTTACCGCTGTGGAAACGGTGAGCAACTGTGAATAGGTCTTTGTTATTGAAGGTCACTTCAGGATTAACAACTAACTTACCATCATCGCCTTTATAGCCAGTTGCACCGTGGCCAGAAGCGCCAGTGGTGTCGTTATGGCAGTGCATACATTGGTCGAAGGTGTAAGTGCCGTGTCTTGAACCTTTTGCATAATCTAAGGTGCCATGACAAGCATTACACTTAGTTTCTGCGACTGTGATGCGAGCAGGATCAGTCATACGGGCTTTAGTGACTGCACTACCATCAGGGCTATAGAATTTCACTGCAGCTTCGTTACCGATAGGGCTAGTTGGACCAAACTCTAAGTTTGTAGTATTACAGCTAACCACTTTACCCGCTTTAGCACAGAAGTTGGCTTCTGAACCTACGTAGAGAGTGCCCACAGCTTGCGCATCTGGGATATCTTTAACGATAGTTAACACGCCACCAGCAAGTGTTCCACTGTCTAGCTTAATACTGATTGCAGCAGGTTTAACATCTCTCCAAGAGTACACAGTACCGTCAGTGGCCACATTACCGATCAATAGACCATTAGCGACAAACATCGCTGTTGGGTTAGTGGTCGCGTTGTAGGCTTTTAACGATGTACCATCAGCAATTGGCGCACCATTTAAGGTGACATTGGCTGTTAAGGTTAAGGTTTTCATGCCTAGAGTAGCTGATGGAACTGTTGTAGCACTGGTGAAGTCAACTTTGAACAGAGATGCATACTCTGCACGTTTACCAACACTGTGAACCACCGCAGGTGACAAGTTACCTGTGCCGTGGCAAGAGCTACATTGAGTATCATCTGCTTGAGCTAGGGCAAATTCAGAGTGGTTTTCACCCGTCGCAAAGTTGACTGTCATATGGCAGCCTACACAAGCTTGGGCGTAAATAGTGTTATAGCTAGGTTGGTCTGTAGTATGACAGGTCGTACATTCTTTCAGATCAGATGGGAAGCCAATTTCACTCCATTCTTTAGCTTTATCATTGCTAGGGTCAAAGTTTGCTGCGTTTTCTGCGCCAGAGTGGATCCTATGGATCATTGCAGGGAAGTCATAAATTAGACCCGCTGCAAGGTTTTCATCACTTGGCACTTGAGCAGGGTTATGACAGGCAATACAATTTTCAACGCTTTGATAGTTATGGTGAGCTTCAATTTTGGCTATTCTGCCATCAACTGCGCCATGACAGTTGATACAAGCTGCATCGGTAACAGTATCTTTACCTGCAGTACTAACAACTTCATTCGTTGAAGGAATGTAATTTAGAGGCTCAGATAAAACCTTGTCTGCAATTGCCACTCCGTTATCGTTGGTAATGTTATAGGCGCGCATAAAGAACCGATGCGGAGCCGTTAGGTCGTCATTGGCGTTCATGATTGGCGCTGCGCCGTCATAGGTCCATGTACCCGTATAAGTGCCGGGTGAGGCAGGATCTTCAACTAAAGTACAGGCTTTCCCCGTTTGGCCACGTGAAGTGTATTCCCCTGTCAGCGTACAGTACATAGATGTACTATTTCCTGCTGCCGCGCCGTTATTAACCCATTGCAGCGGGGCTCCCGAACCAGAATTGTTTTCCATGGCGGTCACAGAGTAAAGTGAAACCATATCGAGTCCAGTAAAGGGCACTGTTTTGGCTTGAGCGTTTTTACCTTGAACATTAAATTTAATTTTGAATTCCCCAGCGCCAGCAATACTAATGTCTTCTGGGATGATTACAAAGGTAACGTCGCCAGCGGAGGCGACAGTATTCACAGTCAATCCAGCAGGGGTTCCTGGTGTTCCGGGAGTGCCTGGTGTTCCGGGTGTACCTGGTGTGCCAGGTGCCCCATCTTGACCATCGCTTCCGTCCCCGCAGGCGGTAAGGCTTAAGGTACTGACGAGAGCCAGTGCCAGTAGAGATTTATTGTAGTTTTTCATCATCGCGTCCCTTTTTCTTTCTATAAGACTGCGTGTGCAGTGCCTCTAATATAGGAGGATTCACCTACTTATAAAGTGGTATTTGCAAGTTTGTATCTGATATGTGAACGATGATTTAACAAACGCGAATGGGAATTCTAAAATTTGCATTTTGATATTTTAAATAATGAAATTCAGCTGGAAAGCCATGATGGACATCACAATTTATATTTTTCAACTTGGGCTTCAGTGAAGAATTCATTTTCGGTTAAGCAAAATACACGAGGCTAAGATAGCCTAAATCTCAGTGATGGAATTGACGTTTTAAGCATCAAAGCGACAGGGGAAATAAGCGGTAATCTGTCTGAGGATCAGTCTTGTTAAGAGAGAAAATATCGATGAAATTTTGCTGTTTTAAACTTCGGTCTTTTACTACCTAAACCCCGTTTAACATCGACACATCGCAATGGTGTAAACAAGGTTTAGTGAATGATATATCCACGAGCTTGGCTGAGCTTATTGTCTCGCGTTAGCGTGCGGGATCGAGCGCGGCAAGTAAGGAACGCACGACAAGCGCGCTTTGACTCTGGCTGTATCGCCGATGAATTGCTGGTTTTTCAATAAGATAATATTGTGGCGCCATCATAGTATCGTGGAGTCGATTGAGCTCTGTATCGCTTAGGCGTTCTAAGTGTAATCCGGGCATGTGTTTTACTGTGTGCATATCAATGCTGGAACAAAAAGCCACACTCTTCATGGTGAGTAAATGGGCGTACCACTCCTCCCTGTCGATGACTTTATCCACCGCTGGTAGCAAGAGGCCTTGGCGCTGGCAAAATAATTCTAAGGGGTCAATTTTGCTATTAAAGCCCTTCACTTCTTGGTACAGGAATGGATGGCGACAGATTTGCTCTAAGGTAATATCGGTCTCAATCTGCCACAGAGGATGTTGTTTGGCGGCAACGATGTAAACGCCATTGACTGAGCCCAGTTTGGTATAGCTTAATTCTTTATTTTCAGCACTTTCTAAGGTAATACCAAAATCCAGCGCACCTGCGTGGATTAACTCAGCGCTATTCTCTTGCCATTTATGTAAACGTATTTGCCCTAGCGCTTGGGCGACGTCCGGCGTGCTTAATTGTGGCGCTAAAAAGCTCAATAGCCCATTACAGGCGGCAATATGCAGCGGTAAATCGGCATTAATGGCTGCATTTTGTATCTGAGTTGCAGATTGTTCGAGGTGATAAACTGATTCAGTAAACTGGCAAATAGCCACATACAGGCTTTCTGCTAGGGGAGTGGGCTTTAGCCCCTGTTGACGGCGATAAAACAGTTCATCGTTAAAGGTCAGGCGTAATGCGTTGAGGCAGCGGCTAATTTTCGGTGCAGAAACATCCAGCGCTTTGGCGGCACTGTTCGCGTGCCCTGTGTCGAAAATACTTTTAAATACCAGCAAGGTAAAAACATCGAGTTCACAGATTTGTTTGAGTAATAAGTTGCTCATTTTGTATTTTGCCCTGTATGAGTCTTAACTATTTTTTGCGGGGTTATTAAGGGCATTCTGTGGCTCTGACTCTGCTCCTTGCTATTACCCGAACCGCCGCGATTAGCCGCTAAGATTAACAGCAGTCGTGCGGATTAACTGTGATCACTCTCGGTAAAATAACAATTATTTAACCATTGTAAAGAGTGTTATTTCGCAGGCATTTATTTGGCTGGTCAGTGAAGGGCTTTGAGTCGGGGTATTAAAAAAGATCGAGCTAAAAATACAAGCTCGCCTAAGTGGGTGAGCTTGCGAGTGTCATTTATCCGCCGTTTTAGCGAGATTCTATAACATCGTTTTGTACGTGCGATAAGTTACGATTGTCTGTTGCAGGAGTGTGGCCTATTGCATGGGAATAAATGGTTGGCGCATCTTCTTTAATCCGCATGCCGATAAACTGGCCGCCCTCAAGGATTTGCATTGAAGTACTCGCCACTTCGCCATCGACAACGCCATTACGCTGGATCACTAAACGCTCACAAATGAGTCTGCCTTTGAAGTGTCCGTCAACGATAAATTCATGGCACTTTACTTCGCCTTGAATCGTACCGCCTTGTTCTATCGTGATATTAGCCTCAGAAAGCAGTTGACCTTGGATATCACCGCCAACAAGCACATCGCCCGTTAATTCGATGTTCCCCGTGAGTTTAGTGCCTCGAGAAATAAAGCTTAAAGAGGGACTTTTTTTAGGGGGGAAGAACAGTTTTTTTACAAAAATCATCATAAATCAACTTAATTCGAGAAGGGATTAACTGAGTTCAATAGAGGCGCGATACTAGCGTAAAACGGATAATAAGCACAGCTTTGTATGGGTAATGCGATGGCTTTGCTGCATTAAGTCGGTCGGGTTATTTCAATGGCCTTGCTAGGGCAGGGAGCCACACAGGCGCCGCATCCGGTACAAAGTTCAAGGTCTATTTTCGGACGTGGAGCTTGGCCAATATTGAACACAAAACTGATGGCTCTAGGCTCACAGGCATCCTTACAACTTTGGCACCAGATCCCTTGAAAGGTTAAACAGTTCTGTTGAACACGGGCTTGATACGACCAAGGTGTTTGGGCTAAATCGAAGATATTTTCAGGGCATGCCTTAGCGCACAGCGTACAAAATGTACACTCATTGTCTTTAAAGGAGACTTCAGGAAATCCGCCATCGCCTTTGATGATGATCTGGGTTTCACATACCTCAACACAGGCTGAGCAGCGCGTGCATACATCGGTGAACTCGATATCATCACGCACCCAAGGCGGCCTCAAGGCATTATCTTTACGGCGGCGAAAGAGGTTGCGACGACTGTGATTAATACTTTGAGTCATGTTGCTCCTCGAACGGTTAATTATTTAAAGTGATGGGCGTATTCAAAGTGATAAAGAAAAATGGCTTGGGATATTTCCACAAGCCATTCAATTTGTTAGCCGTTATAACCATTGGGATTGGTCGATTGCCAATGCCAGCTACTGTTGGCCATATCTGCTAGCGTATGCGTTGCTTGCCAGCCGAGATCTTCCCGTGCATGGGTTGGATCGGCGTAGCAGGCGGCAATATCGCCCGGACGACGTGGCGCAATTTGGTAAGCAATAGGCTTACCACAGGCTTTTTCAAAGGCATGAACCATGTCTAAAACACTATATCCTTGGCCTGTGCCTAAGTTATAGGTGACCAGACCTGGTTTAGTGGCCAATTTAGCCAGTGCTTTTAAATGGCCATTGGCTAAATCCACCACATGGATATAGTCACGCACGCCAGTCCCATCATGAGTCGGATAATCATCACCAAACACGCTTAAGGCGGCACGTTTACCCACGGCAACCTGCGCAATAAAGGGCATTAAGTTGTTAGGGATATCGTTAGGATCTTCGCCGATTAAGCCACTTGCATGGGCGCCGACCGGATTAAAATAACGCAGACGAGCGATATTCCAGCTTGGATCGGCATTGTGTACATCTGCCAGTATATGTTCAACCATCAACTTAGACTGACCATAGGGATTGGTCGCCCCAGTGGGGAAGTCTTCGGTGATAGGCAAACTGGCTGGATCGCCATATACAGTGGCCGATGAGCTGAAAACGAGATTTTTCACCTTAAACTCCGCCATAACTTGGCAGAGGATCAGGGTTCCTGTGACGTTATTCTCATAATACTTAAGGGGTTTAGCGACGGATTCACCCACAGCCTTTAATCCCGCAAAGTGAATAACCGAATCGATAGCATGATCGTTAAACACTTTCTGTAATAAGGCTTTATTGAGAATATCGCCTTGATAGAAAATGACCGATTTACCTGTGATCCGCTCGACTCGATTTAAGGCCTCTATGCTCGAATTAGACAAATTGTCTAACACAATCACGTCATTGCCAGCATTGAGCAGTTCTACCACAGTGTGAGTGCCAATATAGCCAGCACCACCGGTCACTAAAATCGTCATTACTTCATCCCTTTTACAACGGTTTTTAAATATTGCGCAAAATCTTCACCGATTTCGCTGTGGCGCAGGGCGTATTCAACGTTCGCGCGCATGTAACCTTGCTTGTTACCACAGTCGTGACTCTTGCCTTCCATATAATAAGCGTTCACGGTTTCTTGTTTCATTAACATAGCAATTGCATCCGTTAATTGAATTTCATCGCCCGCGCCCGCAGGTGTTTTAGCCAGTAGTGGCCAAATGCTGGCAGGTAACACATAACGGCCTACAACGGCTAAGTTAGATGGCGCTTCATCCACGGCTGGTTTCTCAACCAATTCAACTAATGGCTCAGATTCACCAGGTTGTAAATCATGGCCATTCACATCAGCAATACCGTACTGATTGACGACGTTGTGCGGCACGCCTTCAACCATGATTTGACCCACTTGGGTTTCATCAAATAGCGCAACCATAGCGGCTAAGTTATCGCGACGCAGATCACAGCTGGCTTCATCGATGATCACATCAGGCAGCAATACTGCAAATGGTGCATCGCCGACGACTGATTTTGCGCACAAAATGGCGTGGCCTAATCCTTTCGCCTGAGATTGACGCACGCTGATGATAGTGACGTCTTTAGGGCAAATAGATTGTACGGCTTCGAGTAACTGACGTTTAACGCGGCGCTCGAGTTGGGCTTCTAATTCGAAACTGGTATCGAAGTGGTTTTCTATAGAGTTTTTACTGGCGTGGGTCACTAGGACAATTTCTTTGATCCCAGCAGCGATAGCTTCACTGACCACGTATTGGATCAATGGCTTATCGACAACCGGTAACATTTCCTTTGGAATCGCTTTGGTCGCAGGAAGCATACGAGTGCCTAAGCCTGCGACGGGAATAACGGCTTTACGAATTTGATGTTGTTTCATTGCGAACCTTTTAGGTCAAGGAGATGCGATTAATGGCCAATATTGTAAATGACCTGCACAGAAAAGCTATTTACAAACACTAAAAAATTGAGGAAATCTAAGTATTTTAACGGCAAATTCAGGCATAAGTTTTAGCAAAGGTAGCACAGTGGATCTAATCCAGCATTCATGGCATGTACCAGCAGGGGGATTTTAATGACCTTGTAATATTTGCTTTACGTTTACGTCACAGTAGCGGCACAAGAATAAAGTGTGAGGGAGTTAACAAATTTAAAGCCTTAGACCACTATGGAGTCATGAGTGTTAGCCACCAAGTGAAGATTATGACGAAAGGAACAGAGTACATCGCTCACAGAGCCGATGACACTGGGTTTATCCATTACCCGCAAGAAGAGCACGATATTTGGCGTCAGCTTTACGCCCGTCAAGCCGTTAATCTCCCCGGTCGTGCCTGCAAGGAATATCTGCAAGGGCTCGATGCCTTGGGTATGCCAAAGGATCGCATTCCGCAACTTGCCGAAATTGATGCGGTATTACAAGCGACCACTGGATGGAAAACGGCGGCGGTCCCTGCGTTGATTTCCTTCGGCCGTTTCTTTGAATTACTGGCCAACAAAGAGTTTCCTGTGGCCACCTTTATTCGCCGCAAGGAAGAGTTTGATTACCTGCAAGAGCCAGATATTTTCCACGAGATTTTTGGTCACTGCCCTTTGCTCACCAATCCTTCATTTGCCAATTTCTCTCATATGTATGGCCAGTTAGGTTTACATGCTAGCAAAGAGGAAAGGGTATTTTTAGCGCGTTTGTACTGGTTTACGGTTGAGTTTGGCATACTGCAACCTAAAGACGGCGCCTTATGTATCTATGGCGGCGGCATTTTAAGCTCTCCCGGGGAAACCTTGTATGCGATGGAAAGTGATGTGCCAGAGCGTCGACCCTTTGATTTATTAAATGTGCTGCGAACCCCATATCGGATCGACATTATGCAGCCGATTTATTATGTGATTGAGCACATTGATATGCTGGATGAAATTGCCAAGATGGACATCATGGGTTACGTCACTAAGGCCCGTCAGTTAGGTTTATTTGCCCCTAAATTTCCGCCAAAAGCCAAGGCGAGTTAGCCTCGTTGATGAGTTGACTCGTTATTTGGCTGGCATCTGATTTAAGTTATTAATAGAAAATGAGTAAAGTGCAACTGAATATCCCTATCAATGTTGCCAAGAGGAGTATGTATGACAGCGTTATCGAATATGAAATGTGAAGCGTGCCAAGCCGACGCACCTAAAGTGACCGATGAAGAATTGGCCGAACTTATTCGTATGATCCCCGACTGGGGCGTGCAAGTGCGTGACGGCGTAATGCAGCTTGAGCGCGTTTACAAGTTTAAAAACTTTAAACTGGCGATGGCATTCACGAATAAGCTGGCGGATTTAGCGGAAGAAGAATTCCATCATCCAGGTATTTTCACTGAATGGGGCAAAGTGACTGTCACTTGGTGGTCACACTCTATTAAGGGTCTACATAAGAATGACTTCATCATGGCAGCCAAGACAGACCAGTTATTAGTCTAATTAATTCGCCAATTTAATCAGCATCTTAATCTATTTTTCGATGCTGATTTTTTCTTCCTGTTACAATTCAACTGTAAACTAGGCTTGCCACTTTCTGTTTAACCTTCTAACGTATACGGGCTCTGCTATTTACCCTCATCGCTGACGTTTTCGTTAAGGTAACAACTTGCCTAGCAAGCGTCATTTTTGTTGTAAAGCTTAAGGCGAAAAATAGCTCTGCACGGTTTATCCCCAAAATTCGAATCAAAAAAGGGAATATCAGTCATTATGCGCTTGGAAGTCAGCTGTCAGGATCGTGTTGGTTTAGCCAAAGATATCTTAGTCGTGTTAGAGCGTTATGGTATTAATTTAATTGCCATTGATGCCAGTAACCAAGGATTCCTGTACTTACAATTTGCCGAAATCAGTTTTGAAACCTTAAGTGCCTTGATGCCGCAGATCCGCAAAGTGGAAAGTGTCCATGATGTGCGTACGGTGTCGTTTATGCCCTCAGAGCAAGAACATTACGCCCTTAAAACCCTGCTCAAAACCTTACCCGATTCCGTTTTCTCCATCGATGCTAAAGCGCGTATCCGTATCGTTAACGAGTCCGCCTTGCTCAATATCGGTATGGGTGAGCACGAAGTGCTCGAAGAGTCGCTCAATCATTGGGTGCAAGGTTTTAACTTCAGCCGCTGGTTGAGCGAAAGCCAAGTCTTACCGCAAGCGGCGAGGGTACAAATCGGTCCAAACGAATATCTAGCCGAAATGCTGCCGATTTACCTGCCCGATGAAGATGAAAAAACCATCTTGGTTGGCGCTGTGGTGTCGCTAAAATCCCCTGCGCGGGTTGGAAAACAATTTAACGCCCTGCAGAATCAAACTACTGGCTTTGAAAATGTATTAGCCAGCAGTGACAAAATGAAGGAAGTGCTTAAGCAAGCGCGGCGGATGGCCCAGCTCGATGCGCCTTTATTGATCACAGGTGAAACGGGTACTGGTAAAGAATTAATGGCCAGAGCCAGCCACGATGCCAGTATGCGCCGCGAGAAACCCTTTATCGCCATCAACTGCGCTGCTCTGCCTGACAGCGCCGCCGAAGAAGAACTATTCGGTTACGTCAGTCAGGGCAAAGTCGTTAAACGGGGTTTCTTTGAAGAAGCTAAAGGCGGCACAGTATTTCTCGATGAAGTGGCTGAAATGTCTAAGGCCGCCCAAGTTAAGCTGCTTCGGCTATTGCAAGATGGTACCTTTAGACGCATAGGCGGCGATGAAGAAGTCCGCGCCGATGTGCGGATCATCTGCTCAACCCAGAAGAATTTAGCCGAACTGTGTCAAACCGGTGAGTTTAGGGAAGATTTGTACTATCGCATCCATGTGCTGAGTTATCACATACCGTCACTGCGCGAGCGTAAAGTCGATATCATTCCTCTGACGGAAATGTTCCTCGAACATTACAGCCAACAGTTGTCTAGCCCAGTGCGGCGGATTTCGGCCCAGTGCCGCGATCATTTGCTCACCTACGCTTGGCCAGGTAACGTACGCCAATTAAAGAACGCAGTATTTAGAGCTGTGTCTATGTGGGATGGTTCGGCCGAGTTGACGGTAGAACAATTAAAACTGCCGTCCTACGCCGAAGGTTTTGGTTACTTTGACAATGAGTTTGAAGGCAATCTCGACGATGCAATGAAGCAGTTTGAAGCGAGTCTGTTGCGTCGGTTATATCCTGCCTATCCGAGCACTCGGCAGTTAGCGAAAAAGCTCGGGGTGTCGCACACCGCTATTGCCAATAAGCTGCGTGAGTACAAGATAGCCAAACGTCGTTAAGCCGAGTCTTGCTGGCTTGACGCGATAGATGTAACAGTTTCGTTCCACTTAGTTGCCGACTTTTCAGGCATATTGCTTACCGAGATATTGATAAGCGGCAACTAGGTTATAAACGTAATGATTAGTTTACGAAATGTGAAATAATTGACCCAAATGTGATTTGGGTCACGCTATAGGAATCTGCGCCAGCTTCGGGTATTTCTACGCGCAACAAATACGTTAAAGCAAGCAAAAGGGTATGCCTCTGTTGGCGCGGACTGCGTAACGTGTGCGCCCTTAATGAGTCAAAAAGTCCGATTAAAATCGCCGAATATAAGCTGAATGACGCCGCGCGTTTTCCAGCACAATAAAATTGTACGCCTAGCCTTAGAAGCACTGGAGCCAATATGAAACTTGCAAGTTATAACAATGGTCGCCGCGATGGTCAGTTGATGTTAGTTAGCCGCGATCTCACTAAAACGGTTGCCGTTCCTGCCATTGCCCACACTATGCAGCAATTACTCGACGGTTGGGATTTACTGAAACCGCAATTGCAAGAATTGTACGACGCGTTAAATGAAGGCATGTTAGATAACGCCCAAGCGTTTGACGAAGCTAAGTGCTTGTCGCCACTACCGCGTGCCTACCAATGGGCCGATGGCAGCGCTTATGTGAATCACGTTGAGCTAGTCCGTAAGGCTCGCGGCGCAGAAATGCCTGAAACCTTCTGGACAGTTCCGCTGTTCTATCAAGGTGGTTCAGACAGTTTTATTGCCCCTAAAGCCGATATTCCACTGGCGAGTGAAGACTGGGGTATCGATTTCGAATCTGAAATCGCGATCATTACCGATGATGTGCCTATGGGCGTGAGCAGCGACAATGCGGCTAAGCATATTAAATTGTTGATGTTAGTGAACGATGTGTCACTGCGTAACTTAATCCCAGGTGAGTTGGCGAAAGGGTTTGGTTTCTTCCAATCTAAGCCATCGAGCAGTTTTTCACCTGTGGCAGTGACGCCGGATGAACTGGGCGCACGTTGGGAAGATTCTAAAGTGCATTTACCGCTGATCACCCATTTAAACGGTGAATTATTCGGTCGTCCGAATGCGGGCGTCGATATGACCTTTAATTTCAGCCAGTTAGTTTCACATGTTGCAAAAACCCGTCCATTGGGCGCTGGTGCGATTATTGGCTCAGGTACTATTTCTAACTATGACCGTAGCGCAGGCTCTAGCTGTTTAGCGGAAAAACGTATGTTAGAAGTGATTGCTGAAGGCAAAGCCACTACGCCATTTATGCGTTTTGGCGATACTGTGCGCATCGAAATGCTCGATGACAACGATGTAACGATTTTCGGTTCTATCGATCAAAAAGTGGTTGAATACAAAGCCTAAGGCTTTCCCTTAAAGGGCGACATCGACTCAAACTAACGGGGCTTAATTGCCCCGTTTTTATACTGACTTTTATAAGGATGTGAAAATATGAAACTTTATGGTTATTGGCGCTCAAGCGCAGCGTATCGAGTTCGCATCGCCCTCAATCTTAAGGGAATTTCTGCCGAGCAGTTGTCAGTGCATCTTGTACGTGATGGCGGCGAGCAACATAAAGCGGCCTACAGTGCGCTTAACCCGCTGGAGTTAGTGCCAACCTTAGTGATGGATGATGAGCTGGATGCGGATGCATTGTCGCAATCCTTAGCCATTATTGAATATCTTGATGAGATACACCCACAGTCACCATTATTGCCTGCATCGGCTCTTGAGCGTGCCCATGTGCGCGCCATGGCACTCACGGTAGCCTGTGAAATTCACCCACTAAACAATTTGCGGGTATTGCAGTATTTAACCCAAACCTTAGGGGTCGATGAAGCGGCAAAAAATACTTGGTATCACCACTGGGTCGCGAGTGGCTTTGCAGCCTTAGAAATCTTGTTGAAAAGGCACAGTGGTCGTTACTGCTTTGGGGATACAGTGACATTAGCCGACTTGTGTTTAGTGCCGCAGGTGTATAACGCCCAGCGTTTTAATGTGGATTTAATGCCTTATCCCAATGTCATGCGCGTGTGGGCTGAGTGTAATCAGCTAGAAGCCTTTGCCGATGCGGCCCCGGAGCGCCAAGCGGATGCTGTGTGATGGTTTGTAACGAATAGTGCGGATATAGTGTTTACCAATTGAAAGAATGGATGATGAGGCTTGTGTTGCGAGTCTAATCTCTGCGATGGAGTTTAAATGCTTTTCAGTAAAAAATGTCCGTATTGCAAAGGTAAACTCGGCGCTAAGGATGTGCCGATTAAGGAAGGACGCTGCTGCCACTGTGAACAGCCGATACGGTATAAACTCAATATAATAAATTGGATGCTACTGTTCATGCCCATCTTTACTGTTAGCGTTAATCTGCTAGACAAAGATGTCTATGGGTTTTGGATTTATTTGGCGGTAATGGTACCTATTTATAGTCTCGTTTATCTACTCTGTCATGAGGTCGTAAAGTGCTCAGAAACCGATGGCGAAGTGGAGTAAGCGGAATGTCATTCCCGTGGTGTTATCTGACATTGAAGCCAACGATACTGTTATGAGTAATGTATGAGTCATGTTCTGAATGGTGCTATGAATAATGTTATGGATGAGGCTATGTGTGAAGCAGAGCTAAAGCATCGATTACTCAAATGGATAACCCAAGATTGCGAGCGGGTGAGGGCGCTTGAACTTGCGCTCCAATGCGCCAAAGTACACTCAATGCCGCAGTGGTGCCTTGCGGCGGGATTTGTCCGTAATCTAGTCTGGGATCGCTTGCACGGATTTGAGTTGAGTCCACTGAACGATATCGATCTGATCTATTTTTGCCCGTTAGATATCAGTCCCGAGCGGGATCTGGCAATTGAAACCTATCTTAATCAGCTTGCCCCTGAGTTACCTTGGTCGGTGAAGAATCAGGCGCGCATGCATGTTCGAAATCAAGACACGGCTTACACATCTTGTGTTGATGCTATGTCCTATTGGCCAGAGCTTGAAACCGCAATCGGGGTAAGCTATCAAGTTGTTGATACAGAATCTGATACTCAGACTTGTGTTGGGATGAAAAATCATCCCGCGTCTTACGATATTGAGCTGGTGGCTCCTTTTGGGCTGAACTCTTTGTTTGCACTCAAACTGAGCGCCAATCCAAAGCGGGGATTATCCGTGTTTCATCACAGAGTCGCGACTAAGGGTTGGCTCACTCAGTATCCCTTGCTTGAGTGTTGCCGAGCAAACTGATCTGCTCATTCACTCACTCATTCCTAATTCGACCCCAGCAGTTCTCTCAATTCGTCCCATGCAATTTATCTACTCAATTTAGCAACTCAATTTAGTTACTCACTAATTTAGACCGCTAACAGCATGGGTATCATCCTTAAGCCGTTTTGGTTCGGCCATTTTCTGCTTCTATTCTTCCTCATCTAGTCCCACCAATTTGAACTTAATGGCCAAATCCCCCTCAGCTAAGTGCTTTTTATTGTTATTAAAATGTTGGTTTCGCTAATGCTGTCTACCTCTTGCTGTAGTCATTAGTGATGGCTAATAAAGAACTGAGCTCACAGAAAACAAAGGTGTACTGTCGATAAATGTTTGAATTTCGTGATTTAGATCCCATGGGTTGTACCTAGAAATGAGTATTGGCCATTCACTTTGATTTGGATCAATAAATCAGCCGCGCTTCTCTGGCAGTGTAGGCGTCAATTGTTAAGGATGTAATTTAAAACAAAAACCTATGTTGTACATATGGAGTATGATGATGAACAAAAATACTGTTTCTACACTGATCGCTGCCACCCTTTTAGCTGCTGGTTTTTCTGCTTCTGTATCGGCTCACCAAGCAGGTGACATTATCGTTCGTGCGGGTGCTATCGTTGTTGCGCCAAACGAATCAAGCGACCCAGTTGCAACTTTTGGTGAGTTCAAAGTGAGTAACAATACTCAACTTGGTTTGAACTTCGGTTATATGTTGACTGATAACTTTGGCGTAGAGTTATTAGCAGCAACGCCTTTTAGCCACGATGTTTCTTTGGCTGGCGTAGGTAAAATTGCTGAAACTAAGCAACTGCCGCCAACTTTAGTGGCGCAGTACTATTTCGGTAATTCTCAATCAGTGGTTCGCCCTTACATTGGCGTCGGTGTGAATTACACTAACTTTTATGATAATGAATTCACCAATGATTTAGGTGGTGCGTTAACTGACTTAAGCATGACCACGTCTTGGGGCTTAGCGGCACAAGCGGGTGTTGACTATCAGGTTAACAAAAACTGGTTAGTGAACGCTTCTGTGTGGTACGCGCAAATTAGCAGCGATGTGAAGTTTAAATTATCGGGTGACACTGTGGTTATTGGTACCGATATTGACCCATGGGTTTATATGGTCAGCGTAGGTTACACTTTCTAATCTACGGATCAGATAAGCGTAAAAAAGGAGCCTTAGGCTCCTTTTTCGTTTCTGCACTTTTTATCGCGCATGTTCCACTCAGGTTAAGCCGACTTAGCGCTTTGGCTTTTTAGCCTTCCAGTGGCGAGTGTTATAGATAAATTCGGGTAATAATACGGTGAGCCAAGCGACGAGGCGCCAGCGTTTGGTCACATAGACGCGGCGTTTGCCTTGCTTCATTGCTTTGATGATCTGTGCAGCAACGTGCGGTAATGGGGCAAGCCACATTGCACTTTGTTGCATGGCGGCTTTGTCGAGTAAACCGAGTTGGATATCGGTAATCGTAATGGGTAACTTGAGGCGCTGGGCGTGCATACATAAGCCCTCAAGGTAATTCTGCCCAAAGGCCTTTGAGGCGTGATAGGCCACACTTGGGCCACCGCGCAAACCTGCGATAGAGTTTATTGCCGCCAGTTGTCCATAACCTTGCTCGCGAAATAGTCTAAATGCCGTATTGCAGATTGCGGCGAAACCTCGCACATTGACATCGATAATGTCTTGCTCTGGCAGCCAAGGCAGCTCAGGATCATAACTATTGAGGCCTGTATTGACTAAGACTAAGTGCGCACCGCCCAGACTCTGCCAGACGGATTCAAGTTGAGTGATAATGGCTTGAGGCTGTTCAATTTGAAGTGAAAATACTTGTACTTTTGTTGGCAAGGATAAGGCAAAATCGCGGAGTGATTCTGGATCTTGGGCGAATAAGACTAATTCAACCTGTTGATCTGCCAATTGCTTTGCAATTTCACGACTTAATTGTGAGCTAGCTCCCACAATTATTGCAGTTGCTTGGGTCATAGGTTTTTCGGCAACGAAATGGTGGCTTATGATAGGAAGATATGTTCACCAAGACAAGATTTATAGCTTGGGCGTATGGACATCTAGAAGTCTTTATGTATGATTAGGAGAAACAAAATGAACAAATGGTTGCGTTTAAGCGCGTTGAGATTAACTGCTTTAGCATTAATGGCACTAATGGGTGTGTTATCGGGTTGTGCGACACCCAATGCTATCGTGGAGATAAAAGGCGAGACCTTGTATCGCGAACGGATTGCTCTGCCCGCAGAGGCTAAGGTCGTAGTGCAACTGCTCGATGTCTCAAAAATGGATGTGCCAGCCATAGTGATGGCGGAGCGCGTACAACAAGGTGCAGCAACACCAACGCCATTCAGTTTTGCGATTGGCAGCGATCAGTTCCAACCCGGGCACACTTATGCCATAGGTGCACGGATAATGCTCGGTGATAAGTTATTGTTTATTAATACTCAAGCCTATCACATTGACCTCAATTCGACTGAGCCAATGACGATACTGCTAGAGAAAGTCGGTGGCTAGTTAGCCTGCTCAGAAGTGAGCTGACATACGCGCCGAATCCGTTGGTATTTACGAACAGAAGAGGCGCGGTATGCCGGTTAGAATTCCAGATCATCTGCCCGCAGCAGAAGTGTTAGAGTCAGAAAATATTTTCGTTATGTCCGAGACGCGGGCGGCGAATCAAGATATCAGGCCGATGAAGGTGCTGATTTTGAACTTGATGCCGAACAAAATCGAGACAGAAACCCAGTTACTGCGTTTACTGGGCAACACGCCTTTACAAGTCGATGTGGATTTATTGCGCATTCACGACAAAGAATCCAAGCATACTTCCATCGATCACATGAATACTTTCTACCGTGACTTTGAAGCCGTGCGCCATAAAAATTACGATGGTCTTATCATCACAGGTGCGCCGCTTGGGCAAATTGATTTCGAAGATGTGGTTTATTGGGATCATATCCGTGAAATCATCGACTGGTCGCAAGAGCATGTCACCTCAGTGCTGTTTTTATGCTGGGCGGCCCATGCGGGCTTGTATCATCTCTATGGTTTAAATCGAAAAATATTGCCGCAAAAGCGTTCAGGCGTATTCGTGCATCGCCGTACCTCTCAGCATTTCCCGTTACTGCGCGGTTTTGATGATGAATTTTTTGCACCCCATTCCCGTTTTGCCGAAATGGATGTCGAAGAAATTAGACAACATCCACAGCTGCAGCTATTGGCCGAGTCCGATGAGGCTGGGGCTTATTTGGTGTTAAGTCGGAATAATCGTAACTTGTTTGTGATGGGTCACCCTGAATATCAAAAGTCGACCCTAAACGAGGAATATCAGCGAGACTTAAGCCAAGGCTTAGATCCGAATGTGCCGCAGAATTATTATCGCAATGATGATCCTAAAGCCGACGCCATTGCCCGCTGGCACAGCCACGGTAGTTTGTTGGTGAGTAATTGGCTTAATTATTACGTCTATCAGTTAACCCCTTACGACTTAAGCGATATGACGGCGATGACACCGTGGGAGTCGCGTTAAGGTTTTGTTTAGCCTTTTATGGTGATGTGGTCACATGGATGTGACTTTAGCTGATACCCAAAAGCACTTAATTTATCTCTCCCTTAGAGCCAACTTTCCACGTTTAACGGCGCTTAATCCCTGTCTTACTGTAAATCCTTACTGACATTTCCCACTGATAAAATCTGCACATTAGACCAAGGAATACTTGCTTTACGTTCGCGTAAACGTCAGAGTGGTTTTATTGTCGATTTTATTAAACGTCCCGAGGCTGGTACTAGGCTTCGTGGTCAATTTAGGTTGGAGCCTTCATGAGTACTGAACAGTTAAATCAAGATATCGTTATCGTTGCTGCTAAACGCACCCCAATGGGCGGGTTTCAAGGCAATTTGTCATCCGTAGCATCACCCATGTTAGCTGCGACGGCCATTAAAGGCTTGTTAGCGGAAACACAATTGGCGGGTGAGCATGTTGATGAAGTCTTGATGGGCTGCGTATTACCCGCAGGCTTAGGTCAAGCGCCTGCGCGTCAGGCAACTTTGGGTGCGGGATTACCCTTATCCGTTGGTGCGACCACAGTGAACAAGGTCTGTGGCTCAGGCATGAAGACGGTAATGTTAGCCCACGATTTGATTAAAGCGGGCAGTGCAAAAGTGGTGATCGCAGGCGGCATGGAAAGCATGAGCCAAGCGCCGTATCTATTAGATAAAGCCCGCGGCGGCATGCGCATGGGCCATGGCAAAGTGTTAGACCACATGTTTTTAGATGGTCTTGAAGATGCCTACACGGGCGGTGCTATGGGGACGTTCGCCCAGAAAACTGCCGATGAATTTGGTATCACTCGCGAGCAGATGGACGCTTTTGCCCTAAGCTCGCTCGAAAAAGCCAATGCCGCGATTAATTCAGGTGCTTTTAAAGCCGAAATCACGCCAGTTACTGTCAGTGATCGTCGCGGTGATGTGACTATCGATACCGACGAGCAACCCGGTAATGCCCGCCCTGAAAAAATTCCTACGCTGCGCCCAGCCTTTACCAAAGATGGCACTATCACAGCGGCAAACTCTAGCTCGATTTCCGATGGCGCAGCGGCATTGATGTTGACCTCGCGCGGCGAAGCTGACCGTTTAGGCTTAGCCGTGTTAGCCACCATTAAAGGCCACACTACACACGCCCAAGAGCCTTCATTGTTCACCACTGCACCGGTTGGCGCTATGGCGAAATTGCTGGCCAATGTCGGTTGGTCAACGGACGAGGTGGATTTATTCGAAATCAACGAAGCCTTCGCGATGGTGACTATGCTTGCTGTGTCTGAGCTAGGTTTAGATATCGCTAAGGTAAACGTTAATGGCGGCGCCTGCGCCTTAGGTCATCCGATTGGTTGCTCGGGTTCACGTTTACTGGTGACCTTAATTCATGCATTGAAAGCCCGCGGTCTTAAGCGCGGTGTCGCCTCGCTGTGCATCGGCGGTGGTGAAGCGACGGCGATGGCCATTGAGGTTTAATCGCAAAGGTTTTTGTCAAATCAGGTTTTAGTTAAATCAACAAGACGGGGCTGGCAAGGGCAATCACTTCCCTTGAGGATAATCATAATATCGCACCGCCAGCCCATCACTCTACAAGGAAAGGATTGCAACATGACCACACAAGTAAAGCATTACATTGACGGTGAGTTTACCCAAGGTACGGGCACATCGCAGATTATTGTCACCAATCCCGCGAATAACTCGCCGATTGCCGTGATTAATGCTGCCACTAGCGAAGAAGTTCACGCTGCCATTGCTAGCGCCAAAGCCGCCTTCAAAACGTGGAAAGAAGTGCCAGTTTCTGAACGTGCGCGCGTCATGTTGCGTTATCAACATCTGCTAAAAGAACATCACGACGAACTTGCGACCATTCTTGCCCATGAAACGGGTAAAACCTTCGAAGATGCCAAGGGCGATGTATGGCGCGGCATAGAAGTCGCTGAACACGCTTGTAACGTGGCATCATTATTGATGGGCGAAACCGTTGAGAACGTCGCGCGTTCAATCGACACCTACAGCTACACCCAACCACTGGGTGTGTGTGCGGGTATTACGCCATTTAACTTCCCTGCGATGATCCCGTTATGGATGTTCCCACTGGCGATTGCCTGCGGTAACACCTTCATTTTAAAACCTTCAGAACAAGATCCTATGACGCCGCAGCGCCTTGTTGAACTGTTTGTTGAAGCGGGCGCACCAAAGGGCGTATTGCAATTAGTGCATGGCGACAAAACTGCCGTGGATATTCTGCTGGCAGACCCTGCGATTAAAGCCATTTCCTTCGTCGGTTCTGTGGCTGTGGGCCAGTATATTTATAAAACCGGTACCGATAATTTAAAACGCGTACAAGCCTTTGCGGGCGCAAAAAATCACTGCGTCATTATGCCTGATGCGAACAAACAGCAAGTGATCAATAACTTAGTTGGCGCTTCTGTGGGCGCGGCGGGTCAGCGCTGTATGGCGATTTCGGTTGCCGTGTTTGTTGGCGCAGCTAAAGAGTGGATCCCAGAACTCAAAGAAGCCTTAGCCAAGGTTCGCCCAGGTTTATGGGACGATAAAGAAGCCGGTTACGGCCCTGTCATAAGCCCTGCGGCTAAGGCACGCGTGCTCAAGCTTATCAAGCAGGGGATTGATGAAGGCGCCGAGTGTTTGCTCGATGGCAGCGACTTTACTGTGGAAGGTTATGAGTCAGGCAACTGGATTGGCCCAACCATGTTCAATAAAGTCTCCACAGAGATGAGCATCTATAAGGAAGAAATCTTCGGCCCTGTACTGTGTTGCATGGAGTCGGACTCCTTAGAAGCGGCCATCGAATTAGTCAATGCTAGCCCTTACGGCAACGGCACTTCTATCTTCACCGCCAGCGGCGCGGCGGCCCGTAAATATCAACACGAAATCGAAGTCGGCCAAGTGGGAATTAACGTACCTATTCCTGTGCCATTACCTTTCTTCTCATTTACTGGTTGGAAGGGCAGTTTCTACGGCGATCAACATGCTTACGGTAAGCAAGCGGTACGTTTCTATACCGAGACTAAGACCATCACTTCACGCTGGTTTGAGTCCGATATTGCCGTGGCGTCTACGCCAAACATGAGCATTAACTTGCGCTAAGCTCGTACGTCAAGCTCGGTGATTAATCGATAAACTACGGCTTCTTTACGGCGCCCAATTTATTAAATAAAAAGTGACCACAGAGTCATAGGAGAGCCAAATGGATTTTAATTTCAACGATGACCAACGCCAGTTTGCCGATCTTGCGCGCCAGTTTGCCGCGGAAGAGTTAACCCCGTTTGCCGCCAAATGGGATGAAGAACATCATTTCCCCAAAGACGTGATCCAAAAAGCCGGTGAGTTGGGTTTTTGCTCGCTTTATTCGCCAGAATCTGAAGGTGGCATGGGCTTATCGCGCCTCGATGCGTCGATTATTTTTGAAGAGCTCGCCAAGGGCTGCACTGCGACCACGGCCATGCTGACCATTCACAATATGGCCACTTGGATGGTGACGACTTGGGGCACTGAAACGCTGCGTCAGACTTGGTCTGAGCCGTTAACCACAGGGCAAATGTTAGCGTCCTATTGTTTAACTGAGCCGGGTGCGGGTTCAGACGCCGCATCTTTGCAAACCAAAGCGGTGCGTGACGGTGATGAGTATGTGATTTCAGGTTCGAAAATGTTTATCTCAGGTGCGGGTGCAACTGAGCTATTAGTGGTGATGTGCCGCACGGGTCAAGCTGGGCCTAAGGGGATTTCGGCCATTGCCATTCCGGCGGATGCCGCTGGCGTTATCTACGGTAAGGCCGAAGATAAAATGGGCTGGAATGCCCAGCCGACCCGCCAAATCACCTTCGAAAATGTGCGCGTGCCAGTAGCCAACTTACTCGGTGAAGAAGGTCAAGGTTTTGCCTTCGCGATGAAAGGTTTAGACGGCGGTCGTATCAATATCGCGACCTGTTCAGTAGGCACTGCGCAAGCGGCGCTGGAACGTGCAACTCAGTATATGAATGAGCGTCAGCAATTTGGTAAACCTTTAGCAGCTTTCCAAGCACTACAATTTAAGCTCGCCGATATGGCGACAGAGTTAGTCGCAGCCCGCCAAATGGTGCGCCTTGCGGCCTTTAAACTCGACAGCAGCGATCCTGAAGCCACAGCCTATTGCGCCATGGCAAAACGTTTTGCCACCGATGTGGGCTTTCAAGTCTGTGATGCGGCGCTGCAAATTCATGGCGGATATGGTTATATAAGGGAGTACCCGCTGGAACGTCACTTCCGTGATGTGCGCGTACACCAGATTTTAGAAGGCACCAACGAAATTATGCGCTTAATTATCGCCCGTCGTTTACTCGATGAAAATGCAGGACAAATCCTCTAAGTCCACTCGCAAGAAGTGTGACTTATCGGTTGGCGATAACATAAAAGGAGTCTATACAGATGGAATATTTAGTAGAACGTATCGAAGGCCATACGGCCATTCTGACGATGAATAATCCACCGGCAAACACTTGGACCGCCGAGAGTTTGCAGGCGCTCAAAGCCAAAGTGCTTGAGCTGAACGCGAATAAAGAAATTTATGCCTTAGTGTTAACGGGCCAAGGGCAAAAGTTCTTCTCTGCCGGTGCAGATTTGAAGCTGTTTAGTGACGGCGACAAAGGCAATGCGGCGACGATGGCAAAGTACTTTGGCGAAGCTTTTGAAACCCTAAGTCAATTTCGCGGTGTATCGATTGCCGCGATTAACGGCTATGCCATGGGCGGCGGTTTAGAAGTCGCACTGGCCTGTGATATTCGCATCGCCGAAATCCAAGCTGTGATGGCATTGCCTGAAGCGACCGTAGGTTTATTACCTTGCGCGGGTGGCACCCAAAATCTGACCGCATTAGTCGGTGAAGGTTGGGCTAAACGGATGATTTTATGCGGTGAGCGCGTCGATGCGACTCAAGCTTTGAATCTGCGTTTAGTTGAAGAAGTGGTCGAAACGGGCGAAGCGCTCAATGCGGCAATCGCGTTGGCAGTTAAAGTCGCTAACCAAAGCCCAAGCAGCGTCAAAGCGTGCAAAACACTCATTCAAGCGGGCCGCACTATGGCGCGTAGCCAAGCGCTGCCGATTGAGCGTGAATTATTTGTCGGGTTATTTGATACCGAAGATCAGGCCGAAGGCGTGAATGCGTTTTTGGGCAAACGTAAAGCTGATTGGAAGAACCGCTAATGACTAATGTAGTAGATAACGTAAATCAGGCCACGACCACGCAAAATGTGGTTTTTCAAACCTTAGCCACCGCGTCCGGTAAGTTGATTGGGGTGGTGACACTCAATGTGGAAAAAGCCCTCAACGCCTTAGATTTAGACATGGTGCGCGCTATGACGGCGCAGCTCAATCTATGGAAGAAAGACTCGCTTGTCGCTTGTATCGTGTTAGATGGCAGCGGTGAGAAGGCTTTTTGTGCGGGTGGTGATGTGCGCGCTTTATACCATGCATCCATTGCCGCTAAAGGACAAGTGACTGAGGAGGCAAAGGTTTTCTTCGAAGAGGAATATCGCCTCGATTATCTACTGCATACCTATGGCAAACCTGTGTTGGTGTGGGGCGACGGGATTGTGATGGGCGGCGGGCTCGGTTTGATGGCGGGCGCGAGCCACAGAGTCGTCACTGAAACCTCGCGCATTGCTATGCCTGAAGTGACGATTGGCCTGTACCCCGATGTGGGCGGCAGTTATTTCCTTAATCGTATGCAGGGCAAAATGGGACTGTTTTTAGGGCTCACGGCCTATCAACTCAATGCCGCCGATGCCTGTTATGTGGGCCTTGCGGATCATTACCTGAACCGTGACGACAAAGAACTGATGTTCGATGCCATGGCCACCTTAGATTGGAGCGATACACCAGCGCTTAATCATCAACGCTTAGATAGCATGATCAACGAGTTATCTAATCAAGTAGATATCCCTAAGGGCGAAAGTGTATTGGCGGACAGCCAAGATAATATCGACCGACTGATGGCGGGGAGCTTAGAGGATATTGTCACCCGTATGTCGACGTTAGCCTCGGAGGATGCTTGGTTAATGAAGGCGCGTGACACCTTCCTTGCGGGCAGTCCTATCAGCTGGCATCTGGTTAATATCCAATCACAACTTGGTACTAAGTTAAGCTTAGCTGAATGTTTTAAATGGGAATTAACCGCCAGCGTTAACGTGTGTGCCCATGGTGATTTCTGTGAAGGGGTTCGCGCACTCTTGATTGATAAAGACAGACAACCCCAGTGGCGCTTTAAGGATGTTAACTCAGTGCCTACCGCTGTACTTGAGCAAATATTGACTTCCCCTTGGGGCGAGGCGCATCCCTTTAGCCAACTGAGCTAAGCGTTGAGTTGATTATGCATAGACTTGGCTAGCGTTGAGTTTATTAACGCAGACTTGAATAGTGCTGAGTGTATAGGCTCAGCCAAGCTCGCTTTATTCTGTGATAACGACAGCATAATCAATGGACTAGCAGTATCACTACACTAAAAAAGAACAGCACACAGGAGTGACAGCATGAGTACAGTAGCATTTATCGGTTTAGGCAATATGGGCGGCCCAATGGCGGCCAATTTATTAAAAGCGGGCATGACGGTTCGTGTATTTGATTTAGTCCCAGAAGCCATGCAAAGCCTTGCCGAGCAAGGGGCCTTTGTTTCTAGTACGGCTTGCGGCGCGGCTGCAGGTGCCAATGTGGTGATCACTATGCTGCCTGCGGGCAAGCATGTGAAAAGTTTATATTTAGGCAATGGCACAGACAAAGGACTGCTCGAAGTGGTTGCGGGTGATACTTTACTGATCGATTGCTCGACCATCGATGCGCAAAGCGCGCAATTGGTAGCGGCCGAAGCGGCTAAAAGCGGCATTGAGTTTATGGATGCACCGGTTTCTGGCGGCACAGCAGGCGCGGCGGCGGGTACTTTAACCTTTATTTGTGGTGGTTCCGATAGCGCTTTTGAGCGGGGTCAGCCAGTGCTGAAAGCTATGGGGGTGAACATATTCCACGCCGGTGGCCCAGGTGCGGGACAAGTCGCTAAAATCTGCAATAACATGCTGTTATCTGTGTTGATGGTCGGCACTTCAGAGGCGCTGCAAATGGGCATTGACCATGGTCTCGATCCCAAAGTCTTGTCCGACATTATGAAGGTCAGCAGTGGTGGTAACTGGACATTAGAGAAGTACAATCCATGCCCAGGTGTGATGGAGACTGTACCTTCTTCTAAGGGCTATCAGGGCGGCTTTATGGTAGATTTGATGGTTAAAGATCTCGGTCTGTCCCAAGAAGCCGCATTATTGAGCAACTCCAGCACGCCAATGGGCGCTTTAGCCCGCAGCTTGTATGTGAATCATGCAAGACAAGGCAATGGCCGCCGAGATTTTTCCAGTATTTTTGAACAATTTGCACAACTTAAAAAATAGACATAGTTAACAAGGGATAACCAGATGGATTTAAAAGATAAGGTTGTCGTCATTACTGGCGGCGCGGGTGGCTTAGGTCTAGCAATGGCGCAAAATTTTGCGCAGGCGGGTGCTAAGATAGCGCTTATCGACGTGGACCAAGAAAAACTCGAGCGAGCCTGTGCTGAGCTTGGATCGGACACTGAAGTTCAAGGTTATGCCTTAGACATTACCGACGAAGAAGACGTCGTGGCAGGTTTTGCCTATATTCTCGAAGATTTTGGCCAAGTGAACGTGTTAGTGAACAACGCCGGCATTCTGCGTGATGGCCTGTTAGTCAAAGCCAAAGACGGCAAAGTCACCGACCGTATGTCTTATGAGCAATTCCAATCTGTGATCAATGTGAACTTGACGGGCAGCTTCCTCTGCGGTCGTGAGGCGGCAGCGGCCATGATTGAATCCGGTCAAGCGGGCGTGATTGTCAACATCTCTAGCCTAGCGAAAGCGGGTAACATGGGTCAGTCGAACTATGCCGCCTCCAAAGCGGGCGTTGCGGCCATGTCTGTTGGCTGGGCGAAGGAATTAGCACGTTACAATATCCGTAGCGCAGCGGTTGCACCGGGCGTTATCGCTACTGAGATGACGGCGGCAATGAAACCTGAGGCGCTGGAGCGTTTAGAGAAGCTAGTGCCATTAGGACGCCTTGGTCATGCCGACGAGATAGCCTCTACCGTACGCTTTATTATTGAGAACGACTATGTAAATGGTCGCGTGTTCGAAATCGATGGTGGTATTCGTCTGTAATGACGATATCTTATTGATATTCATAAAAACCGAGCTGAGGCTCGGTTTTTTATTGAGTAAAGAAACATAATGGCATTTTGCACTCAGTCTTTGGATTTATTTAGATTTCACTGTTGGAGTTGACATTTAGTTGTTAACCTTCAACAATCGCCCTCCAGTTTTTTTACATAACTTTACATACATGTTTGTCGCATGTAATGGAGCTTTACATCCGGATGTCTTGGCAGGATAAAGCCCTCTGGCTTGAGAAAATCACTAAACGCATGATGTTAATCGTGGGTGTCCTAGGGTTGATTGTGATCTATTGCGGGTTCTTTTTTCTGCTCTTCAGTGGTCGCTCTGTGGCCGTGATCCCGTGGTTTTTCATTATCTCACCTTGGGTGTGTATTTATTTTGGCTTAACGCAAGTACAGCAAGTGCAAGTGGTAAATTGGTTCTTAAAAAAATTAAAAAAATAACCAATTTCTGCAAGTTCCTATTTTGTTTCGGTTTGTGCAGTTGGCAAACATTGGGGAGAAACAATGAAGTTACATGGATATTTATGGGTGCTAGGGAGTTTGTTTTGTTTGGGGGCTTGCGAGCGCTCGAACAAAGAAACACCGCATCTTAGTGATAATGGTGGGCGTATTGTTGCGCCCTATGGCAGTTGGCTGTCTCCCTTATCGGCGAATGATGTATTTGAACAGGCCGATAATGTCGCCGAGTTACAAAGCGTAGATGGGGCGATTTATTTCTCTGAATCTGATGGTGATAAGCAAGGCCAAGTAGGGATTAAGCGTCTCGATAAAAAGGGCAATATCGCCGACGTCGTGCCGCCAAGCTTTAATGTTAAATCCGCCGTCCATGAATACGGCGGCGCCGCCTTTTTAGGGATAGGCCAGAGTTTGTTTGCCACTAAGGCACAGGATCAACTGTTTTATCGTTTCGCCCCTAATCAACCTCCACTGCCGTTAACGCCTAATGGCACCCGTCATGCTGACTGTATCGCTTATCCTAAAGGGTCGCGGATTATCTGTGTGCGCGAGGATCATCGCCAGCCCGGTGAGCCCAAGGCGAGCCTTGTGACAATCAATCTTAACTTTGCCGGCGAAGGCGATACTTTTGTCTCGGGGCATGACTTTATTTCTTCGCCTGCCATCTCGCCCGATAACAGCCAACTGGCGTGGATCACGTGGGAACATCCCTATATGCCATGGGATAACAGTATTCTCTGGCTTGGCGATCTCGACCGCAAAGGGCAACTGCACAATATTCGTAAGGTTAACACGCCTACGGATTCTTCCGTGACACAGCCATTATTCAGCCCTGATGGACAATTGTATGTCGTGTCGGATATCAGTAACTGGTGGAATATCTATCGAGTCACAGCACAAAATACCTTAGCCCCAGTACTGAACAAAAAAGCCGAGTTTGCCGTGGCCGATTGGTATTTAGGCAATCACAACTACGCCTTCGAATCCGAAAAAACCATCATTGCCAGTTATATGCTTGGCAGTCAGGCGGCGCTAATTCGGTTGCATTTGGATTCGGGTTTGACCGAGTCCTTAGCCGTCGATTTCGGCGAAATCACCCAAGTGATCAGGGGCGAAGATGCTGTTTATTTTGTTGGCGCTAAGGCAACGCCAGAGAAGGGCATTTATAAAGTCATCGGCCGTGGCACTGAGTTGGTGTATACGCCTAACTTGCCAAAGCTTGATCCCAATTATATTTCTCGGGCAAAAAATATCACCTTTAAAACCGGCGTTAACCAGCAAGCCTACGGTTATTTTTATGGGCCAGTTAACCCCAACTATACTGCGCCCCATGATACCCGCCCGCCGCTCATAGTGATGTTGCACGGCGGCCCAACGGCGCGGGCGAGTCTGGCTTATCGCAGTGACATTCAATTTTGGACCAGCCGTGGCTTTGCGGTGCTCGATGTTAATTTTCGCGGTAGCAGTGGTTTTGGCCGTGCCTATCGTCAGAGTATTTACGGAAAATGGGGCCAAGCCGATGTGGAAGATGCAGTCAATGCGGCCCGTTATTTAGTCGATAAAGGTTGGGTTGATGGACAAAAACTGGCGATTCGAGGCGTAAGCGCAGGTGGGTTGACTGTGATGTCGTCCTTGGCTTTTTATGATGTGTTTCAAGCGGGTGTCAGTTACGCGGGGATCAGTGATTTTGAACAGCTGGCCAAGAGTACCCATAAGTTTGAGACTGGGTATTTAGATCAGCTCATTGGTCCCTATGCGAACAATCAAGCCCGTTATAGGGAGCTGTCGCCGCTGTATCATCTTGAAGGCTTGAATGAGCCCTTGTTAATTTTTCAAGGCTTGCGGGATCAAATTGTGCCGCCACAGCAGTCGCGACAAATTTATGAAGCATTAAAAGTCAGAGGTGTGCCAACGGCTTATATTGCCTATCAAGATGAGCCACACGGCGGTTGGAAGCCAGAACACAGGGCCGCAGGATTAGAGACCGAACTCGCATTTTATGGGCAAGTGTTTAACTTCACCCCTGCGGGTAAGCTAGCAACATTGGTGCTGGATAATGCTGCGGCGTTAAAGCCGGCCTTAGTCCGCAATCAATAACGCAGTATTTACCGTTATGACTCTTGGCCGTCGCTATTGCGACTGGCTTTACGACAACACTCAGAGCCTGCATCGTGCAGGCTTTGGTCTTTTTGGGATTTGTCTATGTCAGTTTCGTGGTCCTCATGGCTTAGGCTGTCGATAATGGCGCAGTGGGGCTGATCGCCGCCTTGGCATTGGGTCACCATATGTTGTAATTGCGCCCTAAGCTGTTGCAACTTATTGATTTGCCCTTCGACATAGGCAAGGTGAGTGCGGGTAAGTTGTTTAACATCTTCGGCATTCCGGCTTTCATTGCCCTTAAGGCCAAGCAAGGATTTGCAATCCTCTAGGCTAAAACCTAAGTCGCGACATTGATGCACAAACTTAAGCGCTTCAATATCTTGATGGCGATAAACCCGATAACCCGCCTCATTGCGCTCGCCGCACACTAAGCCAATATCATGGTAATAACGGATACTCTTAACGCTCAAGCCCGTTTGTTTTGCCACTTCGCCTATCTTCATCTTGACCTCTTCATTGAGCAACTGAATGGTTTTTCGCCCAGCAATTAATTGTCGATGTGATCACATTGAGCAAATTCATCCTTGACTCTCCCGCAATGGGAGACTTTATCTTAGACCTATAGTGTAAAACATCAAGTGAGGGATCTCCCATGTCTATGACCAGACTCTATGTCGCCAATATGAATTGCGCTGGCTGCGTCGCGAAAATTGAAAAGGCGTTTGCCGCCCAAGCGGGCGTCGAGGCGCGTGTTAATCTCGCCGATAAACAAGTGACGGTAGAAGGCAAGATGAGCGCCGATACCGCCTTAACTGTGTTGGGAAATGCAGGTTATCCAGCGCAGGTAGTGGTGGATGCAAAAGTCGCCGCCGAAGAAAAACGCCTTGAAGATGCCACTGAGTATCGGCTGCGGATGCGCCAAGCCATAGCGGCGCTCGTCGTGGGCGTGCCTATGATGTTGTGGGGATTATTGGGCGGCGAGATGATGATCAATAGTCCAGCTATGCAGCTTGGCTGGGGCATTATGGGACTGGTCACCTTGGCCTTGCTTGTCACCACGGGTGGACACTTCTACCAAGGCATGTGGCGGGCGCTGAAAGCCAAAACCACTAACATGGATACGCTGATTGTGCTGGGCACCAGTACGGCATGGGCTTATTCCATGCTGGTGGTCATTATGCCGAGCGCATTCCCTATGGATACCCGCCATGTGTACTTTGAGGCGAGTGTGATGATTCTAGGTTTGATTAACTTAGGTCACGGACTCGAACTTAAAGCGCGGGGCAAAACCAGTGAAGCGGTGCAGCGATTACTTGGATTGCAATCCACCACTGCGATTCGGATCACAGATAAGGGCGATGAAAAGGTTGAGATAAGTCAGCTGAAACTGGGCGATAAGCTGCGTTTGCGCCCCGGTGACCGAGTTGCCCTCGATGGTGAGGTTGAAACGGGGCAATCCCTACTCGATGAAGCCATGCTCACAGGTGAGCCCATTCCCGTGCTTAAAAATCGCGGCGACAGTGTGAGTGCGGGTACAGTCAATGGCAACGGCAGCTTAGTTTACCGAGTAACGGCGGGGCAAGAAGATACCAAACTCGCCAAAATCATCGCACTGGTGCAGCAAGCGCAAACCTCGAAATTACCCATAGGTCGATTGGCTGACAGAATCTCAGCGGTATTTGTCCCGACTGTGGTGGCTATAGCGCTGTTGGCAGCGGCAATTTGGTATTTTGTGGGGCCAGCACCCGCCTTAAGCCATGCGTTAGTGGTGTTGACGAGCGTGCTCATCATAGCGTGCCCCTGTGCGCTGGGACTGGCGACACCTATGTCTATCATGGTGGCCGTTGGCCGCGCCGCCCAAATGGGCGTGCTAGTCAAAAATGGCGAGGCATTGCAAACCGCCAGTAAAGTCGACTGTGTGGTGCTGGATAAAACCGGTACAGTTACCTTAGGCAAGCCACAAGTTACTGATTTTACTTTAGTGCAAACGCTGAGTGATGCCGATAAAGAAGCTTTGCTGGGCGAGATTGCGAGCCTTGAGCAGCACTCTGAGCATCCGTTAGCGGGGGCGATTGTCAGTTATGCCAAGGAATCACAGTCGCAATTACCCGACACGCAGGCATTTACGAACCATCAAGGTAAGGGGATTGAGGGCAAGGTCGATGGCGTATCGCTGGCGATTGGTAATCTCGCCTTGATGAGGGCATTGGATATTGTTAATTCCGATGGCAGTGCCTTAGATCCAAAAGCGACATTAAGCTTTGCAAAGCAAGGTAAAACTCCGATTTATGTCGCCAAAGCGGGCAAGTTAGTGGCCACTATCGCGCTGGCCGATCCGATTAAACCCGATGCTAAAGACGCCATCGCGGCCATGCTGCAAAGGGGTATTCGCGTTGTGCTGTTAACGGGGGATAACCCACAAACGGCGCAGGCGGTGGCCGACCAAGTGGGCATCACCGAAGTGATTGCCGGGGTACTCCCCGAGCAAAAACAACAGCATGTGCTGGATTTGCAAAAGCAAGGACATGTGGTGGCTATGGTAGGGGATGGCATTAACGATGCGCCTGCTCTGATGAGCGCCGATGTTGGGATTGCTATGGGATCGGGCACTGAGGTGGCGATTGAAAGTGCGGATATCACCCTGCTGTCGCAGCAGTTGATAGTGATTGCTAACTTATTGGCATTGTCGCGGGCGACAATTACCAATATTAAGCAGAATCTGTTCGGCGCCTTTGTGTATAACAGTTTAGGCATTCCGGTTGCGGCGGGCGTGCTTTATCCACTCACGGGAATGTTATTAAGCCCTGTGATCGCGGGCGCCGCCATGGCCTTGTCTTCACTCACTGTCGTCACGAACGCCAACCGCTTAAGACGGCAGAAGTTATAAGCTGTCGATACCTAAGCTAACTCAAAATGTTGAAACGGGTATCTTGAGTTAGCTTAGGGCTATGTCCACATTAGCCTTTGGCGTTGGCAAGGTTTTCGACGCTACGGGTCATCAGATTGTCATTCTGCTCGAATACATTGAAAGTTAAGCCAATAGGGTAAAATTAATTACGCTTCTCACGCAGGCATTGTGCGGCGATTTCGGCATTCCCTCTGGCTTTTGATCAGCCTTGGTAGTTGATAATTTAGCCCAAACTGCTATAGTGCCACGTTTATTTTTACCCCTTCGGCATAGCGTTATTTGGTTTATGCTTATTTAAAGCGGCGCCAGCTGGCTCGGCCAACATTACTCGATTTGGAAGTTCATTTTGATCACAACAGCAAATATCACCATGCAGTTCGGCGCTAAGCCACTGTTTGAAAACATCTCAGTTAAATTTGGCGGTGGTAACCGTTACGGTCTTATCGGCGCAAATGGCTGTGGTAAATCGACCTTCATGAAGATCCTGTGTGGTGATCTAGACCCTAGCAGCGGTAACGTCTCGTTAGATGTGAATGAGCGTCTGGGTAAACTAAGCCAGAACCAGTTCGGTTATGAAGAATTCAACCTGATCGATACCGTGATCATGGGCCACCGCGAACTGTGGAAGGTAAAGCAAGAGCGTGACCGTATTTATTCTTTACCTGAAATGAGTGAAGAAGACGGCATTACTGTAGCCAACCTAGAGATGGATTTTGCTGAGATGGACGGTTATACCGCCGAATCTCGCGCCGGTGAATTGCTGTTAGGTGTAGGTATCGGTATCGACAGCCATTTTGGTTTGATGTCTGAAATCGCACCGGGTTTAAAACTGCGTGTACTATTAGCGCAAGCCCTGTTCTCTGATCCAGACGTGCTGCTGCTCGACGAACCCACCAACAACTTGGACATCGACACTATCCGTTGGTTACAAGACATGTTGAACCAACGTAGCAGTACTATGGTTATCATTTCGCATGATAGATATTTCTTAAACTCAGTCTGTACTCACATGGCTGACTTAGACTACGGCGAATTGCGCGTTTACCCAGGTAACTACGACGAATATATGCAAGCGGCTACCCAAGCTCGCGAGCGTTTATTGTCTGATAATGCGAAGAAAAAAGCCCAGATCTCTGAGCTGCAAACCTTCGTAGCACGCTTCTCGGCTAACGCTTCTAAGGCGAAACAAGCCACATCACGTGCCCGTCAAATCGACAAGATTAAGTTAGACGAAGTAAAAGCCTCTAGTCGTGTGAACCCCTTCATTCGTTTCGAGCAAGAGAAGAAACTGTTCCGTAATGCCTTAGTGATTGAAAACCTAACTAAAGGCTACGACACGCCGCTATTTGAAGACTTAAACTTGATTGTTGAAGTGGGCGAGCGCATTGCGGTACTGGGTGAAAACGGCGTCGGTAAAACGACCCTGTTACGTACCCTGATCCACGATATCCCGCAGGATGCCGGTACTATCCAATGGTCTGAAAACGCCAACATTGGTTACTATGCGCAGGACCATGAGTCTGATTTCGCTAACGAAATGACCTTGTTCGAGTGGATGAGCCAATGGCGCAAACCAGAAGATGACGACCAATCAGTACGTGGCATCTTAGGCCGTATGTTGTTTGGTTCTGACGACATTAAAAAGTCAGTCAAAGTGCTGTCTGGTGGTGAGAAAGGTCGTATGTTATTCGGCAAGCTCATCATGCAAAAAGCCAACATTTTAGTGCTCGACGAACCGACCAACCACATGGATATGGAATCGATCGAATCATTAAACAACGCGCTGGAAATGTACGAAGGCACCTTGATTTTCGTGAGTCATGACCGTGCATTTGTATCATCGCTGGCAAACCGTATCCTTGAAGTGACTCACACAGGTGTGAATGACTTCAGAGGCACTTACGATGAGTTCCTTGCTAGCAAAGGTATCGAAGTCTAAGGTTATTCGTGATTTAGCTGCATAAATCAAAACGCCGCAATGCATTGCGGCGTTTTTGTATCTGTTATCTGTCTATTATCTAGCGATTAGCTTTTCGTGTACTTGATTCTAGCGCATTAGCGACGCTCGTTATTGCGCAGACTCTTGCTGCACATAAATCAAACTGTCGGTATCAAAGCCGCGGGCTTTAGATATTTCAACAAACTTTTGCAATACCTCGGGTGGCACAGTCGGGGTTTTAGCCAGTAGCCACAAATAACCCGTGTCGGGTCCTGATATAAAAGCGTATTGATAGTTTTCATGATCTAATTCGAAGACCACATACGATCCATAAAATGGCCCAAAGAAGGAGACTTTCAAATAGCCTTCTGAGTCCCCATTGACAAAATAGGCCTTACCTTCGGCTTCTTTCCATTCGTTTTTAGCCGCTGAGAATCCACGGTTAATGACCATCACACCGCCATCGTCTTTCAGGCTGTACTCTGCGCTAACTTGGCTTAACCCTCTTTCGAATGAATGATCTAAGCGCGCAATCTCGTACCATTTACCTAAGTATTTATTCAGCTCAAAATCATTAACGGGTTGAACGAGTTTAGGCATGCCTAAACAGCCGCTGAGCAAAAATATACTGATGACTAACAGTAGCTTTCTCAATTTGACCTCCTGATCTTAAGTCTTAGTTGCACATCTTAAGTTAAATGTTCAATCAATCCTCTGTCGAGCTTACACTATTTTCTTCACATTATTTCAGCAACTTGGCTTCTGTTGGTAAAAGTCCTGTTGGTTAAAGTTCTGTTGTCTAAAGTCGTCTCGGCGACTGTCCTGTGGGTTACTCGCTCGCAACCCGCACTTTGCGTTGACTGATAAAGCCTTGGCTAATACCGGCTAGAATAATCAAGCCGACACCGCTTAATTGCATTGGGCTCAAGGTTTCACCAAATATCCACCATGCCAGCGTCACTACGATAACCGGTTCCACATAGGCGAGAGTGCCAAAGGTGACTGCTGGCAATTGCCGCAGGGCTTTTACTGCCAGTAATATTGCTAAAAATCCGGGGAAGAATCCAATCGCGACCAACCAAGCAATTTGCGGCAAACTTGGCGTCAGCGGTGAATTTATCACTAAGGGCAACAGGCATAAAGCGCCGACACTAAGCTGCACTAAAGTGCTCTGGTAGGGGGAACTCAGACTCGGTTTTCGGTTAATTAACATAAACCCGCTGTAGGTTAATAGGGCGAGTAGGGCATAAAAATAGCCTAATAATTCAGTGTGATTGCTCGCTTGCTGCGGCCCTGTTGGGATCATTAACATAAAGCCCATCAGCGCGACCACTACGCTTGCCATTCTTAAGCAGGTGAGTTTTTCGGCAAAGAAATAATGGGCGAAAATAGCCGACACCACAGGGGCTAAGTAAATAATCATGATCACATTGGCCATTTGGGTGTACTGAATGGCTTCAATGTAAAACGCCATAAAACCCGCGAGCATAGCGCCATTATATACCCAAGCTACCTCAAGATACGAGTTTCAGAGCGCCTAGGGTGCTTCAATTCAAGGCGCATCAATGACAGAATGTCGGCTACCTTTTGAATTGATGCAACACGGAAGTGGAGTGCCCTAGGCGCTCCGTCCCGGCGGGTTTTAACGCACTTTATGCTGTGTTGGTTATTTTTAACTTAGTCCACTAGGTCCGCAAATAACCGCCTTGCCTAAAGTGCGTTAAATTTCCGCTGAATCCTGCATCTTGAGGTTGTTTGGGTATAAGTTGCGTTTACTCGGTCTATGGCTAATTTGCTGGCCTTTACCTGTGAGCAGCATATAAGCCAATAGAAATAGGGCACCGAGTAGTAAGCGGTAGAAGGTAATGTGTTCGGCGGGTAGGGCGGCAAAGCGCGCTAATACACCGATAGTGCCCATAAGAATGGCCGCCAATAGGGCAAAAATGATAGCTAAAGCTGAGCTTGGCATAGATAACCTACAACAGAGTGAACAGAGAGTTAAGGGGCGACACCGTCCTGTGGACGGCGTCGATTTTGCCTTAAAAACTCACCCTAGGCTATGCCGATATATTAACTAAATAATGCTTTTACGTGAGCGGAAATGGTTAAAGCTATCTTGGCTGTAGGCCGCCTTAATCCGTTTTAACGCGGCGTAATTATGGTCGAAGTACACATCAGTGGGGATAGCCTTATCTTTGAAGCTGATAAAGGCGCCCGAGGTGTTGGGGATGTCATAATTTCGGCTGGCATCAATCCAATCGAGTGCACGATTGATGCGAGTAAACACTTGGCTATCCTGCAATTGTTGTTTCTCTTGCAGCGCGTTATTCCACCAAGTTTGATATTGAATCGTGTATTGTCTGTCCTTGTAGGGGAAGGCGCTGCGGCTCTTTTGCTCTTCGCCCATAGTGCGATAATAATCACCCACAATGGCGCCAAGGGTGACATAGGTAAATAGCCCCAATTGGCGATTACCTTCAAGCACATAGCGAGAGGTTAAGCTTTCGAGCAGTGGCTTATAACCGTCCCTGAGCCCCGTTTGATTGACTAAGCGCGAGGTGACTTTATGGGGCGCGGGCTCATCTAAATCGGGTGGCGTCGGTGAGCGGTTTATGCCTTGTAAGTCAGCTTGCAGATGATGAAAAGATTCCCTTTCCCAATTGGCCATTAAGTTTTCACCGTAGGCTTTGGTGAGTCCGCCCATCCCCTTGATGCGAATTTCATTGGGCACTAGGTCAAACTCATTAAATTGTGTCTGGATAAAGTGATTCAGACTGGCGGAATTGCCTTCCCAAAAGCCATACATCAAGCAGTTATGCTTAATCGACTCTGTGTCTATGTCAGGCGTTTTGTGTTGTTCTGCGGGGAAATGTCTGGCATTTATCTTGAGATTGGTGCCAATCAAACAGCCAGTGCTGTCGGCATTAATGATGGCTTCCCAGCGCTGTAAAATGTCTTTGGTTGGGGTGTGCTCAATGAGTTCTTGGGTTTGTTTGTCATAGCAATTCCACTCTAATTCAAACTTGAGCAGGCAAGGCGGTAGTGGAAAGGTTTGCACAAAAAAGCGGGTCACTATGCCGTAACTTAACCCACCGCCCCCCTTGAGCGCCCAGAGTAACTCAGGTTTATTGGCAACCGAGACGACTTGGGTTTCACCAATGCCGAGGACGATTTCTGCCTGTAATAGGGATTCGCAGCACATGCCGTATTTGCGGGTCCAAGGTCCTGAGCCGCCGCCCATAATAAATCCCGCTAAGGCAACGTTGCCACTAGTGCCATGGGGGATCATCACGCCTTTTTTCGCAAGGGCAGTGGTGAGATTGATAAAGCGATTGCCTGGGCCAATGGCCGCAATACCTGTGATGGGATCTAAAGTGAGGCTATCCATCTTCAGCAGATCCAACACTATGGTATTGGTTTCAGTGCTTTCACCTTCGTGATCATTCCCACCCGAGCGCACACTGATCGGCAAGTTATAATCGATGGCTGCTTTATAGGCGATTTTGACTTCTTCAGTGGAAGTGCATTTGATGATCGCCAGTGGTTTTTTTTGTAACCTGCGGTTGAACAGCTGGCAAGCCTGTTGGTAGGCAATCATTTGCTTACCCGTGCTGACCGAGAATTGTTGCTCACTATAATAATGGCCAGCGGTAATAATATTGTCGGCCGGAATGTGTGCGCGAACTTCATTGATGAAATTAACAAAGTTTTTGGCTTGGGTGATCACTAAGTTTTCACTGATCCGCACTTCTGCACTTAATTCTTCTTCGGTCGATTGCATAATCAAACAATCCCGTTCGAGTTCATTCGCGACGGTCACTTTAATATTCGAACGATAGGCCGTCAGCGATTTAAATACTTCGATATTGAGAGTGATATCCGCTTGGTTGCTCGCCGCGTAATTAACGACATAATTAAAATTAGGCCAAGTGTTATAGTCACACTCAATAATATAGGCTCGGCGTTCGTGGGGCGGAATAATCTTAGGCAGTTGTTGATTATAGGCGTTGCTATCCGCGGTGGTTTTTATGAATTGATATTCAGTATCATTAAATATGACCAGCAGCACTTTTTGTCTTTGAAGTGGGATAACGTTTTCATCACGAAAATTATATACATCTTGATGCTGATAAATGTAAAGGTTATTTTCGGTAATCGATTTTTGTTGCGCCGGATTACGATAATAGTCGACAATTTCGGTTCGGGTTAATAATCGATTAAGTAAAGTGATGCCAAATATTTCACCATCGAAATGAGTGTCGCGGTGATTGGGTAATGACACGTTTTCAATTAAAAACTCATTGTCAGCAACCAGTGACAGGTTATTGAGTTGTGTATGGGTAATTTCACCATCCACATAACAATTGATTTCATGGTATTCATGGCAGATAGGCAATAAGTGCCACTGGCTGTCGTTAAGTCCACCTAAGGTTGAAATTGCCTCAACCCGCAGCAAGGTGGTATTAATCACGCATTCAATATGCCCCAGTGAATTAATATCCACCGCGAAATAAGTATCTTCTCGATCGGTTTTATAATGGAACACACGCCCACCTGCGCTGGTTTTTACCCAACACTGGTAAGTAAATATGGCAAGGGGTGACGTGCTCACGGGTAAGCTTTTTTCAATCACTGCCCGTATATTTCTTGATGCCTCAAGCTTATTCATATTCGTGCGTCCTTTCGTGTGCTTTGCGTGTTTTACCTCAGTGCGCTAAAGCGCTACTGGGGTAATTCATCCCGTGGTTAATCCATCGCGGGTAACTAAGTCGCGGGTAAATCAGTTTTGGTTAAATAAGTCGCCAATTAATGGGGATTAAAGCGACGTATTGATCCTGTCACGGCCATCGGCTTTAGCGCGATACAATGCGGTATCGGCGGCGCACAGCATGGCGAGTGAGGTACGGAATTGGCCATTGATTTCACTCGCAATCCCTTGGCTCGCGCTCACAGAGACATAGTCGCGCAGGCCTTGCTCAGTAAAGCGCAGGTCATTAATCCCTTGCTGCACTTTTTGGGCAATCGTCAGTGCCATTTTGGCATTGTGGCTTGGTAGTATTAGCGCGAATTCTTCACCGCCGTAACGCGCTGCCAGGCCAATGTCTATTGGCACTATGTCAGCAATCACTTTGGCAATCTTACGTAGACATTCGTCGCCTTGGATATGGCCGAATTGGTCGTTGAACACTTTGAAATAATCCACATCGATAATCACCACACTGATAGGGCGCAGCTTACCTGTGCATTCTTCCCAATAGTGATGCAGCATTTCGTCGAAGTATCGGCGGTTCGCCAGCCCAGTCAGTGAATCCGTGGCAGCCAATTTACGCAGCTTTTGATTCTCCGCTTTGTGCTGCGTTAAATCGTGCATCATCATCACGAACAGAGGTTCATGGCTGGGGATGTAGGAAATGGAGAGTTCGACATCTTTTGCTTTGCCTGAGGCGGTAATGAGGGTGATTTCTTCGGCGCAGTGCTGCACTGGAATGCCGCAGTTTTTGCCTAATTTAATATCATTGCTCAGCAGATTGTCGTAGCGAGCTTGATGGTGCTCGGTCAAAAAGTTGCGCCAGTCTTGTCCCTTCAAACTGGCCTGCGGGCACGTCAGTAAGTCAGCACCTTTGCTATTGCTAAAGTAAATGTAACCTTGGGCATTGACGATAATCACCGGCTCGGTCAGATGCTGAATAAACTGTTGAATCGTTTCAATCGAGGCATGCTCGAAGAAGGTTAACGGCAATGCGGGCTCGACCAAGCCTTGCTGCGCAGTACACTGTAAGCCATTGCCTTCACCCACAAGTGATAATGGATGTTGTGAGCGAGTCTGTTTAGGTGAGCTTGTCATTGTTATCATTCTCCGTGAACCTAATGTCATCTGCGCTAAGCGCTTTTCTGATGATGACTTTATTCTCAGCAAAGAAAAGATACCTTCTGCTTACCTTCCGATTTAATCTATTGTTTGTAAAGGTTTTAAATTTACTCTTCTCACGGTAAATTCTCAGGTTTAGCGGAAATGTGCGAGATTTTGGGGTATGGCTAAGTTGAAAGAGTGGCACCCATGAGTGGATTTTTGGCTATTAAGCGGCAAGCGCAAAGCATTTTAGTGTCGAAATTTAACCGCAGATAAAGAGTAGGAAACGGCTCGTTTACCCTAAAGGTTGATTTGGATGCAGAGCTTCGCTACTCGATTTTCCTCTACACCATTTACCACCTTGCTGAAGTTTAAAAGCGCACATCGCATCCCAACGACCACTGATGCCACTGTACTGGCGGCGAAAATCTTTAGCAGAGCTGAGCCAAGCATCTGATGCAATCCCTAATTCGTTAAGCAACTTAGGTCGCTGGTTATCGATAAAGCCTTTTTTATCATGGCGAATCGCGCGGCCAGTCCAATCGATAAGTTCCAGATAATCGGCAAAATGAAAGGGGATGCCCGTTTGTCGATGAAGGTGCGTTGCACCATCAAATTTTGCGAGGGATTTATGTGGTGTTGGCTGAGAGTTATCTACTGGGGTTTTGGTTATCTGTGGTGTGATGCTGTTAGGGGAAAGTGCATTTAGACGTTCTTGAATTGATGTAAAATCAGAGGATTGCAAAGAGTCGGCAATCCCTGCTCGAATAGGGTTTAAATCCACGTACATCATGCAGGCTAGTAAGGCTTGCTCATCTAGCAAAGCTTGGGATTTGAAACGGCCTTCCCAGAAGGCACCTTTACACTCATCTTCTCGATTTGCTTTACGGGCAATCTCTTCGTTCAGGCAGCGCATAAACCAAGATATGCTGGATAAACGTTCATGCCATTCGGTAATTAACCCATCGAGCAGCATGCGTTCACCGTCAATTAAGGCATCACCATTCATATATTTAGTGGCAATGGCATGGCCTTTGGTGATTTGACACCACCGGCTGATAACCTCTTTTGGGCTTAAGGTTTTTGCTTCCTCAACATCAATTTTAAGTACTAAATGGTAATGGTTGTTCATCACTGCATAGGCGCAAATGTCGATACAAAAGATAGCAGATAATGCTTTGATTTTATCGACAATCCAGCCACGTCTATGTTCATAACTGCGGCCTGTGAGTTTATCTTCACCGCACAGAAAAGCCCTTCTGACACAGCGATTTATCACATGATAGAAGGGCGTTGTATTGGCATCGATAAGCATTCTTCTGGCCGAGGTCATGACTCGCTCCAAACAGACAAGGTGAAGATAATCTAAAGACTAGTAGAAGAGGGGACAAAGCACAAAAAGACATGGCTGTCCCCGCTTTTGTCAATTAAGGCTTCACCATTCATATACTTAGTTGCGACAGTATGGCCTTTAGTTATTTGACACCACCGGCTGATAACCTCTTTTGGGCTTAAGGTTTTTGCTTCCTCAACATCAATTTTAAGTACTAAATGGTAATGGTTGTTCATCACTGCATAGGCGCAAATGTCGATACAAAAGATAGCAGATAATGCTTTGATTTTATCGACAATCCAGCCACGTCTATGTTCATAACTGCGGCCTGTGAGTTTATCTTCACCGCACAGAAAAGCCCTTCTGACACAGCGATTTATCACATGATAGAAGGGCGTTGTATTGGCATCGATAAGCATTCTTCTGGCCGAGGTCATGACTCGCTCCAAACAGACAAGGTGAAGATAATCTAAAGACTAGTAGAAGAGGGGACAAAGCACAAAAAGACATGGCTGTCTCAGCTTTATCCTTATCGACAAAAAACGGATTATAAGCGGATGTCTTGTGAGAAATGCTCTGCCGCAGCGGCAGAGCATTTAGAGCTCATTTCAGGAAGCACTTATCTCGAAAAGATATGGCTGTCCTCGATTTTTAATTGATGTAAAATCAGAAGATTGTAAAGAGCCGGCAATCCCTGCTCGAATAGGGTTTAAATCCACGTACATCATGCAGGCTAGTAAGGCTTGCTCATCTAGCAAAGCTTGGGATTTGAAACGGCCTTCCCAGAACGCGCCTTTACACTCATCTTCACGATTCGCTTTACGGGCAATCTCTTCATTTAGGCATCGCATAAACCAAGAAATACTGCTTAATCGCTCTTGCCACTCGGCAATTAAGGCATCGAGTAACATGCGTTCACCGTCGATTAAGGCATCACCATTCATATATTTAGTGGCAGTGGCATGGCCTTTGGTGATTTGACACCACCGGCTGATAACCTCTTTTTGGCTTAAGGTTTTTGCTTCCTCAACATCAATTTTAAGTACTAAATGGTAATGGTTGTTCATCACTGCATAGGCGCAAATGTCGATACAAAAGATAGCAGATAATGCTTTGATTTTATCGACAATCCAGCCACGTCTATGTTCATAACTGCGGCCTGTGAGTTTATCTTCACCGCACAGAAAAGCCCTTCTGACACAGCGATTTATCACATGATAGAAGGGCGTTGTATTGGCATCGATAAGCATTCTTCTGGCCGAGGTCATGACTCGCTCCAAACAGACAAGGTGAAGATAATCTAAAGACTAGTAGAAGAGGGGACAAAGCACAAAAAGACATGGCTGTCCCCGCTTTTCGTTCTCACATGGTAGAAGGGCGTTGTATTAGCATAGATAAGCATTCTTCTGGCCGAGGTCATCATCCGCTCCAAACAGACGCAATCAAGATAATGTAAAGGCTAGTACTAAGAGGGAACAAAGCACAAAAAGACATGGCTGTCCCCGCTTTTCTATCTTCACCGCACAGAAAAGCCCTTCTGACACAGCGATTTATCACATGATAGAAGGGCGTTGTATGGGCATCGATAAGCATTCTTCTGGCCGAGGTCATGACTCGCTCCAAACAGACAAGGTGAAGATAATCTAAAGACTAGTAGAAGAGGGGACAAAGCACAAAAAGACATGGCTGTCCCTGCTTTTGCCTGCTTTTGTGATGGGAAAACGGAGGATAAGCGGATGTCTTGTGAGAAATGCTCTGCCGCAGCGGCAGAGCATTTAGAGCTCATTTCAGGAAGCACTTATCTCGAAAAGATATGGCTGTCCCCGCTTTTTTTCGCTTTAATCACGATCATTAATGATTTGTGGATCAGGGCTAAGTAACAGTAAAGTATTGTTAGTATTAGTGAGTACAAACTGAAACTTAGTTGTACCAGAAGTGTGGTCAAGGTCGATCATCTGCAATATCGCGCCATCACTGCTTAGGGTCAAAGCATCTATAATGCCATCAAAGGGGGTTAAAAAGCCTGCGCCTACGAATTTAAGTCCCTTACCAGTTTGGTCATCGAGTAGGTAAGTGATAGTGCTAGCAGCAGTAATAGTCACATCACCTGGGCATTCACTTCCTTCTGCATTTGTATAAGTGAACACAGGTTCACCATTTTCAAGAGCCACCGTGACTTTAACATAATGAGCTTGTCCATAATTGTCTGACATCTGTTATTTCCTTTGTGTGTTGTTAAAATTTAATACTTTGTATTCCTGCATGTTTTAGTCTATTTACGAGTTCTTGATCTCGATCCAGTTCCCCTAAACAGTCAAGCGCTCTACTATAAGGTTGTAAATATTGGGGATCTCTATCTTTATTCTGAATTTGCATGAGTCGATTCTTTGCTCGCATGCAGTTCTGTTGCATGGCTTTTATATCATGTTGTTGATTGAATAATTGAGCATTTAGTAGTTCCACTTCTGCCATGCTGGCATGATATTTAAATTCATATGGAGCGTCATTGATCAATGTTGTAAGTAAAGCTTTTGCTTCTTCTATTAGATCCCAGCTTTTCTGGTACTGCCCAGTAAGCTGGTAATATTGAGCGGCATTTTTTAGCAGCATAGCTTTCAGTGGGCCGTATCTACGACTGGAAGAAAAAGCAGCCTTTTCTTTTGAAAGTTCAGCTTGCAAAGTTACAGGTGTATAAGTACAACGAGGATCTTTAAGAGTAGCGTTAAGCAACATTAGTTGGAACTTGAGGTAATACAGTTTTGTTTTCCATGCGGAATTTTCGGGATCTAAAGCTACAGCCTGCTGCATTAGGCTTTCTCCCTGCAATGCATTATCAAAAGCTTGCTGAGTAAGGTTTTGATATCCCAATAAATCAGAACTATTTCTCAAACTGCTTGCCAGTCTGTCTAATAGATATCCATCCACACTATTTATTTTCCTTATTGCTTCTAACCCAACCTGCAGCTGCTTATGTATTGTGATTGCAGAATTTAAGTCACCCTGAGAGAGGGCAGCACTCGCTAACCAAGATCTAGTATCCGCCACATCCGCAATCAGCTGACTATCCTCAGGTGCTTTTGCCAAGGCGAGCAATTTAAGTCTTAATGATTCCTCAAAATCTTGCTGTGCTTTGGCAAATTCCTGCTGCTTCATTGAAACCGAGCCCAAAGTATTATGGGCGTACGACAGCTCCATTAGCGCATCTTTATCTTCGGGCGCAAGGGCGTACATGGTTTGGCTGTATTTTAAGTATTGCTCGTAAAAAGGGCGTGACGCCGCCCAATCACTGACATCATATTGCAGTTGCCCTAACCAGAACGCATTGGCACCTAGGGTTTTTAGTAGGGCTAAGTTTTCAGGCTGCACACTCAAGAGCGGCAACATTTTTTCTTGCGCCGCCAGTAATGCGCTGCGAGCTTCATCGATTCTATTGCGCGAATATGCCACTTCGCCCATGGCCTCTAAGGTTTGGCCGTGTTGGAAGCGGGCGTCAAAACTTAAGTGTGCATCATCCTCTTTATTGGAAAAATCACTGAAATATTCCAGTGCTTTATTGCTGATCCCGTCGAGTAAGTCCATGCGGCCGATGCCGCGCATCTTGTCGGCGAAGTCGCCCACCATGAAACCGAGTAAATCTTCGGCGGCGAGGCGTTTTTGCAGGGCGAGTTTTTCAGCTTCTATGCTGCGCACACTCATGATAATGGAAGTGAGGGTGAGGACGCATAATAGGGTGACGGTTAAGCGCCTCGTCCAGCGCAGCATATTGGCGCGTTTGGTGGAGGCTGTGATAAAGGCGGTTTCGGGAGCGTCTAAATCGAATAACGGATTTTGGCTGAGGCTTTGGGCTTCTTTTAAAGGTTTACCTTCAGCGAGTAGATAGGCGCTGTGTTTGGCTTCGCTGAGCCAGCGTGTTGAAAGATGCTGTAGGCGACTCTTAATACTCAAGCTGTCGCTATGTTCGCTAATCCAAGCCGTCGCCCGTGGCCAACGACGCAGCAGGGCTTCGTGGGCGATGCTAAAACAGGGTTCACCATTTTGCAGATGCGACACGAATAAGCGGCTATCGACCATGGCTTGCACTAGGGCGGTTTCGGCGGTGCTTTGCAGCTGCGACCAGCGGGCGGTGCGGCTGGTGATGGACTTTTCATCTTCGCGCAAGGTGACTAGCAGGGATAAAATCCGTGGCAGACTGGCTTTTTCGGCATCGCTTAAATGGGAAATCGCTTGCTCGGCATTTTTACCAATCGCCCCTTCAATACCGCCAAGCGCATGATAAACCGAGACTAATAACTTATCGTCGGCGCTGCGCTGCAAATACAAGGCCTGCAGAGTGTATTGCAACATGGGCAGTGCATCTGGGTTACTGGCTGCGTCGCTGCAGAGCATTTCATCGAGCGGCATTGCGGTTTCGCTGTCAACTTCCCAGCTTAAGTTGGCGGCCACCGCGGGCAGGCGGATCATTTGCAACAGTTCAGTGCGTGTCGGCGGCGCTAAGTCAAAGTGTGCGCCGCGGGATTTGCCGGCCATTAAGCTTGGGTAGCCCACAAGTAAAGGATAAAAATCGTTGCGACAGGCACTGATAATAATCACGGCCTTAGAGGTGGCGAGTTGCTCCAGCAGTTCAACAAATACTGTGCGCTCGGTGTCGCTAAATAGCGGTGATGAGAGCAACACTTCTAATCGGTCGATAAACAAGGCAAAAAACGGATTGGAAAAGGGTTTAGCCTTGAGCGCTTGGGTGCACTGGTTGATTACGCCTTGGATATCATCGACGAGTTGAACTGCCAGAGTATCGGCACTCATGCCTTCGAATACTGGGGTGTCGTTGATTTCCCAGTCGAGCATAGCGCTGGCAAGATCGGTTAACAGTTGCCCTTTACTCACATCGGCAAAATCTAAGCTGCTGAATGACGCGACACCAATGCCGTTATAGCCGCCGCCCTTCATTAAATTGGGCACAACACCGGCATTTATCAGGGAGGATTTACCGCTGCCACTTGGGCCTAAAATCAGACAGAAGGCACGACCATAGATGATTTGCTGGCTGATACGGTTAAGCAAAGTGCTGATTTGTTCACTGCGACCAAAAAACACCTCGGCATAGTTAGCGTTATAGGCTTGCAGACCCGGAAAGGGCGAGCCGCCTTGCCAACTTTGCGGGCTGGCGGTGGCTTCGTGGCCGATAGGAAAACGCACTTCGGCTAAGGTGCGATAGCCGCGTTTGCGTATGGTTTCTATATAGGTGGGATCGGTGGCGCTATCGCCTAATGCTCTACGTAACTGATTGATAATTTTGTGTAGTGGATTGTCGCCAGTATCAACACCCGGCCAGCAGTGGCTGACTATTTCATCACTGCTGACGACTTCGCCCGCCCGTTGACAGAGAAACAGCAGCACATCCATCGCCTTGGGCTCAAGTTGTTTGACTTGTTTGCCAAGGAGCAGACTATTGGCGCTGGGATTGATTTGCCATTCACCAAAGAAAAATGTGCTGTCACTCATAACGATGTCCATTTATTGAGTATTGGCTAGCGTACTGTGGGAAAACGTACCGTTAGTTACCACTCTTATAGTTATATTTTTGTTATGTTTTTATGGTAAGTGCTGGGCTGTTGTCAGCCTAAGGTTTGATGTCAAAGCCTTGACATTATGCCTATTACATTTGTTATTTAAAAGGAATAACCCTTGATAATCAATGTAAATTTTATTCATGGCAGCTATGGGTAATCATCTTCGGCTTGTCATTTTTCTGTCAACAGTTTGTGCTTTATACTGAATGTTAAATAACGCAGCGGCTTTTGGCTGTTTATTAGCAAAATATCAACAATGGAAAAGTGCCCACTATGGGCACTTTTCAATTAGAGAGAAAACTCGGGCGGGCTAACTTGAGCAGATGAGCCTCGCCTCTGGTTTAACATTGGCATTTAAAGCCCGCGTCTTCTATCTGCTCCTTAATATCAGCAGCTTAATGTTAGCGGGTTAAGATCAATGCCGTGGCTTGATAGCTTAATCTGGCCATTTGCCCTTGATCTTGCAGTTCTAACTCATTGAGTTCGAATGGCGGCTGTAAACCCGAGGCTTGGATGAGCTTAGGATCTAACATCAGCTTTAACTTTGGCGACTCTGGGGTCAGCCAATTAGCCGCTTGGGTACGTAGAATCGCCACCTTTTGACCTTCGGCATTGGTGCCGGTTAACGTGCCACTTAAGCCAAAACGTCCCGCCTCGGCGACCGATAACTCAAAGTTGATTTGGTTAGGCAAACCTTTATCCCAAACCGTGAGCACTTCGGGCTTGATGCTCGCCGAATTGACATAGGACTTAAAGACAGATTTGACCGTGCGCTGCACTGGGCGGCCATCGACTTGGGTTTGCACTGTAATTTCAACTTCACTGAAACCCGCATTACTGCTCGAAAGTGCCACGCCCGCGGGGATCACCGCTTGCCATGTCTCACCTTGTTTTACCATCGTCAGTGGTTGCATATCGCCATCGGCTTGCTTGAGTGTTGCCTGCGGCACGAAGGTGTTATCACTTTGGCTGAGTGCGAGTTCAAGCCCAAGGGTTTGCGCATCAGCCGCGATAGCGGAGGAGGCTTTGACACTCAGTTGATAGGGCGAGCCTTTTTCCTTCACATTGACTAAGTAGTTGGCGCTTGGCGTTAACGGCTGACTGACCTGCAGGCGATATTGGCCCGGTGTGGCTTTCGCCGACATTTGCAGTGCGCTGGAATCATCGGTTAATCCTGCGCTAGCAAGGGCATCGGCGTTGGCCATCGATTTGACCAATGACTCATTGGTGTTTATCCCGCTGCTGTTGGCCGCTTTGCCTTGGGGTGACTGATTAGGGCTAACGCGCTGAATTTGTACGCGCTCAGGGGCAATAGCCTCTGCATGCATTAAGGCGCCAGAACTGGTATCGCCCCGAGGCGCAATGCGCACTAGGCTCGACGCTTGGCTCATGGTGAGGCCCACGCCCGCATTAAGCTGCGCGCCCGTTACATTGACCCAATACTCGTCACTTTGGCTGGCTTGTTCAAGCTGCGGCGCGCTTGCCTGATACTCGCCATACAAAGGGGTGATAAAGCTAATGTAGTCCGTACTGGTGTTAATGGGCGCCAGTGTTGGACTGGCAATATTGCTATCGACGAGATCAGTATCGCTCGGTGCGGCTAGGGTTAACCCTTTGGCGTACATAGGGCTGGCATTGGTTTTGGGATCTATAGGTGTGGCTTCATCTTGGCAGGCTGCGAGCAGTCCGCTTAGCGCCAAGACACTGGCAAGTTTGCTGAGTGTGTGCATCTTAGTGCTCCTTAAATATGGTTGCGGATCAGCGTGTCTAAATTGAAACACGCACGGCGGCTCTGCTGATGGCTTAGGGGTTCTTGGCCACGGGTCTTTTGTTTATCGATAAACCAGACTGTGCCAGCTGCCTTTTGCGAGCTGCAATTTAAGAAGCCGTCGGAGCAGCTATCGAGCCAGTTTTGAGTGGTTTCGAGCGCGACTTGGTATTGGTAACCCGCGCAGTAACTGTCGCTGTCCCAAATGGCGGAATCAACATCTGAGCCCACCACGACTTCGAAGGGTTTACCCAGCGATGGGCGACCTGCAGTGCCGTAGAGCATAGTGTTGTTGTAGTTTGCCATCCAACCCACTTGCTGTTGTTTCACCGCATTGCTGCCATAGCCTAAGAGCCAGCCTAAGCTGGTTTCGAACACATTACCTTGGTTCACCGCATCGGCGAGCGGCGTACCAGCACTGGATGGGGCGAGGGCGATAACCTTTGAGGTGGCGTTGATCACCGCAGGATAACGGCTGTCCCACGTGGGGTTAGATAAAATCCACCGCACTACGTTGCCACCATTGGAGTGGGTCAGCAGAATTAAGTCGTCGATATTTTTGGCTTGGATAAAGCTATTGAGCTGGGTCGCCAGACAACCTGCGGCGCTTTCTTCCCACATATATTGGTCAAAGTCGCAGTTGATCACTGTGTAATTGTTTGGCACTGGGATGCCTTGGCGCACTGAGTTAACAAATTCGGGCGTCCAGTAATCGGCTAAGGCATTGGTCTGGTGACCCGTACCGTGGATAAAGGCAACTCCGGTTGCAGCTAATGTCGCTGGGCTGACAGCTAACAGACCCAAGAGCATGAGGGCTTTTTTGATCTTCATGGGTATATCTCGTGTTGTTGGTCTTGTTGATAGTGGCCGCGCAGTCCGTTGCGACTGTTTAGGGCAAATCGGTTAATGCTAAGGATTTGCCGTAATTTAGCGTTAAATCGGCTGACATGGCTCGGGTTATATGCGCCATAGGCGCGGGTTACTCACTTTGGGTAGAACATGATTTAAGGCCTGAATACGACGGATAGGGTGAATGCGCTAGTTTAGGTTGGCAGCCGATGTGATTGCCGTAACTTAGCCATTATCAACAGGACTTAACTCAAGCTTCTTAACCTAGACGCAACATTTTGAGCTGGCAAGTAAAAAAATCACCATACAATTGAATAGCATGGCAGTATTTTAAAGCATACGTTTTAATGTCAATATCGAGGGCGATAAGGTGATGATAAGCAATGACTAATAAATGGTACTGTGTTTTATGGTGTTTGAAATCATGGCTCGATTACGCAAAAGAATTTTCTGTGACATTGGCTTTGCGTTTGAGTTAATAGGTTTATCGTTCTGTATATAAAGGTTTTTTGGATAAATCCGCTAAACTTAGCCACTCGCTTTGTGAGATCGACATCAGCTTAGTGCATTTACAGCGTAAACCGATTAGGCTGAGCTGAGTTAAAGTAGCATCAACGTGATGAATACCCATACTGCCAAGCTTGCACGCATTTATGATATGTCAGCTTTTAGGTCATTGATTGAAGCATTGATTTAACCATTGATTGAACCACAGATTTGAACCATTGGTTGAATTACTAATAGAAACAGCGATTCAAACAATGATTGAGCGATGGGCTGAAATACGAGATGCAATGCGACTTGGGCAGGATTAAAGAGATAAGGGAGAATAAGTTTGGCGATAGAACATAATGAGATGGTGAGCTGCTTAAGTGGATTGCAATGCCGCACTAATTTCACCATAAAAAACATTACCGAATACATGCTCCCAGACACCAAAGAGGCGTTCTATTTACACCTCGACGGTAAATCACCGAACTTGATTATTCGGCCCGCATTTGAGGTTTTTTCTGGCGAACTCGCCACCATTGCAGGCGTGCATGCCAAATACGATTATTTCCACAATGCGGAGATGACTCGTTTTCCAAAGCGTTTGCATAAGAGTCTCACCGAAACCCACTATGGACTTGCCTTTAGCTTTGACACAGTCGAAGCCGTGCAGCAATTTGTCAGCCGTTTAGGTGCCATAGTCAAAGGTGCATAAATTTTAGTCTTGACGCTTTAGGGTTAAATTCCTCAATACCAATGAAAATGAGGAATTTAACTGCTGCCTTTTTACGCGGCGTTTCAGTATATTCATCAGTAGATGAATTTTGCTGGAGCCTGCCATGTCGCTTATTCCCGGTCGTCCTAGGGGCGTTGTTCCATTTACTGCCCAACCCGAGTCGTCGCCCATTCTCGGTCGTCCGAAGGGAAACTCAGACGCGCGTCAACGCTTAATAACCGCTGCCTTAAGTCTCTTTAGTCATCGCAGTTATCCTACAGTGTCTACCCGTGAAATCGCCCGCGAAGCCGAGGTCGATGCTGCACTTATCCGTTACTATTTTGGTTCGAAAGCGGGTTTGTTCGAACAAATGGTGCGGGAAACCCTTGAGCCCGTATTAACCCGCTTACGCGAAATATCTGCAGTTGAAGCGCCTAATAATGTCGGCGAAATCATGCAGACCTACTATCGCGTTATGGCGCCCAACCCTGGCTTGCCACGGCTGATTATACGGGTGTTGCAGGAGGGCGATGGCTCAGAACCCTATCGGATTATCTTGTCTGTATTTGAGCAAGTGTTAACTCTGTCGCGGCAATGGCTCGAATCCACCTTAGTTAATTCAGGATTATTAAAAGAGGGCGTCGACCCCGATTTAGCACGGCTAAGTTTTGTAAGTCTTATGGTATTTCCGCTTATTGCCCCGCCCGTATTAATGCGTCAGTTCGGCTTTTTTGATGCCGATGCTGCGCTTTTGCAGCGCTTAGCTCTGCACAATATGCAGGTTTTTACGCAGGGACTGTTATGTGAACCAAGGAGCCAGTCATGAGCTCAACGAAAGGTTTAACGATGTTGAATGACCAAGATTTTAGTCGCAATCGTTTCAGTAAAAACAACTCAAGTAACAACAGGTTAAGTAGCAGCAAGTTAAGCAACAGCAAGTTAAGCAATAATAAGTTAACTAATCAAACCGCGTTAATTAAAAGAGTCGCGACAGGTGTCGTTTTAGGCTGTTTGCTGCTGTTAGCGGCTTGTACCCAAGAGTCGCCGAGCGTCCTTGGCACAGTCGAGCGTGACAGGCTGACACTGACCGCGCCCGTGGGTGAGTTGATTACTCAGGTAAATGTGGTTGAAGGTCAGCAGGTTAAGGCGGGCGAAGTGCTACTCACACTCGATTCGACTTCGGCCAATGCGCGCCTTGCCCTGCGTCAAGCCGAGCTTGAACAGGCCAAGGCTAAACTTTCTGAGGCGGTGACTGGTGCGCGTTTAGAGGATATAGAACGCGCCAAGGCCGTGCTCGACGGGGCAAATGCCAGCGTGAAGGAAGCGCAGCGAGCCTTTGAGCGTACCAACCGTTTGTATGCCACCAAAGTGCTGAGCCAAGCGGATTTAGATACCGCCCGTGCGGCGCGGGATACCAGTTTAGCCAAGCAAGCCGAGGCGGAGCAAAGCTTGCGCCTATTAGAAAATGGCACCCGTAGTGAACAGCTAGAACAAGCTAAAGCCGCGGTGGCCGCCGCCAGCGCCAGTGTCGCCATCGAACAAAAAGCCTTAGCCGACTTGAGCTTAGTGGCGGCGCGTGACGCCGTTGTCGATACGCTACCTTGGCGTGTAGGCGATCGCATTGCGGCGGGTACTCAGTTGATTGGTTTGCTGGCGAGTGAGGATCCCTATGTGCGGGTTTATCTGCCCGCGACTTGGTTAGACAGAGTGAAGGCCGGTGATAGCGTCAATATTCTTGTGGATGGCCGCGAGATACCGATTACTGGCACAGTGCGCAATATCCGCAGTCAACCTGCTTACACGCCATTTTATGCGCTTAATGAGCGTGATCGAGCGCGGCTGATGTATCTGACAGATATTACTATTTCTGCCGAGGGTCAGGATTTGCCGACGGGCATGGCATTAGCTGTGGAACTCGATGTGCAGCCAAAAGTGCAACAAAAAGTGAAACAGCCATGAGCCACGCCGATTTTGCTATCGAGACCCAAGGCATGACCCGCGCCTTTGGCGGCGTCAATGCGGTGGAGAATCTCGACCTCGCCATTCCCAAGGGAACCATTTATGGGTTTCTTGGCCCCAATGGCTGCGGAAAATCCACATCAATCCGCATGTTGACTGGGCTGCTGAGCCCAACGTCGGGGGAAATCCGCGTCTTGGGTGAAACCTTACCCGGCGCCGAGGAAAAACTGCGTCGCCGCATCGGCTATATGACGCAAAAATTCTCCCTGTACGACAATCTTTCGGTGCGGGAAAACTTAGAATTTGTCGCGCAAATTTATGGTTTGAACCGCCGAGCCTCAAAGCTGCGGATAGCCGAGTTAGTCACGCTGTACGATTTAGTCGGCCGAGAAAAACAAATGGCAGGCTCCATGAGTGGCGGCCAGAAACAGCGTTTGGCCTTAGCGGCGGCGACCTTGCATCACCCCGAATTGCTGTTTCTCGATGAGCCGACCTCGGCGGTCGATCCCGAGAATCGGCGCGAGTTTTGGGAGCGCTTATTCGATCTCTGCGCCCAAGGCACCACGATTCTTGTGTCGACTCACTATATGGATGAAGCCGAGCGTTGCCACGGTCTGGCGATTTTAGAGCGGGGGATAAAACGCGCCGACGGTTCACCCCAGCAGCTGATGGCGGCGATGGGCGCTCGGGTGGTTGAAATTTCAGGGGATGATTTACGCAATTTAAAGCAATCATTGATCAGCGAGTCCGCGGTATTATCGGCGGCGCAAATCGGCAGTCGTTTACGGGTGTTAGTGCGCAGCGATATTGAAGATCCGCTCGCTTGGCTTAAACCTCGGGTTGCCAGCCGTACGATGGAAGAAGTGCGCGCTAGCCTAGAGGATGTGTTTGTCACTTGCACCGGCGAGCGTTTGGCTGGGGTGTCCAAGGGAGCAACTGACCATGTGGCGTAGAATTTTTGCAATTGTCGTCAAAGAGCTGCGGCAATTATCACGGGATCGTATGACCTTTGGCATGATAGTCATGATCCCGCTGGTGCAACTGATGTTGTTTGGTTATGCCATCAATACCGATGCGCGCCATCTGCCCGCGGGGCTGGTAAATTTGAGCGATTCTGCCTACAGCCGCTCATTGGTGCAGGCGGTGGAAGCGACGCAGGTGGTGGATTTTAAACAGCGTTATTTAAGTGCGGCCGAGGCAGAGGCGGCGATCACTCGCGGCGAAGTTAAAGCTGTGCTGTATTTGCCCGCCGATCTCGATGAGCGCTTAGTGCGTCACCCAAGCTTTGCGGGTCAGCAATATTTAGCTCAGCCCGTCGGGCAATGGCTGGTGGACGGTTCTGATACGGTTGTCGCCTCAACCATTCGTAGCCTTAGGCAAATGCCGCTGGATGAAGTCGCAGGGAGAGCGCAAAAAACCGTGATGCCGAGTTTTGAAGTGGTGCAATATTTTAATCCCGAGCAACGCTCTGTAGTCAATATCGTGCCCGGCCTGCTGGGCGTGATTTTGACTATGACCATGGTGATGTTCACCTCCGCCGCCATAGTGCGCGAGCGCGAGCAGGGCAATATGGAGTTTTTGATCACTACGCCAGTGCGGCCGCTGGAGTTGATGCTGGGTAAAATCGTGCCCTATGTGATCGTCGGTTTTGTGCAAGTGACCATTATCCTGAGCGCAGGGCATTTGTTGTTTGATGTGCCGATTCGTGGCGGAATCGACTCCATCGCCCTTGCCGCTATGTTGTTCATTTGCGCCAGTTTAACTTTAGGATTAGTGATTTCGACCATAGCGAAAACCCAGTTGCAATCGATGCAAATGACGGTATTTATCCTGCTGCCATCGATTCTATTGTCGGGGTTTATGTTCCCCTACGAAGCCATGCCCATCGCGGCGCAGTGGATTGCCGAAGCCTTACCCGCAACCCACTTTATGCGCATGTCACGGGCCATAGTGCTACGCGATGCCCAAGTGATGGATCTGCAATTTGATGCCCTGTGGATGATAGGTTTTACCTGTATCGGGCTATTTATCGCCAGTATGAGATTCTCTAAGCGTCTAGATTAATATTATCATCAGTATGCTGATAGTCGCATGGCAGGCTATCAGCGACAGGGAATGAGGTTGTGCTAGGTTAGGCAGTGAATTATGATGCCGTTTTCCAAATCTAGGGTGAAACGGAGTTCAATTGGATATTCAATGGAAGCCAAAAGCTTGGCTCGCAATATTATTAGGCCTATTTTTTCAGCCGTTTGTATTTTTATACGTTAATCAATTTAAATATTTTATTCGATATTTTATTGGTGCGCTGATTATCGCGGCCGTGGATGTATTTTTACACTCCAATTACTTCCCATTTAAGTCGGGGAATATGGCTTGGCTTCAACATATTTACCTCTCTTGGTTATTTATTGTTATTTGTCCCATTCACGGGTTTATGATCGCCCGTCGTTACGATATTACTCAACCCCGCCGCTGGTATGCTCGCTGGTGGATAGTGTTAGCGAGTTACGCTTTGATGATGTTACCGCTGATTGTGTTACGAGGTTTTTTCTTTGAGCCTTTTAGTATTCCGGCCTCTTCCATGAAGCCGACGTTAGCGCCCGGCAATCATGTGTTGGTGAGCAAGTATGGTTTTGGTAACTATCGATATTTAGGTTTTCAACTGGCTAAGTCGACGCCATCGGTAACACCCGCAAGAGGGGATATATTGGTATTTCAATACCCTGCAAACCCGGCAATTGATTATGTAAAACGTGTAATTGGTCTACCCGGCGATAGGATTATCTATCGCGACAAAACCATTTTTGTGCAGAAAGCCTGCGATGTATCGAGGGAAGCTTGTGCAGGATTGGGCTCTCAATACGATCTTATCGATAAAACCTTATTACCCGAGTTCAGTACTGAGACTCAAGCCGTTTACCAAGAGTCGCTGGATGATATTCACTATCAGGTATTATTACTCCGCCATCAGAAAGAACTGGTTGATCGCTATTATGTGCAAGAAAACACATTAAGGGGTGAATGGTTAGTTCCCGCTGGTCAGTATTTCGTCTTGGGTGATAACAGAGACAATAGCTTAGATAGTCGATATTTTGGGTTTATTCCTCAAGACTTGATTATTGGTAAAGTGATATATATTTGGTAAGGCTGAGTGCTGATGGGGATAACCTAATACGGGATTATTGGTGTTATCCCTAATCAAACTGTTGCAAAGCATTTTAGCCAGAGGCTTTATTACCCTCTAGTGCCAAAATAGGTTGAATGTGTATTTTGAGATCCAATTAATAATCCAGAGTTTGATATAGCGCAAACTATAGATAAACAGTCGCGCTAAGCCATTGAAATCGATATTGCTTAATTAGGATATCCCTTACACTACTGCTAGGGCCATTGCCGCCATCATGCTTAGGGAAGGGAATTCATTATGCCTGCAATCATTTGTCATAGCGCGCTCGAAGCCGTTGCATTAATTCAAAGTGGCGAGACGCTGTGGACGCATTCCATGGGCGCCACGCCGCGGATTTTACTCGATGCGTTGGCGCAGCACGCACTCACTAAAGACAATCTCACCTTATTACAGTTACATACCGAAGGCGCTGAATCCTTAAGCCATCCGAGTTTACAGGGGCATTTACGTCATCGATGTTTTTTCGGTGGTCTGCCGACGCGGGCATTATTGCAAAGTGGTGATGCGGATTACGTGCCGATTTTCCTGTCTGAAGTGCCTAAGTTATTTCGTTCCGGCGAGCAAAAAATTGATACCGCAATTATCCAAGTGTCGCCACCCGATAAGCATGGCATGTGTTCCTTAGGCATTTCGGTTGAAGCAACGCTCGCAGCTTGCCAAGTCGCGGGTAAGATCATTGCTCATATTAATCCACAAATGCCACGCACCCATGGTGACAGCTTTATCCATATCGACCGTTTTGCCGCTGTGTATGAGCAGAGCGCGGCGTTGCCCATTCATTCCTTCGCGACGGGGGATGCGGTGAGTTTGGCGATCGGTAAAAATGTTGCCCAATTGGTGCGTAATGGCGATTGTTTGCAAATGGGTATAGGTGCGATCCCCGATGCAGTGTTGTCTTGCTTAACCGAACATAAAGACTTAGGCGTCCACACTGAGCTATTTTCTGACGGTATATTACAACTGGTTGAAAAGGGCGTGATTAACAACAGCAAGAAGCGTTTTTATCCGGGGAAACTCGTCACAGGATTTGCTTTGGGTAGTCAAAAGTTATACGACTATGTTGATGATAATCCTGCGGTCATCTTTATGGACATAGAGCAAGTCAACGACACGGCCATTATCCGTAAAAATCCCAATGTGATGGCGATTAACTCGGCGCTGCAGGTCGACCTTTCAGGCCAAGTGTGTGCTGATTCCATTGGCACTAAAATCTATTCTGGTGTCGGGGGCCAGATGGATTTCATCCGCGGAGCAGGGTTATCTGAAGGTGGTCGTTCTGTTATTGCGCTGCCCAGCACTGCCGCGGGAGGAACGCTTTCTCGCATTGCCAGCGTGTTATCACCTGGCGCAGGGGTTGTCACCACTCGGGCCCATGTGCATTACATTGTGACCGAATACGGCGCCGCCAATCTACGCGGTCGTTCACTGCGCGAACGGGCACAAGCGTTGATCGCCATCGCTCACCCAGAATTTAGGGAGCAACTGAGTCGTGATGCCTTCGATGTTTGGGGCTTAAGACTGTAGTTTTTAGGTGTGATCCCTCGTTCTGATCTGTCGCTCAGTCTTCATTGATGGCAAGCATAAACATAAAGAGAGGTAGGCTGGGCGTACTAGATCCCTCGCGCTCAATGTTTTAATATGCCCGCTCGATATTATCTGTTCAGTGTTAATTGAATTGCTTAAAGTATTTTAACGCTTTGATAAGAAAGGACTGAACTGCTAAATAAAAGGATGTTTGTCAATGCTGTACCACTTAGAAGCGACCAATCCACTCGAACAATGTTTTGAAAAGGCATTAAGCAATAATGCGCACGCTGAGGCGTTTTATCAGCAATTGAGCCAAGCAAAACTCTTTATCTTGAGTGAGGGTAGCGAGGATGCGCCGCAGGCGGGCGATGGTGCTATCGCGATCAGCATCAAGCAATGGTATATCCCCTTAGAAGATGGCAGCGATCATCCTTTCACCCCTATTTTTACCTCTCAAATCGCGGTTGATAAAGCCATTGAGCTGATGAAAAGCGAAGGCACTGAGTACCATGGCGTGATGGAACTCGAAGCGGCCACGATTTTTCAGCTGCTATTGCAGTCGGGCAATGATATGGCGCTGAATCCCAACAGTAATATGTCGAAAACCTTAGATGAAGATGAGATCCGCTACATGCTATTGCCGGATTTTTCTTTGGTGGAACAAAGGGGCGCACTGGTTATTCTGGGCAAAGTCTTCAGTGAGGAACTGCCCATTTTTGCGGAGTTAAAGGAAATACTCTCAAACTATAAGCGTGTCCAGAAAGCCTATCTTATCGAGTCCAACTCGTTGAACTTTGGTAGGAGTTGCACAGATCATGCGCTCTGTTTGATGGTGCAGTTTGTCGCTGACAATGCCGATGATTTTAGCCGGATCAGGGCAGATGTGGATAGAATGCAGCGCAAAATGGACCCCAATAGTTGGGAGGTGAAAGTGCATCAAATGCGCGCAGATGTTCAAGAACCCCTCGGACAGTTTTGTGTTGAAAAAGCCGAGCCTTTTTACCGTCAGTCGTTGTTTGCAAAAATGAAGCGCTGGTTTGCCTAATCATAAATAACAGGCTTATCTTTTTACCTGCTAATTGAATGAGTTAAGGCTTATTCGCGCTTTCTGTGGCGATCATCGCTGCGATTTTTCCGCCGCTATTTTAAAGTGAGCCGCCAGCTAAAGGGGTTTTAGTCTGGCGTCTGGCAATGTACTGTTTCTCTTCGCATTACTGCTCAATGTGCTGTTATTTAATACCTCATTTAAGCCGCTTACTTTTCTGTCACTTTAAATTCTAGCCAGTCATATTCTGCTGAAATACTGGCCAGAATTTCCTTTATTAAGGCGGCACCATTATCGCCGTTGGTCAGCACAACTGCTCCCTGTCCGGTTTGGGTATAACCATATAATTGGCTGCGGAAGCCTTCATTGCCGCCACTATGGCTAAAGCTTATCCGGTCTGGCAGTTGTTCAACAAAAAAGCCAAGGCCGGTTTCACCCAATACTCGGGTTAACATGGTTTTGGTCATATCCGTTGAGAGTATTTTATTGGACGTTCCCGCCTCCGACTGTTGCACTTCAATGATGACTTTGGCTAAATCCGTCGCCGTCGTCCACAGACCTGCTGCCGCCAGCTCGGGGTTTTGATGCCACAGACCCGCAATTGCAGCGCCATTTTCATCATGTCCTGCAGCGGCATTGCTGCGCGCTTCGGCTGGTAAGGTTTGTGCGAAGAAACTGTGCTGCATATCTAAAGGAGAAAAGAGGGTTTGTTGCAGCAATTGCGGAAAATCCTGTTTGCTGGCCTCAATCATCATCAATTGGGCGATAGTGTAACCACCACCAGAATAGCTCCATTGGGTGCCTGGTACGGCTTCGACCCGAATCGCATCGGTATTGGACGGAGCAACACCGTTTAGCACGGCCAGTAAGTCGGGCAGAGGCTGGCCATCGGCATAACCTTTAAAGCCATGAACATTGATGCCGCCACTGTGGTTAAGCAATTGTCGTAGGCTGACTTTGTGCTCTTTGGTAAATTCATTGTCAGGCAGCTTCCAGCTGAGCAATTGGTTATTGATATCACCGTCCAGTTGCAGTTTTCCTTGTTCAACCAGATGCAATGCTGCCATTGCGGTGAGGGATTTACTGATGGATGCGGCCTGAAATAATGTTGTTGGTGTTGTACTTTGCGCACCTTCAGTACCGTCTTTTCCCGCAATATTGACGCCATAAGCCCGAGCCCATTCAATGCGGCCATTATTGACGACCGCAATACTGACCGCTGGCACCCGATAATAGTGCATCCGATCCACAAGGTTCATCTTTTGCGCTGAGGCGCCTTTAGCAACCACTAAGCTGGAAAGCCCGTGCTCGACGCGGCTAATGCTGTCATTTTGCGCCACATCATCTTGAGTGGCAGTCGCGGCTGATACTGCTCCCGTATAACAACAGCCGAACATCAATAAAGCCAACGTGTTACGTAGCGGATTTAGCATATTGAGCATGTGATTTTAGTCCTTTATCAAATGTTGAAAATCCTTGGCGAAACAGGGGGCTGGTGTTCGTTTGTCAAAACAGACGGCAGTATTTAGCGCGGCACATCACTGAGTGTGGATTTGTCGCATAACAGTCTGATGAACTGAACATATTGGACTGTGGTTACAGTTGCAATATCGCAGGTGTAACCAATGATGACACGCTTTAGTTACCAATAGGTATTCAGCTATTTGCCATCGCGTATGATGCCGCTGCTTTAATTCAACGCGGCGAGACTTTGTGGATTCATTCAATAGACGAACAGTTAGATACGCTGATCTTCATTGTCACTCAGACTTTAGGGGCAAACTGAGTCGTAGTGCTTTTGATGTTTTGGGATAAAGACTTGCCCAAGTTTTTGTTTTAAAAGACTAGGGGCTGTTGATCTTTCGAGAGTGATTTTTAGACAGCATGGCAAGACGTTATAATTTGCTTCGCCAAAAGTAACCATAACCTCAAGCCATGCCAAGACTTATGCTA